>JARGOZ010000132.1:0-9641 GCA_029213025.1 Verrucomicrobiales bacterium
ATGAGGCTGAGTTATCCATTTCCTCCGGGGAAATGCCGGAAAGCTCGGCGAGGATTTCCTTTAGGGCAGGTTCCACTCCTTTTGATGCGGTTTGGGTCATTGTTTGTGCGGTTTGGTTTTGTTCAGGTAAAGTATATTGCGCAGGGTAATTGGATGGAGTCGGGGTTGTGGCGGGCTGCTCCGGTTCCACCATGTATCTCTGGCGCTGGAACCGGTAGGTTGGCAGTTCGATTTTGCGGGGTTTCACGGTTCTTTCTTCTGCAACATCCCAGTCTACGGACAGTCCGTGGCACCAGAGATTTCCCAGGCTGGTGCGCATGTGTCCCCACGCACATTCCTGTTTGGTCGGGTGGGGCAGGGAAGCCAGCGATGGCTGGGCGTTCCTGCGGTCCGGATTTTGTCCGGCCAGGGTGGCAAGCGTCCTTCCGGGGCCGACTTCTATCAACGCATGGTCAGTCATTCGCCATACTTGTTGAATCGCTCCGTAAAAGTGAACCGGCTTTCGAAGGTGCGCTGCCCAGTAGTGGGGATCTGTCGCGTCCTCATCCGTCATCCATGCCTGCGTGACGGTTGATAAAATCGGTATTTCCGGTGCCCGGAGAGATAATTTCGCCACAGCAGATTCGAATTCATCTACTACCGGTTCCATCATCGATGAATGGAAGGCATGCGAAGTATGGAGCCGCTTAGATTCTATACCTTTCTGCGCGAGCACCTGGTCGGCTTCGTCATAAGGCCCGGCGATGACGCAGGATGATGCGCCGTTCACGGCAGCCAGATTGATCGAATCGGACAGGAATGGTTGAATTTCCGATTCTGTAGCTCTTACGGAAATCATGGCACCTCCCGGAAGACCGGCCATTAGTTTTCCTCTCAGACAGATCAGCGATAACGCATCGTTTAAGGTGAACACTCCGGCTATGCATGCAGCGGCGAATTCGCCAATACTGTGCCCAATCATGCACGCCGGAGTGATCCCCCAGTGTTTCCACTGTTGGGAAAGAGCATATTCAATCGCGAAGATGGCGGGTTGCGCGATGCTGGTGTTTTTGAGGCGTTCCGCCATCTCTTCCTTTTTCTGATCATCCGGAAAGAGAAGCTCGATAAGATCGACCCCGGTCTCATTGTTAATGATATCAGCGCATAGGTCCAGAGATTCCCGAAAAACGGTTTCTCTATCGTACAGCTCCTGTGCCATGCCGGGATGCTGTGAGCCCTGGCCGGGGAACATAAAGGCGACTTTTTCGTAGTTACCTGCCGATATAGATTTACCGCTGTGGTGTGATGCCACCTTCGAGAGTTCCTCTACAGAATCTGCCACCAGCACGGTCCGGCAGGAATAATTGCGCCGGCCCTTTTGCAGAGTATATGCGATGGAATTGATATCCGCACCGGTATGGTTCGCGGCGAAATTTCCCAGTGCGGTGACTGCCTGAGCGAGAGCGTCCGGATGAGAGGCGGAGAGCGGAAACAGGCTTGACTGTCCCCTGTTGGATGCGGCATTGTACCCTGTTGAATCATCGACTGTACCCTGTTGAATCGGCGATTCTTCGAGTATCATGTGGACATTTGTCCCGCCGACGCCAAAGGCGCTGACACCCGCTCTGCGAGGTCCTGTTTCGGATGTCCATTCCTGCAATTCTGTAGCTGGAATAAAAGGACTGTCATCGAAGTTAATTTTCGGATTGGGTGTGCGGAAATGGAGCAGAGGGGGGATTACGCCATGCTTCACGGTAAGCGCGGTTTTGATCAATCCGGTTACTCCTGCGGCGATATCGAGATGTCCAAAGTTGGTCTTCCCGGTTCCTATAGTACAGAAATGCTTTTTGTCTGTTGTTTCCCGGAAGGCACTGTTCAAAGCGGCGACTTCGATAGGATCACCCAGAGGAGTTGCTGTTCCGTGGGTTTCTATATATCCAATTGAGTCGGCTTCGACTTTGGCGGATTTTTGCGCATCGCGAATTACTTCTATCTGTCCTTTGATGCTGGGCGCGGTATATCCGGCTTTTTCGGAGCCGTCGTTGTTGAGCGCAAAACCCCGAATTACCGCTATTATGTTATCCCCGTCCGCAACCGCATCATCGAGACGCCGCAGGGCGACAAGGCCCACTCCTTCGCCGAAGACCGTACCTGTCGCGTCGGCGTCGAAAGTGCGGCAGTGTCCGTCGCGGGAGGCGATTCCGTCAGGTGTATACAGGTAGTCGCGTTTCTGCGGGTGGCCCAGAGAAATGCCGCCGGCCATGGCCATATCACAGGTTTTCGAGCGGAGGCTTTCGCAGGCCTGCGCGACGGAAACGAGAGAAGTGGAGCAGGCGCACTGAACCGAAACCGCAGGTCCTTTCAGGTTGAGTTTGTAGGCAACACGGGTGGGCAGGAAATCTTTGTCGTTACCCAGTAGAGCATTGAAATTGGTTGTGGGATATCCGGCGGCGAGCTGGCGGGCGTAGTTCGGATTTGAGCAAAGATTATTCAGCAGATAAGAGTTTTGGCTCGATCCACAAAACAGGCCGATTTTGCCATCAAACCGGTCCGGATCGTGCCCGGCGTTTTCCAATGCGGTTTGAGCGCACTCCAACATTAGGCGGTGCTGCGGGTCAAGCTCGGTAGCTTCGCGGGGATTGATACCGAAATGGCGGGCGTCGAAGTGATCAGACCCTTCAATAATTCCCCGGGAACGAACATAATGGGCGTCCGGATCGGAATTGGTGGCTGTGGCATTTTCGTATTCCAGTTCTTCCCGGGTGAAGTGGGAAATCGTCTCTTTTCCCTCAACAAGATTGTTCCAGAATGTCTCGATATCCGGAGCTCCGGGGAAGCGACCTGCCATTCCTACAATGGCGATAAACTGATCGGAAGTATCGCTATCAGTATCGTCGTGGACTGCCTTTGATGAATCATTCTTGTTCCCCAGATGACCGGACAGTTCTTTTACAGTTGTGTAGTGAAAAAAGTCGGTGACCGGAAATTCGGTATTAAGAGCTGCCTGAATCTTTTCATGGATTCGGGCGATCTGTAGTGAGCTGGCACCGAGGTCGAAGAAATTGATATTCGGAGGGATGACCGGCATTTCCAGAACCTCGGCGAAAGCTTCACTGACAACCCTGAATATTTTTTCGCTGTCTTCCGGGCCGGTGGTAGCGGGTTCATCAAATCCGATGATTTCTTTCAAACCCGGCAGAGCTTTCCGATCAACCTTGCCATTGGTATTTAGCGGCAGCTTGTCTATATGATTGAAAAAGGCAGGGATACAGTGATCGGGTAAAGTTTTACCGAGTTCCTGTCGGAATGTGGATTTATCGATTTTCCGGTCTGCTACATAATGAGCCAGTAAAATCTTATCGGCACTGTCGCCGGCTTTTTCCGCAACTACACTTGCCTGCTGGACTCCCTCTATGTGTAAAAGAGCGGTTTCGATTTCTCCCAGTTCAATTCGGAAGCCACGAATCTTGACCTGCTGGTCAATCCTGCCGAGAAATTCAACGGTTCCGTCCTCGCGAATTTTTGCGAGGTCACCGGTACGGTAGATGGTTGTCCCGTTTTCGAGACTGACAAACTTCTCTGCCGTTAATTCGAGATTGTTGAGGTAGCCGAGAGCGAGCCCGTCGCCGGAAGCACATAATTCCCCGGCATCGCCCATCGGCACAGGCTTCAGGGATGAGTCGAGGATGTGAACACCGGTTCCTGATATGGCGGCTCCAATCGGAATCGCTGCACCGTCCACCACATCGTCGGGTGTGATGGTATGGCAACAGGTAAAGGTGGTATTCTCGGTGGGTCCGTATCCGTTGATCAATCTGAGGTCCGGCAGGAGCTGTAAAATTTTCGCGGAATGAGTCGGCGACACGACATCCCCTCCGGTGAGAAGTTGACGGAGGGGGCGCAGATCTTCGGGACGTTCCTCAGCTATCGCATGAAACAAACCGGCGGTGAGCCATATTGTGGAAATATCATACTTATCAATCGCTTCGCCGATGGTGCGCAGTGAGGTTTCCTCCGTAGGCAAAATTACCATTTGCCCGCCGTTGAGAAGGGCGCCCCAAATTTCGAAAGTGGAGGCATCGAACGCTACCGGAGAGTGCTGGAGTATTTTTTCATCCGGACCGAGATCGCAAAAGTTCTGGTCAATAACCAGGCGCAGGATCGCTCGATGGGGGACAGCTACACCTTTTGGATTACCGGTAGACCCGGAGGTATACATAACATAAGCAGTCGACTCTCTGTCTATATCTTCAACAGCTTCCAGTTTTTTTGATTTGATAAAATTATCAAAATTGATTTGCGATACATTTTCGAGAGTCAATTTTGCGCTTTCGCCGAGGAGTATACCTATACCGGCATCGGTTGCCATTTGGTGCAGCCGGGCTTCCGGGTAAGCATCATCAATCGGTATATAGGCAGCTCCCGCTTTAAGTATACCCAGTAGGGCGACAGCCAGTTCGACCCGCTTTTCGCTACATACTCCTACGCGGTCACCGGTCTTCACGCCCAGGTCACGGAGTTGTGCCGCCAGTGCGCTGGAAAGAAGATGTAACTGGTTGTATGTCAGTGATTCATCTCCGCAGATAACTGCGATGTTATTCCTGTTCTGACTGACAGAAGCTACAAAAGCTTCCACTACACTATGGTAGGCTCCGGATGAAGATTGACCCTCTGGCATTGGATGGTTTCGGTGTTTGCGTGTTTCTTTCTGTGATTCGTTTTTTCAAACTTTCACAGAAGCTATATAAAATAACTTAATTATGGTAAATATAAACTATTTAAATTACTGTTTACAAATTTGAATTGGAAAAAGTTGGTGTAGTGACGGAATGAAAGAAGTAATAAAGCAGATTTGCGGGGATGTAGCCGTTCGGGTTTTCCCTAAAGTTAGTCTCTCAATTGCACGGGGGGAGACAGTACCCCGTGGCAGTTTGGAGAAACTGATTTCCAGTAGTCTCATTCGTCAGGCGGCCCTTTCGGGTGACCATAAGTCTCTGCGAAACCGCCTTTCCCAGTATTGGCAGGGAGATGCCGGGGATTCATTTTACGACAAATTCGCCGACCGGTTTGAAAGTTCTTTTCTCGGTGGTCACTACCCGCTGGTGGAAGCTCTCATTGATGTAGTTAATTCATCGGAAGGTGAACTGACGCAGCTATACGAAATCGGCTGTGGTGACGGGCGGGTTCTGCATCATTTATCCGGAAAGCTTGAAGGAGTAAACCGGTTTACCGGGCTGGACATTAATGAAATGATTATAAAGAAAAACCGGGATACCTACGCCGGAACCAGTTTGGAATTTCACTCCGGGGATGCGACGGCTTTGTTGGAGGAGGTTGCCCGTCCTGGAACCATTGTAATGAGTTACGGCGGGGTAATGGAGTACTTTCTGGAGGAAGAGTTGGCTACGATGTTTGCAATGCTGAAGCAAAAATCACCGGTGGTGGTGGCGCTGGTCGAGCCCCTCTATGATGGGTATGATCCCTCCCTGGAGACAGAATCGCGTCCCTCCGGATTGGAACTTTCGTTTTCCCACAATCATCGCCATCTCCTTGAACAGGCGGGTTTTACGGTCCAATTCCAAAGCCAACCGGAGATGGAGTTTCGCTGGATGATGATTGTCGCGCAGGGATGACGGATTTATTTTTATAAAAAAACGTAATTTTTCGTTTTTCGGCCACATTACTTGTCACAAGTGAGAGTTTTGCCGGACAACAGCGACAACGATAACGACCCATTCGAATCTGAACTGCGATTGGCACAGGTTCCGGTGTTGGGTTTCCTGATTCGTCTGACCGGCAATGCCGCTGATTCGGAGGATATTCTTCAGCAAACGAACCTGACTGCCTGGGAGAAAAGAGCGGAATACGTGCCCGATACCAACATCGTTGCCTGGATGTGTACCATTGCCAAAGGTCACTATAGAAATCACATCAGCCGCGCCAGGCGGAAGCCGACTTTGCCGCTTTTTGATGAGGATGTTGCGCATATGGTTGAGGTGCGCCACGAAGAAAGGGAAAAGGAGGAGGCGCGAAAGCGGCGGTTACTACATTTGTGTATTGAATTGCTACCGGATCGGCAACGGGCCTTTGTCGACTCTTTCTACCTTGAGGGCATGTCTCTGGAAGAGGTTGCGCAGAAGAATGGAGTAAAAGCCAATGCGGTCGCGCAGTTGCTGTATCGGGCGCGGCAAAATTTAATCAAATGCGTGCGGAACAAAGCGCACGCGGAACTGGATAACGAATTTTAGTTCGTCATGAAAGACGGAAAAAGTATAGAAGATCTCATTCGGATTCAAATCGAACGCCCACTGCGGGAGTCGGAAAGGGAGCGTCTCAATGATCTGTTAAGGGAATCACCTGAGGCGCTTGATACCTGGTTGGATCACTGCGAAATGGAGACGTGGTTGACGGCTTCCGCTCTCGCGGTGGAGGAACCGGACTGTACCCTGTTGAATCGGAAATCGTACCCTGTACAGTCCGGGATTGTACAGGGTACAACGCTGCGTAAAAGGTGGTTTGCTGCCTGCGCAGCGATTCTGGTAGTCGGTTTTTTGGTCGTGTTCCTCCCGGATCACGATGAGCCAACGGTTACCGGCGCTGAACCCTCTTCCGACTCCTCTGGACCGGAAGACAGTCGCCAGGTCGAATACGAAAAAATAGTGGCGAATCTGCCTGTAGTTGCGTCGCAAACCCGCCCTCCTACTTCATTTGAAAATGTCAGTCTGACTACCGGTTCGGAGGAGGTGAATTTCAATAATGATATACGCCCGATTCTGACAGAGAACTGTATCGCCTGTCACGGGCCGGATGAACACGGAAGAAAAGCGAAACTTCGGCTCGATACCTATGAAGGGGCAACTACCGGAGAGTCACCCGCTATCGTTCCGGGAGATGCTGATGCCAGCGAATTGATCGCCCGGATTCAAAGTGATGATGTGGATGACATTATGCCGCCGCCGGATTCACATAAAACTTTAACGGACGGGCAGAAAAATCTTCTGCGGAAATGGATTGATCAGGGAGCGGAATACACAGAGCACTGGGCTTTTGTCGCACCGGAGAAACCGCCGATTCCGGAGTCGGTCGAGCATCCCGTTGATTTTCTGGTAGAGAAAAACCTGCGAAAGAATAATCTTTCTCTATCTCCGCGTGCTGATAAAAACATGCTGCTCAGGCGGGTCTGTTTTGATCTCACCGGCTTGCCGCCCTCGCCGCAAATGATAGAGGATTTTATATCCGATACGTCTTCGGATGCTTACGAAAAACTGATCGATAAGTTGCTTTCCAGTGAAGCGTATGGTGAACACCGGGCCCGGTATTGGCTCGATGCCGCACGGTATGGTGATACTCACGGGCTGCATCTCGATAACTACCGGGAGATTTGGCCTTACCGCGACTGGGTGATTGATGCCTACAACATAAATATGCCTTTCGATCAATTCACGATTGAACAGATCGCGGGCGATTTACTACCGAATCCGACACAGTCACAACTCATCGCGACGGGTTTTAACCGCTGTAATGTGACTACATCAGAAGGCGGCGCTATTGATGAAGAATTCCATGTACGCTACGGAGTCGACAGAGTCAGCACAACCGCAACGGTATGGATGGGGATGACGGCGGGTTGCGCGCAGTGCCACGATCACAAATTTGATCCGCTGACGATGAAAGAGTTTTATGAGCTGTTCGCATTTTTTAACAATACAACTCAGGCTGCGATGGATGGTAATATAAAGGATTCTCCTCCTGTCATTCATGTATATGGAGATGAGTCGAAGAAGAGTGAGGTTGCAGAGTTGAGCAAGCGTATCAGAGAGTTGCAAGGCGAGTGGAGCAGAGCAAAAAAATCGGAAAAGCCTGCACTTGAGGCATGGATAAAATCGGTAACTCCTGCCTCAATGGACGGTTTCTCTCTTCCGGGGCAATTTACAACAAGTCCGCTCAAGAATGAATCCTCGGAATCCGTGGTAATTAACGATCTTCCGAACCCGGGAAAGAATGATCGTTTTTCGATTTCTTTTCGACATGTTATGCCTGTGTCAGGACCTTCGGTTCTATTTGATAATACAGATCCTGATAACCAAAACAGGGGGATTCGAATCCGGGTGATAGATGATCGAATCAATGTCGAACTGATTGAGGCCTGGCCGAACCGGGTGATTCGAACGGGCGCGGCCCGGGCGTTTAAGCCGGGTAGTCATGGGCATTTTGCGGTGACTTACGACGGTAGCGGTTCTTCCAAAGGGATTCGGATGTTTAGTAATGGTAAATGGTTGAACAGTCGTTATGCGGCGAGCTGGGTTGATACCCTGGAAAATGATTTTGCTACAGATAGCCCGGCAAAGATCGGGGGGGCTGACAGCGAGACCGGCTTGTTTCCTCAAATTTCCGAGTTCCACTTTTTCACCGAAGTATTGCCGGAGGAAACTATCGCTTCACTTGCTATGTATTCTGCCGGGAAACTGGCAGCACGAAAACTGGAAGAGAAACGAAAGAAAAGTGAGGTCGATGCCTTGACCGGATTTTTTCACAATGTGATTTCGAGTAAAACAGTTGCTACGTTAACGGCATTGGAGGAAGCCCGCATCCAGCTCCGGGAGCTCCAGGCCGATGCGCCGACGACGCTGGTCATGCATGAAAAAGACGGTCCGGCGAAAGCTCACATTCTGGATCGCGGCGAATATGACCTGAAGCTTGATGAGGTCACAGCTGGATTCCCGCGATTTATTCAAATGAATGGTGAATTTAGCAAAGATCGACTCGGGCTCGCAAAATGGTTGGTTGATTCCCGTCATCCTCTAACGGCACGGGTCACGGTGAACCGGATTTGGCAGGAATTGTTCGGGCGCGGGATTGTAAAAACATCCGAGGATTTCGGCACTCAGGGTGAAAATCCTTCCAATAGAGAATTGCTCGATTATCTAGCTACGTATTTTATGGATAATGGTTGGGATGTGAAAGGCCTCTACCGTCATATTTTGCTTTCAAAAGTATATCAGCAAACTTCCCGGGGGACTCCAGAGAAAGTTGCCAAGGACCCGGGAAACATCCTTTTGGCCCGTGGAGCCCGGTTTCGTCTCGATGCCGAAATGATTCGGGATCAGGCCCTTTTTGCCAGTGGCCTGCTCGACGATTCAGTTGGCGGGCCCTCGGTAAAGCCTTATCAGCCAGCTGGTCTCTGGAAAACTGTGGGATATACTAATTCAAACACCCAGACCTTTCTTCAGGATTACGGGGCTGAGCCCGAGCATCGCAGATCTCTCTATTCCTTTTGGAAAAGAACTTCGCCGCCTCCGAACATGTCCATTTTCGATGCTCCGGACCGCGAAAGTTGCACAGTCCGGCGTGAGCGAACCAATACACCCCTGCAGGCCCTCGTGCTGATGAATGATCCGCAGTTTGTTAGAGCGGCGAGATTTCTTGCCCTGCGAACATTGAAAGAAGCGCAGAAGCCCGATGATCAGAGGGTCCGTTATCTGTCGCTGCTCATGCTGGGTAGAGAATTGCTGGAGGACGAAATTCGGCTGGTCAAAAATTCACTAACTCAGTTTCGCGATATCTACACCAGTAATTCGGAGGCAGCCCGCGACTTGCTTAGCGATGAAGTGAACCCGCTTTTTACCATCCGGAATGACGAATACGAATCCAGGGACATTGCG
>JARGOZ010000132.1:9651-20320 GCA_029213025.1 Verrucomicrobiales bacterium
ACAATGGTGGCCAGCCAAATGATGAACCTGGATGAATCGGTAACCAAAAACTGAAAATACAATGCATGCGATAGAGAAACAGTATATCAGTCAGGAAACGAGGCGCCAGTTTTTCGGAAAGTCGGCTGCAGGCCTGGGCGGGGCGGCATTGTCGTATTTGCTGGGAAAAGATGCGGTTGCAGCTCCCGCTGAAAGTATTCGCTTTGCACCGAAAGCGCGCCGGGCGATTTACCTTTTCATGTCCGGGGCTCCGTCGCAACTGGATCTGTGGGATCCTAAGCCGCAGATGAAACCGTGGTTTGATAAGGATTTGCCGGATACGGTTCGGAACGGGCAGCGACTTACGACGATGACTTCAAAGCAGACTCGCTTTCCGATTGCACCGTCTATTTACAATTTTTCCCGGCATGGTAAATCCGGGACGGAAGTGAGTGAATTGCTTCCCTATACGGCGGAGATGGTTGATGATATAGCTTTGATTCGAAGCATGTGGACCGAGGCCATTAATCATGACCCTGCGATTACCTATATACAAACGGGGAATCAAATTCCCGGACGTCCCAGCCTCGGTGCCTGGCTGAGTTACGGGTTGGGTAGTGAGAATGAAAACCTTCCGGCTTTCGTTGTCTTGAATTCCAGCTGGTCGGCGAAGCGCGATGCGCAGGCTCTGTTTTCCCGGTTGTGGGGCAGTGGGTTTCTTCCGTCAAAACATCAGGGTGTAGCTCTGCGTTCACAGGGCGACCCGGTTCTCTATCTGTCAGATCCAAAAGGTGTAGATCGCGACGTGCGTCGTACTATGCTGGACGGTCTTAATGCGCTGAACCAAAAACACTATGAAGCGGCACACGACCCTGAAACCCGGACCCGGATCTCGCAATACGAGATGGCTTTCCGGATGCAGGCTTCCGTGCCTGAGTTGACCGATCTTTCCGGCGAACCTGAATCGGTGCTGAAGATGTATGGCCCGGATGTCCGCACTCCCGGGACTTTTGCCTATAACTGTCTGCTCGCCCGGCGCATGGCGGAACGCGGGGTTCGTTTTTCTCAAATATTCCATCGGGGCTGGGATCAGCACGGTGCGTTGCCCAGAGATTTGCCTCTTCAGGCCCGCGATGTAGACCAGGCATCAGCGGCGCTGCTCAAAGATTTGAAAATGCGCGGTATGCTCGATGATACTCTCGTCGTGTGGGGTGGGGAATTCGGTCGTACGATTTACTGTCAGGGTACTTTGACGCCGGAAAACTACGGTCGCGATCATCATCCCCGCTGTTTTTCTGTGTGGATGGCAGGCGGTGGAATCCGGGGCGGACAGGTCTACGGCGAAACCGATGATTTCAGTTATAATATCACGCAGAATCCGGTTCATATCCGGGATCTGAATGCGACGATTCTTCATCAGTTAGGCATTGATCACGAAAGATTTTCTGTGAAGCACATGGGTCTCGATCAAAAGCTTACCGGGGTGGATGAAGCGCGTGTGGTGAAAGCGATTTTGAGTTGAATTTTTCCTTTTGATTTCCCCGCTTTGATTCCGTCATCCGTGTTATATTCCGGCCGGAAAAAATGCGGGCTTCTCATAAAAATATCTATCTCAGCGCTGTCGGCTCTGAGTTTAAATCGTGCAAAAGCGAACTGGCTCACGCACTGACGCAGCGGGGTTTTCTTGTCAAATTCAGGGAGGATTTTGCGGATGATAATCAGCTTCTGGAAAAGCTGGAGGAATACATTCGACAGTGTGAAGCGGTGATTTGTCTGGTTGGTCAGCAATATGGTGATGAACCGGATTCCGCCAGGGCCGAGGCGTTTGCTGATATCTCCCGGGGGCGGCATTCCTATGCTCAGTGGGAGTATGTATTTGGAGCACATATCGCGAAGTCGGTACATGTTTTTTGCCCGTCAACCGTGTTTAAACCTGAGCAACCGACTGAAGAAAGCAGGGAGTTGAAAGATCTGCAGGCACAGTTTCGCAGCGCGTGGATTGAGGGTCGCGGGGTGGAGCCGGTTCAGTTCGACAGTTATGATTCGCTGCGGGAGGAAGCTCTTGTGCTACCGCATTTGAATCCGAATGCAGTGGAGCCTGTTATCGCCCGTTCCCTGAGTTTGGAAAATCCCTACGTAGGTTTGAGGAAATTTGCCGAACAGGATGCCTGCAAATTTTTCGGACGGAATTCGGTAACGGATGAAATTATCCAAAAGGTGGCCTCTTTCCCGCTGGTAACCGTTTTCGGCAGGTCCGGCAGTGGCAAGTCATCGGTCGTTCAGGCCGGTGTGATTCCCCGCTTCCGTAAAGAAAACCCCGGCGCACGGGTGATCGTTTTTTCCCCGGAGAAAAATCCATTTCACAGTCTTGGGACTGCATTGATGAGAGCCGGGCTTTCTTTCGAGGTCGGGGTGGAGGCGAGCGAACCGTCACCCACGAAGTTTAATGAAATACGGCAGATGGCTGGTAATCCCGACGAACCTTGGTTGATATTTATCGATCAGTTCGAAGAAATCTTTACCCGGCCGGAAAAGCAGGATTCGCCGGTAATTTTTCAGTTTGTGAATTCCCTGATTCAGCTGGCCGAAAAACCCGACAGCAAGGTGCGGGTTGTGCTTGCTATTCGCGATTATTTTATGGGTCGGTTAGGCGAGTATCGGGGGCTCCCGGCGATTACCGACCGAAACCTTGTGCGGATCAATCCGCCGGTATGGGAGGAACTCTGCGAGATAGTGGAGCTGCCTGCAGCCAACCACGGGGTTCGCTATGAACCGGGTCTCGTAGCGCGCATTGTGAGTCATGTGGAGGGGCGGCCACAGCGACTGCCGCTTCTCCAGTTTGCTTTGCAGCGACTCTGGAATGTGGAACAGGCCGATCAGAATCAGTTCGGAAAAGGTATGGTGGTCGATGAAGACTTTGAAAAAATGGGAGGCCTCCATGACCGCAGAATCAATCGCTCATCTTACAACGCGATCAAAGGTGTGGAAGGAGCACTTAGCGAAAGGATGGCATCCATCTATACCGGGCGGACATTGGCTGATCGCCGAATTTTACGGAACATTCTACTGTGTTTTGTACAGATCGCGGAAACCGACCACGGCGTCACTCCGGTGTCTCGTTCTGTTTCTTTTCAGGATCTGAAAAAGGCGGGAGGTATAGGTAGTAAAAACCTGATACAGGAAATGGTGAGGGAAGAAATCATAGTAGAGGCGGTTTGCAGTATAAAGGAAGATCGTATCTATGAATTGGTTCACGAAATTTTACTGGTTGCCTGGGTGGATCTGAATCGCTGGGTCAACGAAATTCGAGACGCGGCTCAGATAAAGCGGGCGCTCTCTGCTGATGCGGAAAAGCAGGAATCCGGAAAGGCCGGGGATTTCCTGGGGTTGTGGAGCGGGGCGATGTTGGACCGGGTTTTGGAATGTAGTAAACCTCCGGTTGGTTCCTCGCTCAGCGATTTTGATCGTGTCGGTGGATTAACCGAATCGGAAAAAGCCTTTCTGTCAGCCAGCGGAGATCGCTATGTACAAGCTGCGAAGCATCATCTTGGTGAAGCTTCGCAGCACTGGCAAAAGTCGAAGAAAAATGAGCATCTCTGGAGCGGGGTGGAGTTGAACCGCGCCCTCGAAATGAGTCAGGCTCCGGCAGACGGGGCGCCGAGTGATTTTGACCGGATCGGAGGGCTCGACAAAACGGCGATAAAGTTTCTCAAGGTCAGTGAAAGGCAGAGATACCCCAAAACAACGGGACTGCGTGTGGCTCTCGTCGCGATGACTTGTGTCGCCTTGCTGGCAATGTTTACCCCGCTTGGAGCTGTCGTTTCGGAAACGGTTGGCTGGAGCGATACCTCGTCGATGTTGAGTGGAATAAAGGAGTTTATCGAGGGCCTTCTACCTGCGAAGAAGTAGAGAAACTGCATCCGTGCCGAAGAGGAACGCTACTCGGTATACATAGATGGAAAACGGTTGAGTATGGATAGGAAAAATCAGTTGGGCTCGATTAATTGGAAGATAGGGCTTTTCATAGCAGCATGGAGCCTGTTTATTCTCCCGGGAATCGCCGGGGAGAGGTTTCACAGCGATCAAAACTGGAAGGTGGTGTGGAGCGATGATTTTAACGGGACCAAACTCGATAGAACAAAGTGGAAGCGCTGTCCGGAGTGGGTTCGGCAGGGCGGTGGATGCCGTTGGGATAACGGGCACAGTCGGCTCGATGGCAAAGGGAATCTGATTCTGGAAATCTCACAAACGCCGAAAGGTGTATTTTCCGGGGCTGTTCGCAGCAAGGGTTTGTTCGAAAAGAAGTTTGGCTATTTCGAAATCCGCTGTCGCGTTCCGGTGATCAAGGGCGGCTGGTGCGCCTTTTGGATGATGCCTGTAGGTGGCGTGCTGGAAGAGGCTCATGGCCGAAACGGAACGGAAATTGACATCTTCGAATCGATCTTTGCAGAGAGAGGGGAGGTGAATCAGGCTGTGCATTGGGGCGGCTATGGGGAGCATCATAAAACAGCGAATCATGTAGTGAAAAACCGGTCAGATCTTTATACCGGGTTTCATACCTATGGACTCTACTGGGGAGAAGATGAGTATATCTTTTTTATCGACGGAAAAGAAGTTTGGCGAACTTCGGCGGGAGGTGTTATGCAAACTCCGGCCTACCTGAAAATCTCGATCGAAGCGGCTGACTGGGCCGGGAAAATCGGCGAAGAGATTCTGCCCAAACAGATGCAGGTAGATTACGTCCGGGTCTTGGAGTTGGTTGGCGAGTAGACCGAATTGCAGGGCCGGGTATGGACCAAGCCCGGTGCGCCGGACCGATGAAACGATACTCCCTCACGGTCGCATCCACATTTAACTTGTAGGATCGGAGAAATGTAGATGCGAGGCTGTGCCGAGTATTGATCAAGCCCGATGCGCCGAACCGATGAAAAACCAGAGTCCTCCTGTAGAAAAAAGGAAGCGCCAAAGGTCAGTCCTCTGCCCTTTCCGGGAGTCGCTATCCGCTTAATACGAAATCCGAATAGGTGTCCCCACATCGAGCCAGCGATACAATTTTTTCGCCGGGTTAAAGCCGCCGATTGGAACGCGGATGCAACCTTTCGAAGCGGGATAATTGGGCACTTCGCTAAACCCGTGGATGAAAATGTTTCCGGTGACCTGAACACTCCACGGCATTGGTGCATTGTGGTAGAGGCTGGAGAAATGCGTGGCGGACTTGTAGGGACCTGCTTTAAACCTGCCGGTGGGCGTGTTGCCGGTGCGGCCCGAGCTAATGCGGGTTTTCATGACAAGGCGATTCCCTTCGTACGCATACAGTCTCTGCTTCGTGAGGTCGATCTCAACTCTCTTGCCCCGAGTGGCAGTTTGTGATGATTTCGCAGGTTTTCCTCCGAAAATTGAATTGAGCAGAGGGCGATCCTGTCCCTGAACACCCGGAGGTGTAAGCAGAAGAAGTGAGATGGTACAAAGAAAAGAGAGTCTGAAGATACCCATGTCAGGATTTTCGCGTTAATGAGCATTCGATCAAGTGATTCTTTTGTTTACTCGATTCGAACGTTACCGGGCACATTGCAAATTGCCGGAGACGTCTTTTTATGGAACCCTCGGGCCATGAGCATTGCACTGATCCTTAGCGTCGCGATTCCGCTGATTCTGGTCGTCATCTGGGCGATGATGACTTATAACCGGCTGATTCGGCAACGAAATCAACTGAGAGAGGGCTGGAGTGGTATCGATGTGCAGCTGAAGCGGCGGCGGGATCTGGTGCCGAATCTGGTGGCAGCGGTGAAGGCCTATCAGCAGCACGAGAGGGGATTGCTGGAAGATGTGACGCGGCATCGGTCCGAGGCCGCGGCGGCCAGTTCGATCAGTGAGGCAGCCGGGCCTGAGAAAGCGCTCGGATCTGACCTCGGGCGTTTGCTGATGCTCGCTGAGGCTTATCCGGAATTGAAAGCGGATGCTCAATTCCGCGAACTGGGAGCCAATCTTGTGCAGATCGAAAATGATCTCCAGTTTGCCCGGCGATATTACAACGGCTCGGTTCGCGATCTAAACAATTTGGTGGAAACTTTTCCCAATGCGCTGATCGCTTCTGCCGGTGGTTTTAAAACTGCGGACTATTTCGAGCTGGAAAGTGTCGCCGAGAGGTTGCCGCCTGATCTCGGTAAATTGTTGAAAACTTCAAATGCGGGAGGCGAGGCTTAGTTATGCGCCGATTACTGATATTTATCTGTCTGTTTGCAACCTTGTCAGTGGCTTCTGCTCAACAAGCCGAGCGGATACTCAGCTTTGACAGTGACATTGTGATCCAGCCGGACTCCAGTCTTTCGGTAGTTGAGACAATTCGCGTTCGAGCTGATGGCAATCGAATCAAGCGGGGCATCTATCGCGATTTTCCGACCCTGTACTCCAGCAAGTGGGGATTGCAGCGAGCCCGCGGTTTTGAAGTGCAGCGAGTTTTACGTGGTGGAAAACCTGAAAATTATGTTGTCGAAAATATAAGTGGTGGCAAGCGTGTCCGGATAGGTAATGGCAATGTTATTCTAAAGCCGGGGGAATATACCTATAAAATCGAATACCGGACAACACGCCAGTTGGGCTATCAGGAAGATTTCGACGAACTGTATTGGAACGTCACTGGTAACGGATGGGCCTTTCCCATCGATAAGGCAACAGCGACAATTCGATTGCCAGGGGAAGTGCGGGCGATCGAGCTGAATGCCTATACCGGGAGTGCCGGCAGCAAGGGGCAGCAGTATCGTAGCGATACGTTTCCAGATGGGACTGTCAAATTCGAGACCACATTTCCACTTTCCAGTGGCGAGGGGCTGACAATCTCCGTCACCTGGCCGAAAGGAGCGATTGACTACAATGCGGATCCTCAGGGTGTGGCTTCGATGGCAAAGGATAATATTGGTGCGGCAATTGGTATTTTTGGATTGATCGGATTGTTTCTATACTTCTTCCTGACCTGGAGGCGGGTGGGGGAAGATCCTCCGGCGGGAACGATTATTCCACTGTACAGTCCGCCTGCGGGCTTCTCTGCCGCGGCGGTGCGAAATCTCTACCGGATGAAATTTGATGACAAAGCTTTTGCTGCTGCCGTGATCAGTCTTGCTTCGAAGGGAATGCTTAAAATCAAGGAATCCGGCAAGACCTATCAACTGGAGAAACTGAAGGGCAAGGCGGATCTGACTCCTGACGAACTTTCGGTTTATCAGCATCTGTTTGGATCGGCTCGTGTCCTGTCGCTTCAGCAGAAAAACCACAAAACAATCGGGGGCGCAAAAACCAGCCTTAAAAAGGACCTCGCGAAAAAGCTGGAGAAGACTCATTTTGTAAAAAACCTGCGCTACTGGTTGATGGGTTTGTTAATCGCCATTGTTCCGCTGGCGATTTCGGTAGCGCTGAAAAATCCCGAGGGTCTGTTTATCCTGCTATGGATAACCGGATGGTCGGCCGGCACGATGATGTTGGTGTCTGCTGCGATTTCAGGCTGGAGAAATGGTAGTGGGGCGATCGGTGCCACTCTGTTTGCGATACCTTTTGTTATCGGCTGGTTTGTCGGGATCGGGACGTTTGTTGTCATGGTATCCCCGGTGATCGCGATAATTTTCGCTCTGACGTCTATAATGGTAGTGGTGTTTTATCATTTGCTGAAAGCGCCGACTCACTACGGTAGAGAGATTTTGGATCAGATCGAAGGATTTAAGCAATACTTGAGTGTCGCGGAAGCCGATCGTCTGAATCTAATTAATCCGCCGGAGCGAACCCCGGAATTGTTCGAGAAATTTTTGCCCTATGCTTTGGCTCTGGATGTCGATCAAGAGTGGTCAGAGCAGTTTTCGGATGTGCTGGCCGCTGCGGCTCAGTCGCCCGGTTCGACAGGAAGGACTGCGTATTCGCCGTCGTTTTACTCCGGTAATTCCAATCTCAATCAAATGGCTGCGGGAGCGTTGACTTCAGCGATCGCCGGCAGCCTGACTTCAGCTCTCGCTTCGTCTTCGGTTTCGCCGAGTTCCAGCTCTGGCAGCGGCGGCGGTGGTTCTTCCGGCGGTGGAGGCGGCGGCGGCGGTGGGGGAGGCTGGTAGGGAACTACGGTTCCTCAACGCCTTGCGCGCACCAGTTGATCGTAATTATCCGGGAACGTCCAGAAAAGTCCGTTTTCCCCGGGGACCAGGTTTCTTTCTTCCGGAGAGAAATTTTCGACGAATAATCCTATATCGGTACTTACCCAGGGGTTTCGGTAAAAGTAGTTATGTCCGAGCAGTTCTCTGGATTGCCCTTCCGCGTTGGTAACATCTATCATCTCGATTCGGTTGACCTGGGTGAGGGTATCTTTCTCCCAGCCATCCATATCCGCAGCGGCGCGTCCGAGTCGCTCGGCCCGGAAAAGCTTCCGGGCGATGTCGAGGGCTTTGTCAGTTTGAGAAGTATAGACAGCAACGCCCTGAGCCAGTTCGTGGAAGCGGTCGAAAACGGCGTTGATAAAGGTTTGTAAATCCATATCCGGTGCGGCGAGCACGACCGAGTTGACCTTGTATTTGTCGCGCAGTTGATCGGCGGTCATGTGCCGCTGCAATATCCGGATTTCCTTCATGGCATTCACAACAATCGGGTTGCCGGCGCTGTGCGCTACGATGTCAATTTTCTCAGCGCAGGTTTCCCGGGCCAGCAATTCGAGCAGTCCGCGAAAGTGACGGGTGCTGTATTCCGCATTGCCTTTGTCCGCCAGATAGGCACCGATATTTCCCTGCGACGGCCAGGCGAAATTGATGACCGCGCCTTCCCGGGCATGAAAGTGGACGACTTCCGCGCACAGCTCTGCGCTGGTAATGAACTCGGTGTTGTAGCCGTGCACATAGATAGAGATTTTTTTACTCCGGCTATTGCGCAACACCTTATTTAATTCCTTCACCCAGGGATTATCCTGGAAATGCGCATCTTCATGTTCGATAGAGAAATGATCGACCGGGGGCGTCGGTATCAGTTCGACATTTTTGAGGCGGAAACGGGTTTTTCCGCGTCTGCCGTTGGTTTTGAGAGTGTCGGCAATGATTTCCCCGGATGTCATGCCTTCGCCGACTGAAACTTTGGCTATGCCTAGATTGGGGACCGGCGCATCGTTTCGCTCATCACCAAATGGATTCACTCCGCGAGGGTTCGGCACTACATTTCTGCCGCTCACGATGAAGACTGGTATGTTATCCTTATGGTTGACTTCATTCAGCCGGGCGGACTGGAGCTGACTCACGTATCCGATCGGAGTCGCTGCCAGGCGTGTCATCCCGGGCTGCGGCGTGGCACAACCCGTCAGCAACAGCAGGAGCAGCGCCGCGAAAATGAGCCGGTTGTGTGTGAGTTCGTGTTTCAATGCGACCGAAGCACAGATTATGGACGAATTTTCAATTTTAACCAGAGCGAAAGCCGGTCCGTCCGCTGTGCTTCATGCATGCATGCTGCGGCGCTCCGCCAGGGGACGGCGCTCCGCTTGAGGACATAATAATAGTCGATAAAGGTTGGAAGAAATTAAATTAAACCTGATATTATAGATTGTTTCCTGGACTGTGAGTCTGTCCCGAGTCTGTCCCTTAGAATTCGCTTACAAAGGAGATACCGTAGTCACAGACAAGGCGCACAGAGATCCGCGGGGAGGAAAAACACAAGATGACTTTAGAAAGGCCAACGATATGGGAGATAATGAATAATGATGCTGACCATGCCATTGAACTTCAGTTGGGAGGTAAAGACGTAACGTCTAATATGATGAAGCTTAATGGAAGTGTCAACAGAAGCACAGGCTCCCAAATTTCAGGTGCCATTCGCCGTGAGCCATTAGCACACGGCATAAAGGTGAGAAATGTTAAGTTTGTTGACCCTGATTAACGAAGGTTATGTATGATAGATTTTTAAATAAGTTCACGCTTACCGATAATAGCGAAACTAAGCACGCAGTGCTTGAAACTGAGTTAGAAAAATTAAATATCCCAGAAAATAAATTAGAACAATTCAGGTCGTTCCTCGTTGAGTTTTCAGGAAAAACATTTGATAACGGGCTATACCGAATTTACAAAAATTGTGATTTATTTCGAGCCACAACTAGACTGTTTGGTATTTTCCCGGGCGTTAACGGAAAAGCAATAGTTTTTGCATCAAGTTGGATTGGAGAGCAGTTTGCGATCAGGATCAATGACGGTAGCGTTGTAATGCTTCGCCCAGAAACTGGAGAAGCGTTCGACGTAGCAGATTCAATTATCGAATTCCATAATCGGTGTTTAGTAGACAAAACAGACAGCGCGTTGGAATCTGAACTCTTCATATCTTGGTTGAAATCTAATGGTTCGACTCCGATTCCTTATGAAAGCTGTGTTGGATTAGTGATTCCTCTCAGTTTGGGTGGTGTCTCAAACGATCTTACCAATATGGAAATTTGTGACTCGGATGTGTATATCGAAACTTGCTCACAGATAAACGGAGTTACATAGGTGTTCCGTCAGCCCCGTTGTATCCGTTCGCAAACTCAAATCCATCGAAAATTAAAAATTTAAAATACAGGCTTACAGTAATAATGGAGGAAACTTTGTTGGAGAATGATCCTGCTAAAGTAAAATTAATAAAAATGCAGGCTTAATAAAATGTAAACACAAAATCCAGGCCATCTTGCACCCACCTGAAACAGGATTGATATTCG
>JARGOZ010000133.1 GCA_029213025.1 Verrucomicrobiales bacterium
GGCTAAAGAGATAGCGGAGAAATGTGATCTGGAGGTGGAGACCGAAGTCCACGAGGGCTGTCCCGCTAAATTGATGTCGAGACTCGCCAGTCATGAAAAGTACTCCATGGTCGCTTTGGGTTATTCGGGGCGCAGTGGACTGCTTTCCAGGGTGGGTTCAGTAACTTCGAAGGTGGTGCGGTTGGTGGATAAACCTGTGCTTGTGCTGGTGCCAAGTCATCACAACGACGGGCCGGTTGTAGGATGTATCGATTTTTCGGAACAAACGGACAAGATCAGCTATTGGACGCAATTTATGGCGGGGCTGCAAGCGGCTGAACCTGTTTATGCTCATGTGGCAGTGCCATTTGAGATGATCGTTGCGGCTACGCCAAATACCGGCGGATTCGGGCTTACGGAGACTGTGCTGACCCGTCTAGGGGGCTCGGAAGAAGGTTATGTGGCGAGACTGGAAGCCAGTGTTCGGCACCGCCTTGGCATAGAGATGGAATGCGAAGTAGATATTCTTCTTGGCAATTCACCTTCAAAAGCGATCAGCGAATTTGCCCGGAAAAAAAATGCGAGTTTGGTTATCCTTGGCCGCCACGGGCACAATACTCTGGGCGCAAGAATTATCGGCAGCACGGCTGAGCACATTCTGGAACAGAGTCACAGTTCCGTTCTGGTTCTTCCCTAGCGACACTGGTAAACAGCTTTATGGAACCTGCAGCAAAGGTGCCGGAACATATCTGGTCCAAAACTTCGGATGAAGTTGTCTCTTTACTTGGCACTTCCCCGACCGGATTGACCGGTCCGGAAGTAGAGAAGCGCCTGGAAATGTACGGTCCCAATTCGGTAGTTGGAGCCGCCCCGGTGAGTGCGTGGGAAATATGGTGGCGGCAATTTCGCAGCCTGATCGTGGCTCTACTGGTCATTGCGGCAGTGATCGCTTTTTCCACCGGTGATCTTCCTGAAGGAATTGCTGTTATCGCAGTGGTTTTTATAAATGCTTTGATCGGATTTTTTACCGAGTTAAAGGCTTCGCAATCGATGGAAGCTCTGAAGAAGATGAGCCGCATGACGGCCCGGGTGGTTCGCGGCGGCAACCCGGCGGTTGTCGACTCGGACGGCCTGGTACCGGGTGATGTCGTGGTGTTCGAGCCTGGCGATATGGTTCCTGCGGATATTCGGCTTTTTGAATCCAACTCTCTGCAGTCCGATGAAAGTGCACTGACCGGGGAATCTTTGCCTGTGCGCAAATCGACCAAACCGGTTCGAGAGGATACGCCATTAGCGGAGCGGACTTCGATGATTTACAGGGGAGCCAGAATAACTGCCGGAACAGGGCGGGGAGTGGTTACCGGAACGGGTAGTAAAAGTGAACTGGGAAAAATTTCGGAGATGGTTCGCAGTGCAACACATCACACCACGCCGTTGGAAAAGCAACTGGACCGTCTCGGCTACCGGCTTGTCTGGATAACTCTGGGATTGATGCTGATCATGACTCTGGCCGGTCTCGCCCGGGGTATTGAATTGCTGACTATGGTGCAAACTTCGATTGCGCTTTCCATCGCGGCGATACCGGAAGGGCTCCCTGTAGTTGCTACGATTGCGCTCGCTAACGGTCTCTGGAAAATGGCCCGCAATCATGCGGTGATAAATCATCTCTCCGCCGTGGAGACGTTGGGTTCCACCGGCATCATCTGCACGGATAAGACGGGAACTTTGACCGAAAACAGGATGACGGTAACGGAAGTTTGGTCGGCGCAAAGTTCCGCTCCGGTTCCGGCCGATTCTAAAGATATTCAGCGGGAGATGCTACAGGTTTGCATATTGTGTAATAATGCGGCCCTCGGAAAAGATGCCGCAGTGGGAGATCCTCTCGAAGTGTCGTTACTCGAATGGGCTGCTGCTTCCGGACTACACATAGCGGAAGTAAAGAAGGCATTTCCCCGAACCGGCGAAATCCCGTTTGATGCGGTCGCCCGGAAGATGACAACGGTCCATTCCACCGGTAGTAAAGAAATCAAAGCGGTGAAAGGAGCGGCCGAAGCCGTGTTACCGCTGTGTCGGTTCGAAGGAGATGAGCAACCGGATAAGTGGGAAGAGAGAAACCGGCAGATGGCCAGCCAGGGATTGCGGGTCATCGCAGTGGCGCGCGGGGAAGACGGTGTTTGCGAAGGGGACTACACTTTTCTGGGCTTAATCGGATTGATCGATCCTCCCCGCAAAGATATCGCATCCGCTGTTAACGACTGTCGTTCAGCAGGCATCCGAATTGTGATGGTAACCGGTGATCAGGCGCCTACAGCAAAGGCAATCGCCGGTCAGATTGGTCTTGCCGAAGGTGCTGTTCTGACCGGAACGGAACTGGAACAAGTCGATTTCGAATCGGATGATGGAATCCGACTTCTGGATGAGGTCGCTATCATTGCCCGGTCCACTCCCGAGCAGAAACTGGCCCTCGTGAAACACTACCAAAGCCGCAAACATGTCGTAGCTATGACCGGTGACGGCGTAAATGACGCCCCTGCCCTGCAACAGGCCGACATCGGCGTGGCAATGGGATTGCGGGGGACTGATGTCGCCCGTGAAGCCGCGGTGATGGTTCTACAGGATGATTCGTTTCGAACTATCGTTTTGGCGATTCGGCAGGGAAGAATTATTCTGATTAACATCAGAAAATTCGTTGTCTATCTGATGTCCTGCAATATCAGCGAAATTCTGGTTGTTTGGATCTCGATGATGGTAACCGGTCAGCTACCGTTACTTCCGCTGCAGATATTGTTTTTGAATCTGGTAACTGATGTATTTCCGGCACTGGCCCTCGGTGTTACACCGGGCAGTCCGGCCATCATGAGCCGGAAGCCTGGTAAAGCTGGACAACCGATACTTCGCCGGAGCCACTGGATTACGATTTTTCGACATGGAATCGTAATAGCTTTGGCCACATTTGCTGCGTTTCTCTATTCGATTCGTGGTGGGGCGACCGCTGACGAAGCTGTAACTATTTCCTTCCTCACTCTGGCGGTGGCGCAGATTTTGCATGTATTTAATATGGCGGAAAGTGATGCCGTGTTGTTTCGCAGTGAAGTGGTAAAGAACCGCTGGGTGTGGGGGGCGACAGGACTCTGTTGTATTTTGCTTGCCCTGGCCTGCTATGTGCCGCTGGCCGCCAGGGTCCTGGATTTACGACCGCCGCGGGTGGATGAACTTCTCGCCGTACTTTGCTTCGCCCTCATACCGGTTTTTGTGGAGTCGGTATGGCGGGTCTTCCGGGGCTTTCGCCAAAAAATGCGATTGGTTCGCCAAAGGGCGCAGTGAAGAAGTCTTTTGATCAAGTAATATACCAAAATGGGAAAAGGGGAAAAATTCGCAAGCCGGTTATTTCGACCGCATTTTTTGATCATGGTAATTGCGGTGCTGTTGATCCTGTTGATTCTCGCAGTTCGTGCGCTGGGTTTGGTGTGATCCGGTGTGATATATGAAAGAGAAAAAAAACAAATCGCCGGAGAAGGCTTTCCGAATTGTTTTGACCGGTGGTCCCGGCGGGGGAAAAACTACGGCGGCCGATTTGTTTCGACGCGAAATCGGCGAAAAAGTGGTCATTGTTCCGGAGGCGGCAACTATGATGTTTTCGGGTGGATTTCCCCGGTATACCGAACCGGAAGCAGTTTGCTCTGCTCAGCGCGCGATCTACCATGTCCAGCGCAATCTGGAAAGTATCCAGGCGGCAAAATTTCCCAGCCGAATCCTTTTGTGCGACAGGGGAACGATAGATGGGGCCGCGTATTGGCCGGAGAGTGATCGATCCTTTTTCGATGAAATGGGCACGACCCTGGAGAACGAACTTCTTACCTACGACGGGGTGATTTTTTTCGAAACAGCTGCTGCCGGCGGGCTCGGGATTGAAGGCGGTAATCCGGTTCGCAGAGAGTCCCTGAAAGAAGCTGTAAAGATTGACCGGCAACTATACAAACTCTGGTCATCGCATCCGAATTTTATTGAAGTCCATCACAATGAAAGTTTTTTCAAAAAGATTTCATTCGGACTCGCCATTCTCGATGAAATGGTGCGGGAGTTTGAGAGGTAATGTTTACCAGTTCTCTACCTCGGCAGGATGTTCGAGAACCAGCCCGGTCGGCCAGTCGGCACCTTCGTTGATCCATTTCCTGAGTATCTCCAGTCGTGCACCCCAGATCCGGTCCGGAGTGGGGGGCATGGCCCACTGGTGCTGCGGATCCCGTTGCAGCATTTGTATGAGCAGGCTGCCATCCGCATTTCCGGGTATGATGACCGGGGCGTTTTTGCCGGTAGTCATTGCTGCCGCTTTGGTTTGAAGGTTGAGTCCGCTGTATTTCACCGCGTCTTCCGAATTGTGGCATTCTATGCAATTGATCACCAGGATCGGACGGACGTGAGTTTTAAAATCGAGTTTAGCCGGTACCCGCTCCGGCCAGGTGGGGGAACCGATATCTTCCGGGGATTCCGCGCAGGAAACAATCATTCCCAGAGCCAGAATCGAAGCCAAAGAGCGATGCATTATGCTATTCAATAATTTGTGGATACTCATCAAGATTTTCGGAATAAACTTTGTCCAGAAAGGCCGCGAGATCAATCAATTGAACAACGCTCATGTCTTCAATCATATTCGGCATAAAAGCTTCGATCCCGCCATCCAGTTCCGCTTTTGAGAGCAGACCGGAGTATTGTTCCGTAACCACGTGCCGGGGATTGGTTATGGCTGTGAGAATATCTTCGTAGTTTTTCACGAAGCGAATTTCTTTCCCCAGCGACAAGTTCAAAATTCGTTTCGTTTTCGGCTCAGCCAGAGTCACCCCGTTAACCTGGTGGCACTGTATGCAGTTGAGTCTTTCGAAAGCGACTTTTCCAGCCTCCGGCTTGCCTCCTTTGAAGCGGAATTCACCGGAGTGACCGGTTCCGCCCGGGAAAAGTATCGAGAGCAGAAGCAAAGCGAATGTAACAATTCTCATATGCCCTACTCTACAGTTTGCGAAGCGTGTTTCACTTCGCGCTGGTTGCGAGAAAGCCTGCGGGAATTGCTGTGTGTGTTTTTTGAACAACCCGTGAGAAATCTTTGGCAATCGTTGCAGAGATAAAAACAGGTCGGACGCGATCATATTTTGCCTCGTTACATTACTACTTCTATGAGCACAAAACTTTCTCTCCTTCTGATATCTTGCGCAGTAGCAGCCTTTGCCGTTGTTGTGCTGGCTCAATCGCCTGATGAAAACCTTCAGGACGAAGATGACCGGGTATTTCCCAAAGGTGATGACAAACAGGGTCGAATCGTTTTCGAGGTGAAGAATTGTCATCGCTGCCATACGATTGAGGGTGAAATGTTTCCCGAGATCGATCTGCCTGCTATCGACCACATTTCTCTATGCGGGGAGAATAACGGACAATGGAGTCGGGACGATTTTGCGCACCATATTATGTCGCCTCAACACCTGATTTCGCCGGATCATCAGAAGGCGATGTTGATCATCGGTGATAAGCTGGGTGCCGTAAACAGCCCTATGCCGACGTTTAACGATCTGCTGACGGTGCGGGATCTGATCAACGTCGCCAGCTATCTGGAGAGCAAAACGAAATAGGCGTTACTAAAACGGGTCTCCGTTTTGCAGAAACAGATTGGGAAATACTCCGTAGTATTCCCCTTCGTCTACCCAGTCTTCCTGAGAAGTGGAAATGACTGCGATGTCCGGTTCTACGAACGCCCGCTTTCCGGGAATTTTCTGTTGCTTCTGGTGACTGTATTCGGTGTTGAGGTCGACGAAGCGTGCGAGAAGCCCGGTTGTAGAGCTGATCTCAGCCAGACTTTCTATATCTTTTTCCCGACCCAACCGGTGATACAGCTTCCTGACACGAAAGTATAGTTTGCCGACTTCCTGCTTCAGGTGTCCCGTTTCGACTAAATCGTTTTTATGTATAGCATGAAGTATAGAAAGGGAGACAGGTTGATTTTGTCCGGTCAGGTAGAGGATTCTTCCGTCGATGTCGCCCTCTATACTTTGTAAGCGAGCCCGCATCTCAGGGTTGCGCAGTGCTTTACAGAGCCAGAAGACGGTTTTCGGGCTGAAGATTTCGGCCCGCACGTATCGGAGGATATCGATTGTATCCGGACTGTCCGGGAGATCCAGCCACTGCAGTATCCGGGGCAACGGCTTTTTGACCAAACTGCGTAAGCTGCGCAGCGGCCGTTGAACAGGTTCCTGCTTCACATTCCAGGACGAAGCGAGCAGCCAGGCGAGCTGAGGTAATTCATCAAAAAGCGGGCGGCCGTCAGGCACCCGGAGCCATAAATTTATCAGATGCCAGCGACGGCTTGAAAAATGGTGTCGCTCGACAAATTCCAGAGCATCGGCAGGGAACTCTGCCGCCCAGTTTTTCACCCAGCTCAATCTTATCATTCGGCGAAGTAGATAGTGTTGGCTTTCCAGATGGTAGGTGGTTATTACCGGGTTTGTGTGAAGAAAGGGATCGAGCCGATCTCTCAATTGTGGTTCGCGAGCGAAAGCCTCCTCTACTAACTCGTTTTGTTGTTCGATGAGGCTCACCGTTTTGTAGTACGCAGACGGTACAAAGTCGTCATCCATGTTGTACGGATCCACGAAATAATCCCATAAATTTCGCTTTCGAAGTGATTCGATGAGCGGGCGCCCCCGTTGCCACAACGGTTGGGAACCGTCCGGTCGGGCGGGTTTTCTGCCCAGTGTCATGGCGAGGTTGGAGCGCCATTCGGCGATATACATTTTTCCGGTTTTGTCGAAGACTTCGGGGGTGCGGAGAAAATTGTCACACGCCGGTCTAAAGCACTGCCACGAACCGGTTCCGTTGTGGTTTGAGTCCACTTGCTTTCGCCAGCCCCGCGGATCATTTCCCGCTCTCGTCACACAGACGTGGTTGCCCTGCAAGTAGGTTATCTTATCTCCGCGTCTAGAGAGCAATCCTCTCAGTTCGGAAACATCCAGAGTAGAATGAAGACTGTCCGGTTGGAACAACATCTCTGTCGAATGGAATGACAAAAAGTTCCATACCGTTAAGGATGCGCAACTTCATAGGGCGCGGAGCGCATCGAAAATACCAATCAACTCCTGACAGAGTAACACCGTATCAATTTAGACCGGAAGATTGTACCCTGTTACGTCCGGGATTGTACCCTGTTGAATCCAATTGAGGGATCAATACACAACCTGAATCAGTTCGACATCAAATTTTAACGTCTGGTTTGGACCGATTTTCGGTGGGCTGCCTCTTTCGCCGTAGGCGAGGTGCGGAGGCACAGTAAAGCGGTATTTGGCTCCCTCTTTCATCAGCGGGATACCTTCTCTCCATCCGGCGATCACCTGATTCAGACCAAAGGTCGCCGGCTGGCCGCGCTGAACGCTACTGTCGAAGACCGTGCCGTTGGGAAGATAGCCGTGGTAGTGGACTTTCACTTTGTTGTACGATGTGGGACGACGCCCGGTGCCCGGCTTGAGAACTTCGTATTGCAGTCCGGAGTAGGTTGTTTTTACACCGGATGAAGCGGCTGCAGCAGCGGGTTTTGCGGGGGGCGGAGCGCTGGCCACACCTTCGCTCTCCGGATAGGAAGCTGGAGGGGCGCTCGGCGTATTGGCCGATGCCGGTTCTTCCGTTTTCCGACCCAGGCACCCTGAACCGACAAGGCTGACTACGAAAAGAATGTAGGGGAGAGGACTGCGCATAACTTCGCGAAAGATCGCACCATTAAACGCTCTGTAAACCCGAATCCATAGAACCAGGGACATAAAAAACCTGTTAGGACTACCGGCACGGACATTTATGGATAGCCTACAGAGTGGAGTTCCGTAACAACAGTAATTCCTACTCTTCTGGAAAATGCTTGTCTAGGCTCGGTAGTCCAAACAGGCTGATTTCATTATGATCGAAATCAGCCGGATTGCATCTTCTTTTTCAGAATAATTAAATAGTAAGATTCTTTAATTAATTATCCTTACGCGGATATCGTCCTTTTGTCTTCCCGCCACGTCGCTCCCGGTCAGGTTTAGAGCCTTTTTTTCCGGAGAACTTCCGGTCTTTCGAATCCGGTTTTCCGGAGCGTTCTTTCTTTTCGCCGATAGCTCCGGAGGACCGGTCGTAGTCGAGAACGAAGCGTTTGCCGCGCAGTTTGGATTTTTTGGCTTCAGCGAGAGCGGTTTCCACAAAATCGTTGGCGATTTCGATGAGTGTGAACTTGGGGGTCATGGTGATTTTCCCCAGAGCTTCTCGCGGTAGCGCCATTTCATTGTGCATCATACCGACTATATCGCCGGGGCTGATCCTTTGAGCCTTACCGAGATTCAGAAACAGGCGGGTCATGCCCTCTTCGGCGGTGAATCGCTCGTTTCTCTTGCGTCGATCGCCACGGTCCTTACCGGGACTGCGTTCGCGTTCGTAGGACCGGTCACGGGAGTCGTGCCGATCTTCGATAATTTCTTCGCCTTCACGGCTTGTTCCTTCGCGGAGCATAGCCATCAAAGTGTTAGCGATATCAAAAAGCTCAAAACCGGCCTCCTGGAGTTGTTTTACATCGGCTGAGCTGTCTTCGAAAGCTTTGGACTCCAGTTTTTCACGAACACCGTCAATCAGTTGGCTGGCGAGTTTGCCTTCCACCTCCGCCTGGGAAGGGATCGGTGCACGGGTGATTTGCTGGCGAATGTAGCGTTCGATTGTCTGCAGGCGAAAGACATCTCTACCGAAAATAAATGACACCGCTTTACCGGAGCGGCCTGCTCTACCTGTTCGACCGATACGGTGGACATAGTCTTCGGGATCCTGAGGAAGGTCGTAGTTAAAAACGACATCGATGTCATCGATATCGATTCCCCGGGCGGCGACATCGGTCGCTACGAGGACTTCGACGGTGCCTTCGCGAAACATTCGTAGAACCCGTTCTCTCAGTGCCTGGGAAATGTCGCCATGCAGACGGTCGGCGGAGTAGCCACGGGCGAGGAGAGCTTCCGTACATTCGTCGACGTTGCGTTTTGTATTGCAGAAAACGATGGCAAGCCTCGGTTGTTCAAGGTCGAGGATTCGGGATAAAACTTCGGTCTTGGAGCGTTGACGAACTTCGTAGGCAACCTGTTCGACAGATTCCACCGTCAGCGTTTTGCGTTCAATCTGAATCGTGCGTGGTTCATTTCCAAAGCGTTTGATCAGGCCTTCCACATTCCGGTTCATCGTCGCCGAGAAGAAAAGCGTTTGCCTTTCTTCCGGCACTGCGCGGAGGATCGATTGCATCTCATCGAAAAATCCCATATCCAGCATCCGGTCAGCCTCGTCGAGAATCACCATTTTGATGTCGTCGAGATTGAGCGATCCTCTTTCGACGTGGTCGATTAATCTCCCCGGGGTGCCGACAATGACCTGGGTGCCCTGACGAAGAGCGCGGAACTGTCTGTCCATAGGGGCACCGCCGTAGATGGCGACAGTTTTCAATTTTGGCAGCTTCGAGCCGAGGCGGCTGATTTCCTCACAAACCTGTACGGCAAGTTCCCGGGTCGGGCAGATGACCAGCAGTTGAGGGACCGGGTTTTCAAAGTCGATTTGCGAAAGAGCCGGCAATCCGAAAGCGGCAGTTTTCCCCGATCCGGTTTCGGAGAGGCCTACGATGTCGTGCCCTTCGAGAGCGACCGGTATGGTGGCTGCCTGGATGGCTGAAGGTTCCTCGAAACCAAGTTCCGATACCGCCTCCAGCAAAAGTGGAGGCAGGCCAAGATCTGAGAATGTTTTTCCTGTGTTCAAAGACGCACAGTAATCGCAAAAACGGAATCCCAAAGCGATTATCGAAAAGACCGGACAAATCAAAGCCCCGGAAATTCAACCGGATTAGACAAAAACTGTTTACAGGATTTGTTCTATCGGTATATTGCGATATACAGATAATGGGAGTGACGAGAACAGATCTTTTTTCGGATTCGCAGAATGCAATTGCTATGGTTGCGAAAGCGTTAGCTCATCCTGCCAGAGTTGCCATTATCGAGCATTTATTGAGAGAAGAGGCCTGTATCAACGGCGATCTCGTTCAGGAACTGGGACTCGCGCAGGCGACAATCAGTCAGCATTTGCGGGAATTGAAAGATATCGGAATTATTCAGGGAACCATCGATGGAACGCGGAGATGTTACTGTATCAATGCGGAGCGCTGGGCCGATATACAGGGGCAGTTCAATGCGTTATTTGATCAGTATCACCCCTCTGGCTCCGGAACCTGTTGCTAAAATAAAAGATAATCCATATGAAATTATCGGAAGTAAAAAATGCCCTTACCCAACTGGAAAACGTGACATTTCTCCGTCCCGACGGGGAGCCGGTGCCGGCGCACTTTCATGTTACGGAAGTTGGATTGATCACAAAACGGTTTATCGATTGTGGCGGAACAATCCGGGAAGAGTCGGTCGTTAATTTTCAGCTTTGGACAGCCGATGACTTCGATCATCGGTTAAGTACCGAAAAACTGAAGGCAATCATTGAATTGTCGGAGAAAAAACTGGGTCTCGACGAAGATTTCGAGGTCGAGGTGGAATACCAGATGGATACAATCGGCCGATTCGGTCTGGAGTTTAACGGAGAATCATTTCTGCTCGAAGTGATTCAGACCGATTGCCTGGCGAAGGATAAATGTGGAATCATTCCGCCAGTCCTACCGGTCATCAAGGTAGGTTCTGTATCGCAATCCAACTGTGCTCCGGGGTCGGGATGTTGTTAAACCCGTTTTTCCTGCGAAATACCGGAATAAATTGAAATAAACCTCTTGCAGGACGGGCGGAAATGAATACCATTGTCGGCCCGTTAATCGACGGGTGGTCTTACAGGCCAACTTAGCTCAGTTGGTAGAGCAGCTGATTTGTAATCAGCCGGTCGTCGGTTCGAGTCCGACAGTTGGCTCCTTCTTTTTCAACAAGTTACAGATATCGCCCTTTTTGTCTAGGGGCAGTCTGGGGGCAAAAAGTCCCAAACTGAACTTATTTTTCGCTGTTCAGGCCGTCGAAAGCCTATCAAATGAACAGCCTTTTCAATATGTCCGGGTGGACGCAAAAAGAGCGCCTTTAGCTGTGCGCCAATTTCGAACTTTTAGCGTTCATCCGGGCACCATATTGAAAAAACTAAAATGACAAAAAGCAAAGGACTCAACGAAGTCCAACTTGATGGCCGCGCCTGTATTAAGTGCGGAAAGGATAATCGGCCTATGGTCCCGGTCGGTGAATTGTACGGTTCACAAGTGTTTAGCTGTTGTGAGGTACCCGAATCACCAGCCCTAAAACTGGATGAGCTGGATATATCAGACAGTGGAGCCGTAACGGTGAAAATGTCTTTCTGCTTCCACCTGGACGATATTGAGGACATTGAGCCTGACAGAGACATAGAGGAACTTTTCGCCCTGTCCGTTGAACCCCGAATTCTAGCGTCTTTCGATTTACGGTCATGAAATCCAAAATCCTCTTTTCGGCATGTGCCTCCCTGCTAGCCCTGGGCATGATGTTTGCGGCAATCATCCCGGTAACAAGGGGCGCAATGGTCAATCACCTTTCAGTCTTTCAGGCATGGTTGCTTGTCGGTCTGATTGACTTCGGACTGTTGGCCGTGGTTGTTACGGTTGTAAGGGCAAACGGGCGAATCGGGCAGGGTACGAAAGTTACAGCTTTCGCCCTGCTTTTCCTTCACGGGCTTTTGATGTTTTCAGGGATTCCGACCGACGCGCCATTGGCGGTTGCTCTGTTCGTCCCGTTCACCGTTTCGGGTACCATCGGTAGCCTGTTGTACGCTGTTACGGATATCTTAAAAGTTCGGAAACCCTGATTTATAAAGGAACCAACCGTAACAATGACCGTAACGCTCATAAATCACAACAATCTCACCCCGGACGAGGTTAGACGGCTTAAACGGCTATCAGGCCGTACGGTCTGTCAGTATCCCGACTGTGTTGAAAGCTTTCCGGCATCAGCCAAAAGGCGCTTCTGTTCGGGTAAATGCCGACAGGCAGCGTACCGGCTTCGGGACCGGGTGCGAGGTTAGCCCGGTTGAGCTAAAAGCTGATAGGGATTTGAAGCCCGGTTGCCTGTTGAGGTGATCGGGCTTTTTTTGTTTAGGAATCCTTGACAGTCTGGGCTGTTTAAAGTCTGGTCATGTTAATGAAACGTTTTTTCCTTCCGGCAATTACCGCCTTTTTCGGGGTGTCCTGTCAGACCTCCATGCATGAGATAGGGGCAAAGATGAATGAAAAGGCTGGTATAGGCGCAATTTCAAGCTCTACGTCAAAGTTTGATGGAGCAAAAGAGCTTAGGATGTCACCGGCTATGGTTTCACGCGACGGTGGCGTAAGGGCTTCAAACATTCACATTGCCGCAGCTTACACGCCTGAGATGGGAGATTTGATGATTCTGGAACTGGTCTATCAGGAGGCAATTCATATCACTGACGAAACGGCCCCCGGTAAGTTTCACAATATCACTGGTTTGGATATCAATATTGACGGGAGAAAATTGTCATTCAAACCGATCAACCAGACAAAATTCGATAATGCTTATGTAAGTTCCAATGGGTTTGCGATACCAATAACAACGGTAAGGCAAATGATCGAAGCGCGGGATTGTCGTATCAGGATGACGACGATACACGGTCACGAAACAGCCCTTTTTCACGTTGAGACTGCCAAGATGGGGCAAACCTTTGTGAAACTACCTTTACGGCAATTTATCGCAAAGATTGACAGCTTGTAGTTGAATACTCTTTCAACGAGATAAGACCATTCGCCATTCATCCGCCGTCTTCGGGTTTTTCACCGCAACGGCTTTCAGATTACCCTCAACAGTCTCCCGGCTGATCGTCCCGGCATCCAGCAGGTACCGCAACAGTTCACGCCCTTCATCCGTGACGCCATCCCCTTTACTGATATTCTCCGGCTCTGATAGCCATTGCAGGTTTGCCGGGAGTTGAGCCAGTTGAGGAAAAACGGACGATGGCAGAATATGGTCAACCTCACCCTCTCGACCGTCGTACGCGCCCTGTCGGACCGTTGGCCGATTCCCATTGAACAGATCCACCCGATTCGTCAAGCCGTCGTACAGGCCGTACCCTTGCGCCTGATCGAACGACTTTATCAGGTTGTCGGCGGTTATACCCTGGATGGCAGGCGGGACCGGTGACAACGGATCGATAACGGCCTTTCGGATTGTTTCCTCAACGTTGCAACGTTCCTCATCGGCCCGTAAGAGGACATGGTGAAGACGGGCGAAATCGTCCACAAAGTAATTCCGCCGATATGATGTCACGGCTTCGGGGAATGGTCGCTTTAACTGCTTTCGGTCCGACTCCCGTAAAAGCTCCCGAACCTGATCGACGTAATACCCTTCAGCCCGGTGAGCCGACCACCATTGATTCGACCAGCAACCGGAGATAAACGACAGTATCAGACCCAAAATGATAAAGGCCGTTGGCTTGTGGAGCTTGTCGGACGATGTGAGCATTGGTGAGGCTTTATCGCGTATTATCGCTACCGGGTAAATAGTCTTTTTCGTTAAGTGATCTTGACAGTCTGAAAGATTTAATGTCTCGTCAATCAAGTGACTCTTTCCTAATCACTAAAGGGTTACTCACCACCTGATTTATGAGATATCTGATTGCGCTTTTGTTACCACCACTCGCCGTACTGCTTTGCGGGAAGCCTTTTCAAGCGGTGCTGAACTTCTTCATTTGTGTGTTGTTTTTATGGATACCTGGAATAATTCACGCATTGTTGGTCGTAGCCTCAACGAAGAGTCAGGAAAATTCCGATAAAATTGTTCAATCGAATCAGAAAATGATAGACCTGATGGTTGATATCGAGAAACATCGTGAGGCAAATGAGGCTATGCGGCAGGAATTGCTTTCACAGCAAGTGCGGCAACTCCCGCCGCCCGTACCTAAGGACACGAACACGATTGACGCAGAAATCGTGATGTTACCGCCACCCCTTCCGATTAAGGATACTTCCGAGAGCGTTTAGCGCCGGAATGACGGGAAAAAGCGTTGAGTTTTGAGGCCAATACAGGCCCTACAATCAAGCCGCAATATCCGACCGGTCCAGATAGGCTGAATGTTTCCGCCGTAAAGCCTCGTCGACCTCATAGGTATTGACGGTTTCCGCAACAGCTACCTCATGCCTGACAGGTGAATTGAATCCGCAAATATCAGCGAGTAGTTTCAGCGCCTGCAGCTTTGAAACCATCTGGTAACTGGTCCCGTACTTCCCTGGGCGGGTCGATTGCAGTAGGTGGGAGTGTTCGCCCCTCTCATGCTTTTCGATTAGTTCGCCTATCGGAGTATGGATAATTTCCAAAAGGGTCTCAATGATCATGGCGCTATCTACGGCGTGTCGTTCCGCAAGCTCTTCCCGCAATTCGGCGATTTTTGCTTTAATCTCAGGTTTCCTCAGGAACTTTGACGATTCGACTTCTGCGGTCCTTTCGCTTTTGGCACTATACCCGGCCAGCTGGTACGCCCGTTTCGCCACTCCGGTTAAAACGAAATGATGGCAGAAACTTTCCTGTCTAGGATTAAGGCTCATTGGTCGAAATAGTCTATATGGATTTGATGAAATGTCTATAGTAGATGGGATGTAAAGAAATCGGTGTCGACGGATTTGATTTCAGGAATTTTCACCCTATCCTCCGGGATGAGCCGATTAGCCACGCACTGGACAATCCAAAGCGCGTCAACAACGCTACGCGTCCACAACGTTACTATCCGCCGTCTAATCCTGTCGGGAGAGATCAAGGGCGAATACCGTGGCGGACGATGGATCATACCAGTTGAGGAAATGAGAAATTTCATAGGTGACAGTTCAACACGTTTTTACACACCTGTCGAGATTGAGCAATTATTGCTGTGTAGCAAAGAGACTATAAAAGGAGAAATTGCCAAGGGGGCTTTACGATCTGTCAAGGTTGGCAAGCTGATTCGGGTTAGCCAGCTTGCACTTGATGACTATATGTCTTACCTCAGTACGTCTCAACAATAACAGGTTTCCTATTGATACTAATACTGTGTTGACGTTATTTCTGTAGTTTAAAGGCAGGAATCACCGTTTTTCATCAGAACTTTTTCAATATCTGAGGATTTCCTGATGGACGCAACCCCCATTTTATAAGGGATACAGGGTTTTCATCAGAGAATCAGACAATTTATATATTATTTCCCCCTATAGAGAATGAATACACTCCTTAAGACTATATATATATATATATATCCCTTCAGAGAAGCGCCCAACTTGCAAAAATTCTCTGATTCTCTGATGAGCCGTGCAAAATACTTTTAGACGGTAACGGCTGCAAATACTGTGTTGACGTTATTAGCTTAGATTTCATCAAAATCTATCTCGTCAAAAGGTTCAAAAATTGGTTTCTCAAATAGTTTTTTCGCTTCATCACTCGTGTTCGGGTATTTTTTATGAACATAAATCCCATATCGTGAAGCGCCGTCTATCCATACCGTCTCGGCATCAATCATTTTAAATCCCAATGCAGCTAATAGATTTCTCTTCGCGTTATACCCCCTCAGCGGTTCACCCATATCGAACTCTAACGCATCAAAGAATTTTTTACTCCAAAGGCGATCCTCATTAAACCAGAATTCCCCTGACGCCAGCAACTCTTTAGCCTCACCGTAACCTTGCACGTTAAATTTCGATTTCATCTTTTGGTAAGACGAATCGGCACTATATGGAGCCTGCCCGTAAGTCTTCTCAAAACTGTCCGGTATTTCGTAATCCTCAAACAAGGCTCTCAATTCACGCGGGTAATCCCTGACAGCCTCGTACAAGGGGTCGAAATACTTCCTGGCTATTGGCTTACCCCATGAAGCGTACTCTTCCACAGCAGTCTCAAAGTCGGACCGTGAACGTCGATCTTTTTCCTGTAATTGTGCAACGGCCAAATCAATGTCAGCATGGAACTCTTGGTCCCACGGTGACAACCATAGCCCAAACCGTCGTCCCAGCTCTTCCGGTGGAATCACTTCGGGATTATTTGAGCAAAAAACAAAGTTTGCAGTGAGATACGTCTCATACTTGGGGGAGCACTTAGGATTGATCGTCCCATACCTACCGTCGATTTGCTCTTTCAATTCAATTGCTGCCGCCTGTTTATTTTTACCGCCGACCTCAATTTCGTGACCAAAAGTCACGATCCCCCCTGTAGCGTATTCGTTCCACCCGCTACCGATTTCCGCAGACTGGAGGATCGTGACATTAGCCTCACCCAACAGAGCTTTAAACAGGAGTTCAAGCCATGATTTGCCAATCCCCTGACCGCCAACAATAGTTGGTGCCCAGCCTATTTTTATTCCCGGCCGTTGGACGCACCAGGCTATATAGTACATCAACATCTCTGCTTTTTTCTCGCAGCCCAGAATTATAACGAGGTGGCGGTATATATAACCAAAAAGCTCGCGGGCTCTTTTGCTGACTTTTTCCGCCCTGACCGTAACCGATTCCGGCCTGAACTTGTTTACCAGCCTATGACCGTCCCGATTGTAAACAATGCGATCATTAGGCTTGTCCGGTCTGTAATCAATCCCGTGAATAATCCTATCCTTAAGAAAACCATAACTCGCAAGATAGATATCAGCAGGTGTTGTCCCGTCGGGAACCAAACAATTGAACTTCTGCCGTAACGCTTCCTTATCCCACGATTCCAGGGTGTCGACATGTAAGTATCCCTTCTTTGGCATATAGCAGATCGGACGACTCCAGTCAGGCTCTTCACGTCCGGTGGACATTGGCTCATCAGACGATCTGACCATAGTCCTAGTGTGGTCAATCCCCATACCTAAACGCTCTTTGTAAGCCTTGGCTAGGCGCTCCCTCTGTTCCTCATCAATGTCGGCTTTCTTGATATCCCGCATCAGATCACCTTTTAGTTCAATAGTATCGGCTTTCTCTACGCGCTCTAGTAGATCCTTCGCAACGTCCTCCTGATATTCCAGCTCAGCTTTTTCAGCGTCGCGGACAAGGCTGCCAATACCTCGCCCTTCCTTCATGTCAGAACTTGCGGCAGATGCGTCCCAGGCTTTACGGCATCCCTCTTCACCATCGTACCCCGCACACATAGAGCATGCCAGGTGAAACAGCTTGAAGCCGAAATCCTCACCCAGATCTTTGAGAGGAAATACCATCTCACGGAGCCAGATATTATAATCGCCAAGAGCCTGCCCTTTGAAACGAACCATTTTGCAAAGGCTATCAGCTAGTATGTGAGGATCGACTTCGACTCCTTCAAAACTGGATGCCGCCTCGGTAAGAGCAACAGCTTCCGTTCTCAAATGATCCAGATTGACCGCTACGGCCTTTGAACTTGATTCACCTCTCTTTCCCTGCCTCTGACCTGACAGGCTCGCCAGATGGCAGATTAGGGCTTCTGGCGCATCCTGAACGCAAACCTCTCCTAAAGGATTCTCAGGATGAGGTTTGTTATCACCATCGCGGTAACTGTTCCCCATCAAAGCAATCAACTTACCGCCGGTCTGCCACTCCATGTCTGGATATTCATCAATATTCTGATCAATATTTACCCCCCGTGGAACACCTCTAAACAATACGGTGTGAGCGCCGTTACTTGAGGTCAAAGTCTGTAAAGGAATTGATTCCAATTCAGGAACTGCTTTCACAAGTTTTGGATAATCGGCTGTAACCCCCTGCTTTTTGCCGTTTTTGTCGTCAATGTCACCCTGAATCATACCTGCTGGAATGGGATGTCCGAAGTTCCGGAATTTGTGCATGCCCTTCAGGTTCTTCATACTCCATTCAACCTTTTCCAGATACTCTTCCCGCGAGATGTTGGGATTTTTCTCCCTATAGGCTTCATACCCTTCGCCTTCCAATTGCCACCTGAAAAACTCCTCATAACTCGAAAAAGTCGACAGTTCAGGATGTTGGATTATTGCAGGTAGTTTTTTCCCTTTGTCGGTTTCCGGCACATACGGACATATCAGCAAGCCCTGACACAAGTACTCCTTAGCGAAAGGGTGTATAAATTTCTTTTCTAAAAGTTGTTTGTGTAGAGGCTTACGGAACGGTACGACCTTTGTCTTTTCGTTACTGGTTTCCTTTACGGCTTTCAGACCGGAATCCTTCACGGGTGAGCCGCTGTCTTGCTTTAATTTTGCGTTTTGATGGCTCATATCAGTTACATTCAGGGGTTTCAACAAGTCGGAGGATACCGTTACAGCTTTCTCCGGTGGCTCTGAATTCGTTCAACCAATCTGTGACAGTCCCGTGTATTATGGCTTCCCGCTTTTCTTTCAGGCTACGCACTTCGGGCGTGACATTATACCGCAACTTCAGTCCACGGAATTCCTGATCAATCTGAAGAATCGACTGATTTTCCAGCCTGTGCCAAGATATTTCGACAAACGTTCCAAAGTTTCTGTAGTCACGCTCTTCCAAGTTATTCAGTGAATAGTTTGTTAGTTTAGATGCGAGTTCCAAGACCTTTAGATTTTGAGAGATACCGAGAGCCTCCTTAACGAAGTGAAACGGTGCGTTTCTATAGAAATCAATGAACCGTTTTAGACGGTCGTAATTATTAGTGGTCATAGTATGATTATTTATTTGATTATGACCACTAGGTGAGTAAGGTAAGGGGAAAGAAAGCATTTTAAACCGCTCGCCTAGTGGTTACATTTTTTAGGAGTCGTCCAGTTAGTAGCTGGACGGCTTTCTTTTTATGCGGCTTTTGCCCCTTCGGTTGAGTTCCGGTCGATATAGCTATTAAGCTCTTCGATACCTACCCGCATATTACGCCCGATATATAGAGCTTTCAGGTTCCCTCGTCTGACCTCACGACGGACGGTCATAACATCCAGATCGAGGATTTCAGCCACCTCTTTTGTTTTGATATGTTTCAGCTTTCGACTGAGAAGCGAAACAGCTTGCTCTCTGTCGACGACTTTTAGTTTTGCGGCGATTTGCTCAATTTCGGCGTTATCGCTGCCCGTTTTTTTGAATTTTGTTATGGTATTCATTAAAACCATAAATAATCCGGAAACATGTATAATCAAGAAGGAAAACTAATAGTTGCCCTAAATTATATTTTCTATAAAAAACTAATCGACAGCTTTTTATATAAACATACCAGCTGAAAACTGTTGAGAACTAGAGGAGTACGACACCGTTTGAACCGATGAAAACCGGCAAAGAATATCGATTATTGGCACCAAAAAAAATCTCACTTTTTTCTGTTCCGGCTACAAATCTATAGTTGGCGCTTCCTGATTGGAGTCGTCGACGTAATAGGCGAGGGTAGTTGAAATTTGCGTGTGGCGTAGGTAGGCTTTTGCCGCGTTGATGTCACCAGTCTGTTTGTAGAGCATTGATCCAACCTCTTTGCGGATCGTGTGGAGCGGCTTGTTAACATCGGCAAAAGGAAGAGAGTCGTTTTCTCTGTACGCTCTCAACCACTTTGTAAGGCGCTTCATCGTGACGTTACTGCGATAAGCTTTCCGGTCGGTAACGGTTGAAACATCGTCCCGCCCCTTGATGACAAACTTTGCCATTGGATTCGTCGCCCTAATGGCTTTCAGCTTTTCGGCTACTGATTTAACGATGGTCACCTTTTGCGCGGAATCGTCCGTTTTAAGGTGATCGCCTGAAATGTCGAATTTCCTGTTTTCCAGATCGATGTCGGACCATTTCGCCCGGTCGATTTCTTCCCTGCGGCAACCGGTCCCGGCAGCGAAAAGAAGCAACTCGTATGCGGGCTGGAACGTCTTGTCTGTCTTTGCAGTCTTTTCGGCTTCGGCAATAAGGGCCGATAAATCGAATTTTGACTTATACCTCAGTACATTGCTTTTGATTTTAACCTTTTCGACTGAGGTGAACGGGTTTTCGATTTCAATTGATTCGATCACCTTGGCTTTAAATAGCGAAGCAGCAGAGCGCAAATCAGAATTGAATGTGGTCGCCCCTCCGTTGCTGGCGTCGCTGTGTTCGGCCAGATAAGCGACCTTGTACCTTTCGATAGTCTCCTTTGTAAAGATCGATAGCGGCAAATTGAGAGTCTTCACCTTTGCAGCCGTGGACCGTTCGCGATCAAAGTCTTTACCTGAATAAGTCGGAATTCCTGTAATCCCTTTAGCAATCTTAAGAAGTCTGTCGGAATTGTTTTTAAATGTGATCGGCTTCACGATTTGTTCCCCGACCAGTTTTTCGTGAGCAATCTCCAAAAACTTTCCTATGGTCAATTCCCCTTCGATTTTTGGTTTTTCCAGGATCTCCCAGCCGTTTGCCTTTATAAGCGCGTACTTCTCAAC
>JARGOZ010000134.1 GCA_029213025.1 Verrucomicrobiales bacterium
TAGGACTCCGCCCTTTCACGGCGGCAACACGGGTTCGAGTCCCGTACGGGTCGCCATATTTTTTTAAGCACTGGATGTAAACAGGTTACATCAGTTTTTCACTCAGCAGTGCTGAGAAGTATACACTCGAAGATCTATTTTTCTTCTTCGCTCTTTGTGAAGCGATTTACAATCGTTGTAATCAAATCCGGCTCGTTTTCCGATTTTTCATGCCCGGGTATCGGTTCCCCTTTCCGGGCGGCCAAATAGCAATTGCGGAGATACTCAAAGTTGACCCAAAAATCCGGTAGCGGCTTTTCAGGGCCGCTCCAGTTTTCCTCCCTGGCCATTTTCAGAAACCCGGATTTTTCCGCCGCTTCCCACAACTCATCAGGAAATGAAATCACTTCGAAAATCGGTTCAAACTCCACATAACGAAGCCGAACCATCACGCCGAGGTATTCGTAATGCCTGCCGACATTGGCGAGCCCTTTTGTTCCGTAATAGGCGGACCGGCCGGTTTGATAGGTCGATTTCAACTGATTGTGGCGCGCCAAATTGAGCAAATCATTAGTCGCTTCATCGATATTGTTGCGCTCATTGCGATCCCTCTGGATAATCCCGTCGAGAGCCGGAAAGGCGGTTAATCGCAGGAGTTCCTGCGTTTTTTGATCCTCGCGACGGCCCTGCTCCGCCGAATGATAAATTCCCCAGGCTGCCGGGATGATTCCGAAGCAGGCGACGATTTGAGACACGGAAGCCAGTTGTGGAAGAGGTAATTTCTTCATAGTGACAAACAGTTGAAACTGAACCGATCATCACACATTAGCAACCGGCTATCGACTTCGAAAAATCTCACTGGTAACCACAGCTTTCAACAAAGTTTCCATTCCGTAGCCATCAGCCCGGCACGCGGCAACAATTTTGTCTACCACCGGGCGGTCAAGCGAATCAATATGGCGGCCTGTGGCGTAGCCAAGCAGACTTTCGGTCAGGTGACGGGCGAACGGTCCCTTTCTCTCCAGCAATTGCTTTCTGAAATCATGGACTCCGGAGAAAGTGGTTCCGTCCGGAAATTCGCCGGTCGAATCAATTTCCGGCCCCGGCTTTTTGCGATTACCCGGATAGCGGCTCCTCCATCGTCCAATGGGATCGTAGTTTTCCAACGCAAATCCCGGGGGATCGATTTTGCGATGGCACTCTGCACAGGTTTTGACCTGTCGATGCTTGATCAACTCGTCCCGAATTGTCGTCGAGCCTCTTGTATCCGGCTCCAGAGCGGGAACTTCATCCGGTGGAGGCGGAGTAGGCGTTCCGATGATGTTTTCCAAAAGATACACCCCGCGAGTTACCGGAGATGTCTCGATACCATTGGCGCTCACCGTCAGCACAGCTCCCATACCCAGCAACCCGCCCCGCTTTTTGGAAGTGAACTTTACCTTGTGAAACTGTTCTCTTTGATCAATGGGAAAATCGAAAGGTTCTTTGTACAGATTGGCCAGCGAATGATTCAGGAAGGAATAATCACTGTCGATAAAATTGAGAATTGATCCGTTTGTTTCGACTAAATTTTGGGTAAACACCTGGACCTCCCGTTTCATCGCCGTTTCCAGATCATCGTAAAAATACACTGCCGCCTCGCTTCGTGATGGCGGCATCCCGCCGAGCGACCGCAGATTGAGCCAACTGTCGGTAAAACCTTTGAAAAACTCCTCCGCACGTGGATCTTTCACAAGACGTTGAAACTGCTCTTTCAGCACACCGGTTTTCAGCAGTTCGCCGGAATCAGCCAAAGCTCGCAACTGTTGATCCGGAGGAGCTGCCCACAGAAAATAGGAAAGACGCGAGGCCAGATCGTGGGCACCAAGCAGTTCTCCCGATTTACCTTTCCCGGGTTCACTGAAATAGATAAACGCCGGGGAACACAGCGCCGCTTTTATCGCATCCAGAGTCGCCTGACGCGGAGAATGACCGTCCGCAATTCTGGATTCCGCAATCGCCAGTAACCTGTCTACTTCATCCATTTCGGGTGGGCGACGATAGGCACGCGACGCGAACTCCTTCAGAATTTTACGCCGGTGCGGCTCTCCAAAATTGCCCGCTCCGAGAATCGATCGCTGGGGTTCCGGAGGCCACTCCTCGTAGACAGGCCCGCGAATCTTTACTTCGTGAATTCGGATGTGCGGCATTTTTCCGTGCTCCAAAACCACCCTTCGAGACTCAACAATACCTGCTTTCTTTAGATAGGGATCCCCTTCGGGCCACTCCTTTTTGTATTTGCTCGCGATCCGGCTGAAAGCATTGCGACAATTTGCCATTCCGTTTGGAAAAATGAATCTGGGCTGCTGGCCTTTTTCGAGCCAAACTTTCATCGTATACCATTGTGGCTCCCCGTCTGCCACCGTCACCTCGGCGAGCCGGGGCTCGATCGGCTGGGGATGGTGGAGTGCCCCGGCGGTGGCATCACCGGTCACGACTCCAAGACGGAACGGTTCTTTCAGATCCATCTGAAAAATCTCCCGATCATAGTGCGAATCCCGGTTCATCGAATGAGCCCGCACTTTCACTTCGTAGTATCCCGGAGCATGAACCCCTTCCTGAAATTTTTCGAGGCCGCCATAGCCTCCTTCATGATTTACCGTGTTCGGCACTTCATACAGACAGAGATAGCGAAAGTTATACACTCTTTTATGCGAAAAACTCAGCTCCTGCCCCTGGGTGAAATTCTTGTCAAAATGCCACTCTTTCACTTCCGGTTTTTTGGCCGTTCCCAGAGAATTCTCTACTACGAGATCAGCAGCTTCGAAGTAGTTATGCAAAAGAAAACTCGAAGTGACCAACGTATCGCCAATCGTATCGATGTTTTCATAAGTCTGATCGTTCGAAAAATTCTGCGTCGGAGCGAGAGTATCAACTCTCCGTAAAAACAGCGATTCGAGAGTATTGAGATATTCCCGCTCATTGAGCCGACGAAGAACAGTCTGCCCGCCGCTGCTTTTCATCTTTTCGTGAGCCGTTTCGACTTCTTTTGTCAGTAGCCCAATTACCTCGGCCACCTCAGCTTCCGTGGGTTGATCGGCCTTTTTCGGCGGCATTTCACCGAGGTTTAATTGATCGATAATATCCTGCACCTCAATCAATTCTCTCGCCTTACCTATTGGGAAAAACAGCTCCTCAAATGACCGGTCACCTTTTTGCACATCAGAGTCATGGCATTCGAGACAGTATTTCGAAAAAAACACTTCAGCAGGGTGTTCCGCCGCCAAACATGTAGTTGCGGCAAAAAAGATAGCTGCGAAACGCCAAAGCATCATTCAACAGGGTACAGTCGTGGACTAAACAGGGTACAATCCGGTTTTCTATATAAGCGTTCCATCACTGTTACCGAAGCTGTCCCTCTCGATTCCGAAATTCTGAAGCAGCGAAACATACAGATTACACAGCTTTTTCCGCTCACCGTTTTCTGCAGTATAGTTTTTGTATTCGCCATGCCGAAAACCGCCACCTGCGAGCAGGACGGGAAGATCGTAGTTTGAATGAACATTGCCGTTGCCCATTCCACTACCAAATACAACCGAAGTATGATCGAGAAGAGTCCCCTCCCCGTCGTTCATACCTGCCATTTTTTCGATAAAACGGGCAAAATGTTTCAACTGGTATTCTTCAATTACCAGCAGGCTGTCGATTGCGTCCTGTTTTTTGCCGTGATGGGAAAGACTGTGATAGCCGCTTTTAATTCCGAGGTGGGCGGGCAGAAAATCGCCGCCGATTTCGAGAGTCGCAATTCGGGTTGAGTCCGTTTGCAGGGCCAGAGCGATTAAATCGTAGAGCAACGGCAAATCCTCTACCATGTTGCGGTCGCGCGGCTGGTCAAAAGGCGCTTTCGGCTTCGGCACTTCCACCCATTGTTCACTGAGCTGGATCTGTTTTTCCACATCCCGGACCGAAGTCATATATTCCTCAAGTTTCTCGCGATCCTCTTTGTCGATGCGCCGGGCGAGAGATTTGGCGTCTCCGTTCATGGCATCGAGAATCGAGCCCTGCAGAGAAATCCGATCCTTCGCCTTTTCCAGATCCGCAGCGGATTCTTTGACAAAAAGCTTTTTAAACAGCGCTCCCGGCCCGGTCACAGGAGGCACCCGGGTTCCACTGCGGGTCCAGCTCATCATGCAACCACCGTGAATGCCGCCTTCCGATCCTACGGTCAACGTCGGGAAACGAGTGGCACCGCCGATGGATTCCGCCGCCAACTGATCGAGGCTGATGTTGCCGTCCGGCATACCTTTGGCATCCATCTGGAGGACACCACTGAGGAAGGAATGAACCGCAAAATGCCCGCCTTTCACATCGTGATCGAGCCCCCGGTAGACGGTGAGTTGATCCCTGACTTTTTCGAAAGGCTGGAGCAAACGTGGTGCCTCATAGTTTTTACCCGTTTTCTCCGGGAAAAGATAGGGAGTCTGGAATCCCATCAGATTTCCTACGGCGACAAGACGGCGAACCGACTCTTTTTGAACCGGCTCCGCCCCCAGAGCAAAACCGCTGCCCAGCGATGAGGGCAACAGTGACTGCATAGCAGGCAAAGCTAAAGTGGCTCCGGCGGATTTTAAGAAATAACGCCGGCCTTTTTGGGAACTCACTGACTCTTGAAGACTCATTTCAGATTCAAGATACGCCTCATTGCGGGGTTGTCGAAAGCTCCTTTATTGCGGAATGTGCCGCTATGAAACGCCTTGCTGTCCTGTGTCTTTTTATCGGTTTTTCGCTCAATTTGAAAGCGGAACAGAAGCCGAATATCATCTATATCATGGCTGACGATCTCGGCATTGGCGATGTCGGATGTTACGGTCAAAAACTGCTGAAAACTCCCCGAATCGACCGACTGGCTGCCGAGGGGATGAAATTCACCAATCACTACTCCGGTTCGGCGATGTGCGCACCGACGCGGAGTTGCCTGATGCAGGGACTTCACACCGGACACGCCCGGGTCAGAAGTAATGGTGACGGAAATCTGCGAGACGAAGACATCACCGTCGGGGAGGTTTTGCAATCAGCAGGATACAAAACCGGAGCCATGGGCAAATGGGGCATCGGTGAGGCGGGCTCCACCGGCATTCCCACTAAACAGGGCTTTGACTACTGGTTTGGCTACTTGAATCAAACCAAAGCCCATCACCATTACCCGGAATTTCTGTGGAAAAATCAAGAGCAGGTCTTTTTTCCTGATAACCCGGAACAGCGAACCCACTTCAGCCACGATCTTTTCACCGAAGAGGCACTCAAGTTTATCCGCGACCACAAAGACGAACCGTTTTTTCTCTACGTGCCTTACACCCTGGTTCATGTTGATTTAGACGTTCCCGACGATTCGCGGGATCCGTGGGTCGGAAAAATAGAGGAAACGGACCCCTATGGCACACCCGGCGGCCAACACTACATCTATCAGGACAAACCGCATGCCACCTTCGCCGGAATGGTTTCCAGACTGGATCGCGATGTAGGCAAAATCGTCGACTTAGTCGATGAACTGGGCCTCGACAAAAACACTCTCGTTATTTTCACCAGTGATAACGGCCCGACGTCCGCAGGCGGAGCCGATCCTAAATTTTTTGACGGGAACGGCCCCTACCGCGGGATCAAGTTTGAATTCTACGAAGGCGGCATTCGCTGCCCTATGATCGCCCGCTGGCCTGGACAGATCGAGGCAAAGTCGGAGTCGGATCACATCTCCGCCCACTGGGACCTCCTCGCGACAGCAGCGGATATCGCCGGTGCGAACCTGCCCGAAAAAACCGATGGCATTTCATTTCTACCAACCTTGATTGGTAACAGCGAAGCGCAAAAACAACACCCCTATCTCTACTGGGAATGTGCCTCGGGAAAAGGAGTTCAAGCTGCCAGAATGGGCAACTGGAAAGCTGTAGTAAAAGGAACGCGTAGTAAAGGTAACGAAAAGTTCGAACTCTTTGACCTCGGCAACGATATAGCGGAAACTACAAATCTCGCTGCAGCCCGACCGGAGATCACGGCCCAAATGAAGCAGATCCTCCAATCGGCCAGAACGCTACCGGAAGATAAAGACGACGATCTTTTCCTACCGGCGAAGCCGAAGAAGAAAAAAACGAAAAAAAAGAACTGATCGCTTTCTAATCTTCGGGAATCTCTTCCTCGTTTTGGGCGAGGATTGTATCCACCGTTTTCAAAACCACAGGTTCATCGGGCTTCAGTGCCTCTTTCTCCGCCAACAATACCTCGGCGACTTCTCTATAGGGAATGTCCAGTCCGTGATGCCTTTCCAGCAGGAGCCTGACATAGCGGACCGCCCGGTCGATAAGTTTGAAATTGTTGGCGCTGACATAAGTCATGAGATTATCCTCGTACCTGCCGAGGCGCCCCATAATCAAAGTCGAATGAGCATTGAGAAGCATTTTCAAAGCGAGATTTTCGCCGAAGAAATCGATACCGTCCGGAACCGGTAACGTTTTCACCGTTTCGCAAAATGAAAGGGCAATACCATCCTGTTTTCGCGATACCGAAAATACCTGATTTTTTCCGCCGGTGCGATAAAACCGCTTTACGCGGCCCGCATTCGAAAAATCAAAGGCCCGCATTGCAGCTCCGCTGGTGAGATGACGCAGCGCCCCCCACTCAACTGGATTCGGGTTCCGGTGCAGAATGGCGCGCCAGGCTTCGCGAGCGGTAGCCGTATTGCGAATCCACAGATAACTCAAAGACACCGGCTCATCGACCCCGTCTCGCTCAAACGGAGTCAAAGTAAAAGTCGGCGATCGTTCCGTGGTATCTGTGAGCACGGTGAGACCATACCCGCCGGGCTCATACATTACATAGCCACCTCTATCATATACCTGGCTTTCGGCTTCGATAAACGATTGGATAACACCCCAGTCAAGATCTTCGCATACCCAGTTGCACCACCTGTCAAAGTCGGCAGCCATGCCGTCGGGGTTTTCTGAATGTTTCATCGCGAATCCGATCGCTGCCATCAGAACTGTGCTCGCCTGCATACGAGTGGAACCGGACAACGCCATCGGGCCGACAGAAAGATTTATTTTACGAATTCTTTCATCCTCAATCACGAGGCGCGAACGCTCCACATTGGCACATAAAAGATCATCGGGATTGCAGTAGAGAAACCACGGTTTTTGCCGCGACACGGATGCCGCCAATTGAGTCGCGCCGATAACGAAAGGAGTCTCACCGCCTTCGGTAGAGGAAATCAGCAGATCGCCGTCGGAAAAACCCAGATCCCTGAGTTGCCGTTCCCCGTAATCAGGCCGGTCTTCGAAACGCTCTATCGAACGAATTAACGCCGCGTCCCCGCCCGCCATAAAACCGGTTACATTTTTTTCGTGCGCACCATGCAGCAGTCCGGTCCGGGCAAAAATTTCCAATGATATAGAAAGTCTTCCCGTAGCGCCGCAGCCACAGAGGAAAACTTTATTTCCCCGGTCAATCGTTAGCCGTATCGCTTCCGCGAGCGGAATCAGATCAGGCAGCCGCTTACAAAGGATTTCCAGCGCCTTGTGATCGACCAGTTTCAACGCAGCAATCCCGGCGGGCAAATCGTTCTTCGCCCACTCGGAAAGGTGCGTCGTGGCAGGATGAGGACGCTCCGTGTCGAGCATCCCCAACTGAAAATCGTCAGCCACTTGTAGAAATTCCGGTTCTGTCATAGTTCTACAGATTAGACGAATAGAACGAAATCTAAGTCAGCTATCCGCAGGCGGAAGTCGCTCGGCAATCTTGCGGCAGTAATCCCCGATAAAATGATCTTTTATCCACGGTGGAGTATGGCGAAATAAATCCGACTGCCGACTCCACTCCTCCACCAAATTCCACGGCTGTAAGTTCAGATATGAGGTCGGGTCGTCCATAAATCCCCCTTCTTCCGGCAACAGGATCAATTCCCCGCCGTGTCCGAATGCCTTCCGGCCTTTCGATTCATCGCGGGCCGGAAGTAGAGGAACAATATCCCGGTGATTCACAATTCGGATTGTATTTTCCATATGCGCCCCGGCAAAGATTTCATTACCAATCCGAGGTGCTCCGAATGTATAAACTTTGTCCGCCTTCGCTACCGCATGAGCCATTTTCGCAAGCGCGCCCCCCAGTGAATGGCCGGTAAAAATCCACGGTCGGGGTGACAGTCGCAGTGTCGGCCATAGCAACGGCCAAATGCGCTTGAACATGACGTAAAATCCGGAGTGAACAAACGCGCCCTGCAACTCCTCCTGTTCTTTAAACCGAACCCATTCATGCGGATGAAATACCAAGTTTGAAATCCATTGCGCCGGCTTACTCGTGCCCCGGAAGCAAAGTACCGTCCCCCCGAAATCGGTTTCATAAATCGCTGCAGAATTTCCGGTTTTATGAACATCGAGCAATTCCCGAAACGGGGATCGTTCTTCAAGCACCTCGAGACGGTCGGGTTTACGGGCATGCCACACCCGGGTAAATTCTTTGGAATCGGGTGTGTACGCCAGACGACACAATTCGGCCAGCCACCACGCTTCCGCTATATCAAAGCCCGCACCCGAAAAGTCGGGAAATTGAACATTTTCACTGCCGGGAAACATGTCTTCCGGAGGCCCATACAGGGAGTCCATCGCCGCGAAGCGCTGTTTGATTTTTTGTTTATAGATTTTGGAAAGTCGGCGGGCACTCACAGGCAACCACATAGTAGCACAATTTTGGGTAGCCAACCAGTTCCAGGATTTGCGCCATGAGAGAATGTCGACGCAGGCCTTCGAATCTCTATACTTCCCGGGATGCGTCCCTTTATAACGTTGCTCTATGTCCTGCTGTTCCCGCTGTCCGCCGGGTCTCAAACCGTTCCGGAAAACGAAGTCATCCCTTTGCCCGGCCACCAGGTCTCGTTCCAGTCAAACGGGCACGAAAAGACCCGCTGGCACTATGGGCCGGAGTATCCCCGCCCGTTTTTCTTTCCTTTTACCGGTCCATCCGGTGCCAATCTCACCCGAATCGGTCATCCTGGAGCGCCGAATCACGATCATCATCGCTCGGTTTGGTTTGCTCACCACAAAGTCAACGGCCACAACTTCTGGGCTGACACCGAAGGCACGCAAATTCGTCAAAAGCAATGGCTGGCGTATCAGGACGGGGCAACGGAAGCCCTCATGGCTACGCTCGCCGGTTGGTATTCAAAGGAAAATGTTGAGCAAATGGAACAGGAGACCATCACCGCTTTGATTCCCCTGCCGAATGATGAATATGCCCTCGAATTTCAAATCACATTTCGTGCGCCGGAGAGCAAAACGAAGGTAGAACTGGAAAAAACCAATTTTGGATTTCTCGCGGTTCGAGTAGCGAAAACAATATCTGAACATTTTGGCAACGGAACCCTCACCAACAGCGAAGGCGCCATATCTGAACAACAGATTTTCGGCAAACCGGCCAAATGGATGGACTACAGCGGGCCGGTTTCTACCGGAGTCGGGGAAAACCGCAAGGAAGTCGAAGCAGGAATTACTTTTTTCGACCACCCGGACAATCCGCGTTATCCAACCCACTGGCATGTCAGGCGGGACGGTTGGATGGGCGCCTCATTTTGCATGAACGAAGGATGGACAATTACCGAATCGTCCCCCCTCGTATTGCGCTACCTCCTCCACTCCCACAACGGTCGCTATGACCAAAAGAGTGCCGCCGAAGTCGCCAAAGCATTCTCCGAACGCCCCGGGTTTCAACTACAGCATCGCCCTGAACCGCACCTGACCTGGGGAGTTAACAGAATCCAATAATGAAATCAGCACTTTCTCTATATATCCTGTTGTTCTTCGTTCTATCATTCAACAGGGTACAGTCTCAGACTCAACAGGGTACAATCGACGTTCTGATTATCGATGGTGCAAACAATCACGACTGGCAGGTCACTACCGATGCGCTTCGGTCAACACTGGAAAATGCCGGCCTGTTTCGCGTTAGTGTCTCCACCGCACCGGAACAGAAACTACTGAGTACGATTCGACCGCCTAAAGACGAAAAGTTGAAACCACTCTTTCCGGCATTCGAAAAATTACGCAAAGAAAGTCAGGCTGCGACGGAGGACCGCCTGAACGAAGAATGGAAAAGCTGGAACCCGAAGTTTGCCGATTTTGACACCGTCTTACTAAATTACAACGGCAGAGACTGGAACCCGGAAACGAAAAATTCGTTTGTCGACTATGTAAAAAACGGAGGAGGCGTCGTGCTGGTTCACGCGGCCAACAATGCCTTCGCCAATTGGCAGGAATTTAACGACATCATTGGTATGGGCTGGCGAAAAGCCCCCTTTGGTAAGGCAATCAAGATCAATCCCGATACGGCAAAACCTTATTGGGACAAAGCAGCCGGCAATTCCGGTCACGGCTCAAAGCATCCCTTCCAGGTCACTGTCCGGGCGCCTGACCACCCGGTGATGAAAGGGTTGCCCAGTCTATGGCTGCATGGCTCTGATGAGCTGTATCATGATATGAGGGGCCCGGCGAAGAACATGACGATTCTTTCCAGTGCCTTCTCCGACCCTGAGAAAAACGGAACGGGAAAACACGAGCCAATAACCTGGGAAGTAACGTATGGAAAAGGTCGTGTGATTGTTACATCGATGGGCCATTTTTGGCCCGGTCAGCAAAATATGGAAAGTTTACAATGTGCAGGATTCCAAACTGTTCTGTCCCGCGCCTGCGAATACGTCGCCACTGGAAAAAGCCAACTGCCCGTGGTTAGTCAGGAAATCAATGCTGACACAATCACTTTGGCACCCGCCAAATCTCCTGTAGATAACAATGAAGTTCGGAAAATTGCAGTCGCCAAAAAGAAACAGAACCCCTACTGCATGCTCACGCCGGAAGAGGAACAAACCACTTTTCGCCTTGCTCCCGGTTATACAATCGAACTGGTTGCATCCGAACCGCAGGTCAGGGAACCGGTGCTCACCGTCTGGGATGGAAATGGCGTCATGTATGTCGCTGAAATGCGTAGTTATATGCAAAATGTAGAGGGAAAAGGCACTAAGGAGGCAAAGGACAGCACGATCAAACGGCTCGAAGATACCAATGCTGACGGCACCTACGATCGTATCACTACATTTGCGGAAAACCTCAGCCTGCCCCGCGCCATCCTCCCGCTGGATGACCGGATCGCCGTTCGCGAGACCGATTCCATGGACATCATCTGCCTTCGCGATACCACAGGTGATGGCGTCGCCGACGAAAAGACTCTTCTCTACGAGCGCGGTTCCTATGGACGTGGCGCGGTCGGAGTTTCCGTCGAGCATCAGGACTCGATTGGAATATCGATAACAACATTTACATTACCTACAATATTGAACGATACCGCTTTACCGACGGGATATGGAAAGCGGAAAGGCAGCGAAGCCACTGGACCCAGTGGGGGCTAACCCACAACGATGTCGGTGATCTATTCTGGGTAACCAACACTGCGCCGATGGCGTCGCCCTATCTCCACCCCAAATACTGGGATACAACAACCCGCCTGGCCGGAAGAGGCATCAGCGGCACGCCGGTCGATATGGGAATGCCGCACTCCGCTGATTTTCTCAAAGTAAAATGTCTCTGTCTTCTCGATGATCGTGGCGGAGTTGCCTCCGAAATTCGCGGCTTCACCTCAACCTGCGGTCAATCGGTATTCCGGGGAAATAAAATGCAGCTCTCCGACTACGGTCGCTACTTCGTCTGCGATCCCACCATACATGTCGTCCGCCGGGCTAATATGGTAAAACGGGAAGGCCTCGACTACCTCGAAAAAACCGAACCGGATCTGGATGAATTCCTCCTTTCCTCCGACATCAACTGCCGGTTTGTGAATACCGCAACCGGACCGGATGGATGTCTGTATGTCACCGATATGTATCGCGGAATCATTCAGGACGCCGCCTGGCTCTCACCCGGTCCGAGGAAAAACATCGTCGCCAACGGTCTGGATAAAAACATTCAGCACGGACGAATCTGGAGAATACGCAGTTCGGGTGCCCGTCCGGGCCCCATGCCTGAAATGCTTAATGAATCAACCGGGGAACTGTTACGCCATCTCGAAAACAGCAACGGCTGGTGGAGAGATACGGCGCAGAAACTCATCATTCTTCGGCAGGATCGGGAAACGGTGATCCCATTGTTGGAAGGGATGGTGAGATTTTCGACCAATCCCCTGACACGACTCCACGCCCTGTGGACGCTGGAAGGCATCGGTTGTCTGACTCCTGAATTTGTCGCTGAACCCTACACCGATCGGGATCCCCGGGTGAGGCGGGCTGCCATACAAATATCGGAACGCTGGCTGGATAAAGAAAATGTCGTGACCGCCTTAATCAAAATAGCCGACGACCGGGATTCCTCTGTAGCCCAACAGCTTATCCTTTCTCTGGGGCTGACTGCAAATAAACGGGCGGAAGAGGGAATTCAAACAGCGGCCCGAAAACATCTCAAAGACAAAGGAGTCATCCTCGCAACCTGTGTTTCTCTATGGGGGAAGGAACACCTCCCCTTCATTCAGGACATCTACCATGGCAATATGGATCCCGCCTCAGCGACCATGTGGAAGAACTACCTGGGTAACTGGAATAAAGGCATCGAGTTCCCGAAAGATATAGACAAAAATCACCGGAAACTGGTAGAGAACGGTGAGCAAATGTATTTCAAAAGTTGCGTAACCTGCCACGGTCCGGACGGGAAAGGAATTTCCATCCCCGGAACAGATTTGATGCTGGCCCCTTCTCTGGTGGACAGTCCCAGAGTGGACGGCGATCTTGAAAAACTGGCCGCGATTTTGCATCACGGACTTACCGGACCTCTCGACGGGAAAACCTACCAGGCAGGCTTTATGGCTCCTGCAGAAGTTCTAGGCGTCACGAGAGATGACCGCCTCGCGGAGACCCTCAGCTACATTCGATACGCCTGGGGTCAAAAAGGCGGTCCGGTAACGGTCGAAGATGTCTCCTCCGCCAGGAAAAAATTCGGTAATCGAAAAACTCCATGGACACAGGCCGAGCTGGAAGCAGCCACCGGCAGATAAACTAAAAGATCTTCGCCGAATCAGGATACAGCTTCACCAGTGCCGAAGTAAGTAGTACCCGTACTTTGCTGCGCACTTCTTTCTTCAGCTTTTCACTTTTTCCGTCCGCGCCGCCTTTTTTCCAAAGGTTGTGCAGGGCTTCTTTGTTCGCCTGAATAATTTCATCGGTAGTATCCTCCCAGTGACCGGGATTGTTTTCGGGATCCTGCCAGGCCCCCCGCCCCCGCCCGAAATGGGCCACCGCGAGATACAGCATGATGATGAATTTTACCTGACTCTCAAATTGCGCCTCAGTCCAGCGCACTTCGTTCACTCCGGTTTGTGTCAGGTTGTAACCTTTTGCCAGGGCATACGTTGTTCCCGCCCCCAGCAACATCCCCATGACGGCGCCTCCGCCGAAGGTCGCACCTCCTGCGATAAGATCGGCGGACAGTCCGGCAACAAGTCCCGATACCGCACCGCCGACGGCTGCTGCCAACGATTCTTCAACATTCCTCGAGTAAGTGAACTCATCCTGTGACGAACGGGCCAACTCCCGCGCTGTTTGGCCGTCCAGGCCATGATTGGCGATTAACCGGTTGATCGTCTCAGCCGTGCGTTCAGCAAGTCGCCGGTACATATTTTGCTGCACCTTTTCCATCTCCGAATCCTGATCATTCTTTCCAACAAGATTCTTCAATTTACTGGCCACGGAATTTTCTTTCAGCTTTTCCGTATCAAGTAGAGAAAAGACAAAAAGATCGGAAATTTCGTTGAGCGACTTTTCGAAAACATCAAGGTTTCGTTGCGTCCAGGCTCTGGCGAGTTTTTCTGCGGTTTGTTTCTTTTTGCCGTCGATATGTTCCGCCGCTTTTTCCAGTACGTGATGTTCCTGAGTCCAACAGCGGGTAAACGCATCCAGCGTCGAGACACTCTTTACGATGTCCAATTCAGCGAGATGATCGCTCCATTCCTGCTCCTCCCGGGCGATCCGGTCAGGTTCCGGACGCCCGGTTTGATTGAGAAACACCAGCACCGGTTTCCCGATCCAGCTCAAAATTTCCATTTCCAGATCCACGTAGCCTATTGTACCGGGCGACTGCGAAGCATCGACCAGATAGAGAACCAGATCGGCATCCTCTTTAATGTTGCGGATCGCTTCCTGGCTGCACCACAGCGATTCGTCTTTAAAGCGGTCCCACACCTGGTGCATAATCCAGCCAACAGGATTACCGCTGGAACGAATTCGTTTGGCCAGTTTGGCCAGATTGGAACCAAACCCGGGCGTGTCCCACAGTTTCGTCACAAGTCCGTCCGTTTCAATCAGTGTGTAGGCCTCCGAAGCCACTGTAACGTGTGCCCGATCAGCGACTTCACCAACATCACGACGCAACAGCGTCCGGGCCAGTGCCGTTTTTCCGACATTGGTATGCGAGATGAGACTGAGAATTACCTCGCTGTCATTTTCGTTGATTGTTTCTTCAGCCATTATCTTTCCTGGTATTGACGAAGTCTGATAAATTTTGTGCGTCAAACACGGCGTAAGCATGGAGAGAATCGTGATTTCTGCAAGAAATTAGGCCACTCCGAAAAATCACGGGACTCGCCAATCTCAGCATAAGAATTATTTTAAACAACCGGTGCGGAGTCCGGATTCCGCTCACAGGCTTAGGTAAAAGTTTAAAACCGGCCCAAAACCATGAATCAAATTGATGTCATTTTCTCTGATGCGGCAAATTCACGCGCGACCGATATTCACATTGACCCTGTGATGGATGGCTACCAGATCAGATATCGGATTGATGGAAAACTTCGGCTAAACAGAAATCTGAAAAAGTCGGCCGGGATCAGTTTGATCAACCAAATCAAAGCGGCGGCAGGTATTGAACCGGGCACCGCGTTTCTCCCGAAAGACGAACGAATAAAACTCTCGATTTCAGGGCGGAGCCTTGATCTTCGCATTACTTTGGTTCCCTGCATTTCCGGCCCCAAAATTGCGATCCGGTTGCTGGATCCGAATAACGTAATCCGCGAGATCCCTCAACTCGGACTGCAACCTGAAGATCGAACTGCGCTTGAAGAATGGACCCGAAGCTTGAACGGCATGATCCTTGTCACAGGCCCGACCTCCAGCGGCAAGACCACAACCCTGTATTCCCTTCTGTATGAAATTGCTGAGGAATCACGCCATGTTGTCACCGTAGAGGACCCGGTGGAATATGAAATCGACGGAATTAATCAAATCCAGGTCGACAACCGGCATAATCTGGACTTTGCAGAAGGCGTAAAAACCGCGCTCCGACTGGATCCCGACTGTGTGATGGTTGGAGAAATCCGGGCTCACGATGCCGCTTTCGAAGCGGTAAACGCCGCCGTTCAGGGGCATGTCGTGATGGCGACCCTTCACAGTCGGGATATGGTGAGCGCTGTGACCCGCCTGCGCAATTATGATATAGAAAATCACCAGATTACAACGGCTCTGGGAGTAGTCGTTAATCAACGTCTGGTAAGAAAGCTTTGCGACCACTGCCGGAAAAAGGGAGAAGTCACGGAAAGTACCAAGACCTTCTTCGAATCGAACCGAGTGAGCATTCCGGAAACGTTATTTTTACCGGTCGGCTGCGAGCATTGTGCCAATTCCGGATACTTTGGAAGAACCGGTATTTTCGAGATTTGGAATCTTGACGTTTCGGACTACGAATTAATTCTCGCCAACCAGGACGAAAAAGCGATACGCAACAAGTTAAAGAATGACAATCACACCTTCATTCTTCACGACGCGGCAAAAAAACTCGCTGACGGAACTACTTCATTCGATGAAATCAAAGTGCTGGGTTTAGACCTGCCATGGACAACGGGTCGGGCTTCACCCTAGATTCCGGCAGGCACGGCACCTTTACAACCCTTCGGCAGAAGATCAGAAGGAACCAGCAGCTTGAACCGAAAGCCAACCGGAATGTTTCCGGAATCGACCGATTCAAAAAAATTGCTCAGATCTGATTTCACAGGAAGCTTTCTTCTTCCCATATCACACCACCACTTTCCGCCCGGCCCGCAACGCGAAATCTTTGCGGGCCCTTTCAAACGCAAGGACCTTTTTACGGCCAGTGCCGCTGCATTCTGAGAGGCGATGTCGCACATTCCGGAATCGAAAAGTTCAAACATTTTGTCAATATCCGGAGCCGTTACTTCGCATTCGAATTCGATACTATCGATATCTGGAAATGAATTTTGATCATATTTCATAGTTGTGTGGTGGATGCCTTTCGATCAGTCTAGCGAGCCCGAAAGAAACCGAAATTGGTTCCGTTTCCGATAAATAGATCGGATTATCCCTGACTCCCGCTAAGTAAATCTCCTATACCTTGAAACACCGTAACAAGATCCGGTGATACTTACGCAAGAGAAGCAGAGCCCTTCCGGCCGTTCCCCGCCACCATTCGTGATGGATGATCCGTCCGGTCGATCCGACGGTCTGCCCGAATTGATACAAACCACTCCATCACAAAAGCAACATGGCGGAATTATACGGAAGTGATGCTTTCTCACCCGATGAGATTGCAGCCAAAGTGGAAAGTATCGGAGTCAAAAAGGCCGGTCTGTCCTTTATCCCAATGTTTGCCCTCGCCGTTCTTGCCGGGGGATTCATCGGTCTCGGTGCCCTCTACTACCTGTTGATTGTGTCAGATCCCGAGATCAGCTTCGGAATCGAAAGGCTGCTGGGAGGCCTCGTCTTTTCACTCGGACTGATTCTCGTCATTGTTGCCGGGGCGGAGTTATTCACCGGGAACAACCTGATGGTGATGGCCTGGGTAAGTGGTAAAATCCCCCTTACCAGGTTGCTTCGAAATTTCGGAATTGTCTACCTCGGCAATGCTGTGGGTGCCATTGGTCTTGCCCTGCTGGTTTACTTATCCGGTCACCTCGATATGAACAACAGCCTTATAGGGAGAACAGCGGATGAAATCGCCGCTGCCAAACTTGCCATGCCGTTACCCGTAGCCTTTTTCAAAGGCGTCCTCTGCAATATTCTCGTTTGTCTTGCCGTTTGGCTGGCAATGGCAGGCCGAAGCGTGACGGACAAAATTCTGGCCGTCGTCTTTCCGATAAGCGCATTCGTTGCAGCCGGGTTTGAGCACTGCATCGCGAATCTCTATTTTGTCCCTCTGGGGATTTTCAACGGAGCAAAACTCTCATGGAGCGACTTCATTCTCGATAACCTGATTCCCGTAACCTTTGGAAACTTGTTAGGTGGAGCCGGAATGGTAGGATTTGTCTACTGGATTATCTATCGTAGAAATCAGAACAATTAAATTAAGATATGGCCGTGCATTTTCGAGACTACTATGAAGTGCTGGGCATCTCCCGGGATGCGGATCCTTCCTCAATCAAAAAAGCTTTTAAGAAGCTGGCCCGCAAATACCATCCGGATGTTGCTGAAGATAAAGAAACTGCGGAAGAAAAATTTAAAGAGATTAACGAAGCATACGAAGTGCTTAGCGATCCCGAAAAACGGTCGAAATACGATCGACTCGGTAAAGACTGGGAGCACGGATCCGATTTCACCCCGCCACCGGGCTGGGGCGGTTTTGGATCCGACGCCGGCGGTAACCAGTATGAATATCATTTCGATGGCACGACCGGCTTCAGTGATTTTTTCGAAAATTTATTCGGCGGCAGGTCAGCAGGGGATCCTTTCGGAGCATTTGGCGGAGGACATCCCGGAGCAAAGGGATCAATGTCGGTTCGGGGACAAGACATTGAAAGCGATCTCCTTGTGTCACTCCCCGAAGTGATTCATGGCGGCGAAAGAGTGATTCGCCTGCAGGGACGGGATGACCGGAAAGTGCAGACGATCAAAGTTAAAATCCCCAAAGGAGTCACGGAAAATCAATTAATCAGATGCGGCGGCCTCGGGGGCGAAGGATACAACGGAGGTGAATCCGGTGATCTATATCTGCGGGTTCGATACGAGCGCCACCCTGACTACCGGTTTGTCGGTTCTGATATATATGAAGACATGGAAATTTATCCCTGGGAATGCATTCTCGGAATCAGTCGGGAAGTCAAAACGCCACACGGCAAAGTTCGCATCAAAATTGCTCCCGACACCCAACCGGGCAGCCAACTCCGAATCAGGAGTCAGGGACTTCCGAAAAACGATGGAACCATCGGAGACCTATACCTCGTCATTAAGATGAAACTTCCCACCACAGTTAGTTCAGAAGAACAAGAGCACTGGGAAGCGCTCGCCAACCTCGCTGAAAAAAAATGAAACACAGTACCCTGGAAATCACGGTAGTATCCACTGCCAACCAAACCTACGGCATCGAATGTGCCGCCCGCCTCACCGGTATTCATCCGGATATGATAGAAGAATTTGAACGGGGGAAACTCGTCGAAAGCGCCGCCTCTGACAAAAGCGGAGCCCCCCTGTTCGACGAAGCCGGAATCTGTCGACTCAGGCTACTGGCTGATTTGCGGGAAAGAGAAAGACTCAGCCTGAGAATGACAAGAGTAATTTGTCACTTAATGGACCGGCTGGAACGGGTGGAAACGGAAGTAAAGCACCTGAGAAACCACCCGGAATAAATCACCGTCCCGCGTCAAACCCGGATTCTTCAGTGGGAAAGAAACAGCGTCTTGTCGTCACGATCAATCAACCGATTGGTAAAACTGCCGACAAACCGGTCTTTTACGAGGCGGCCGGAATGGATGCCCGCCACAATCAGGTCGTATTCATCTACAATATAGTCGGGAATGGACTTTTCTTTGATGTGCCGGGTATCAAAATCTTCAACCCCGTGCGCCCGAAAGTAACCGGCCGCTTCCTCCAGGTGCCAGAGAGCATGTCGCGCATCAAGATCGGCAGTTGCGATGGTAATACTAAACTCATACGGCTTCGCGAAAGCCACAAATTCCCGCAGGGTGCGAGCTGAGTTCATACTCCCGTCGTAAGCGATGAGGGCTCTCTTAAACGGTTTATCTGCATCATTTGCCGGAACACCCAGTATCGGAGTCACGGTTCTCTTCAGGAGGGAGGAAAGCGAATTCCCAGCTTTAAGGGATGTCTCAAAATGGAAAAAAGTGCGCAGCCCTATCACACGATTCATTTATTGGCCTAAAGCGACATCCAGAATCATCATTACTGTAAAACCACCGATTGCTCCCAGCGTCGCCAGATCCGTATTGCCTCCTCCCTGTGACTCGGGAATCACTTCCTCTATTACGACGAAGATCATCGCGCCGGCGGCGAAACTGAGTGCATACGGCAGAATGGGTTCCATCAGAACAACTGCTCCGGCCCCTATCACCCCGGCAACTGGCTCAACTACAGCTGACATTTGCCCATACCAAAAACTTTTTGCCCGCGACATGCCCTGTCTCCGCATAGGCATAGCTACGGCGATACCTTCGGGAAAATTCTGCAGACCGATACCGACAGCCAATGCAACGGCACCTCCCAGAGTCGATGTAGGATCGGCGTGGGCCAGCGCCCCGAAAGCAACTCCAACGGCGAGTCCTTCGGGAATGTTGTGCAGTGTAATTGCCAGCACGAGAAGTATCGTCTTGTTCCATGTTGTCGAAACTCCCTCCTGCAATTCCTCCCGCAAATTCACATGAATGTGGGGCAGAATTTTATCGACGAGAAACAGAAACGCTGCACCGGCCATGAATCCAATCGCCGGAGGCAACCATGGCAGCAGCCCCTGATTCCTCGACATAGAGATCGACGGCACCAACAGCGACCAGAAGCTCGCTGCGATCATTACGCCGGCGGCAAAGCCCAGCATTAAGTCGAGCACCTTGCGACCGGGTTCGCGAAAGGCAAACACGGTGGCTGCACCTAACGCGGTGACCGCCCAGGTAAAAATCGTTGCCAGCAGTGCTTGAAAAATTGGGGATTGCCCCTGAAACCATTCAATCATATCAAAACTTGCAGGGTTCTGTCATAACTATCAATGCGCCGGTTTATATGTGTTACGCATCGATTGGTCGTCAAAATCCGCTGAGATCATAACAAACCCGGCCAGGCAGGTTATAGATTACAACTCTATCTTACGCTTCACTAATGAGTAAGAATCCAAACTCAGCCTGGGAAGTCTCGGGTGATTTAGTAAGGGACAGAGTATCAGAATAATTCAAGTAGTTTTTTCTAAGTATTTTCATTGTATT
>JARGOZ010000135.1:0-2510 GCA_029213025.1 Verrucomicrobiales bacterium
CCTTCCGCATCGTTGCCATAGAGCGGACGTCCCTGCTCTATGATTCGAGGCTCGGATTCAATCATCTGTTTGTCCCCGTTCTCATATTCAAATAACCACTTGTCTTTCATCGGGAATCTCCCAGCCTATCAATTGAGTCCAGTCACGCACTGCCGAGAGCGCGCTCCGAAATCAAGATTGAAGTTTGAATATTCATGGCAAGTTTTAGTCGCGGCGGGCAGTATGTTGATATACGACGACTTGGTATTCACCTATTGCTGCGAAGGCTTGATGCAAGTCATCGCAATGATCGGACCAACGAATGGAAATAAAAGGATAATCAAAATCCATAACGCCGTAGCACTACCTTCGGTCTTCTTAACCGCATTTCGGATACCGAGTATCATTAGAGTCAATAGGAAAATAAGCAGAAAAATCTGTATTCCAAACCCCAACCAGGTAATTCCTGCCGGCTTCAGATCGAATATTTCAGAGGTCTCCATGTATTTGCAATATTACAGGGTTTCGAAGGTAATTAAGGCAGGAACGCTACCGCCCCCCCCTCGCAGATCCCAGCGTGCGATTTTCCCGCACCAGGCCCCTCAGCGATTCGCGCTCGTAACCGGTTGTCGTTCATTTCGTTTACTTTTCCTTTCATTGATTTGAAGATCAATCGAATAATGACGGGATCAGATTCCCTTCCGCATCGTTGCCATAGAGCGGACGTCCCTGCTCTATGATTCGAGGCTCGGGCATCGCCCACTGCACCATGCTACAGTTTTGCGAAGCGGGTCCAACCGAAGCTCTCCCTCTGACTTCGACGATTCAGCCACTTGTAGTTCAAACGCTAAAATTGCAATTCAGGCTCATAGAGAAATTATCTGCCACAGAAACAACGCAAAAAAAATTGACCCGGTGCGCATTTTGGATCGTCGGTCATAGGCAACTATATGGGTTGCGGGTGATCTCCAGATCGCCACTATAGGTAAACTACATAATGGCGATCTGGAGATCACCACTACCGGAACACGGACCGACGAACCAGTTCACTCTTCCGGTCCCCCGTAATGTGCGCAGCGGCCAACGAGGTGATCTTCGAGTCCTGCAGATCGAATCAGGCATAGAGCGAAAGATCATTCCTGCAAATATCCCCGATAGAACCTATCTTTGGTGTTATGGCTTCTCTTCGCGGATTAGCATATCCATGAACTTCTGAAACCTCCTCTGCCTGGTTTCCAGCTTCTTTGCAGACTCCAATCCATAAGCAATTGCGTAACGATGGGATTTGGTTAGCGTCTCATAGAACTGCTTCACCTTCGGTTTGCTCTCCAGAGCTGCTAGAAAGTCCGCGGGAACCGTCATCTCACTGACCACATAAGCGCTTTCCCATCGCCCGTCCGCTTTCGCGGCACGAACATGCACAAGTCCCGGCTCCTCCATCCGTCCTTCGACTATCAGGCGTTCGACATGCTCTGTATTCCTCTTTGACCAATTACTTCCCGTCCTTCTTGGGGTGATCCGTTGAAGATAGGCCTGGTCATCAAGTGACTTCTTCACGCCGTCGATCCAACCCCAGCACAGAATCTCTATCACAACGTCGTTCCAATTCACGCTTGAAACTCCAGATCCCTTTTTGAATATCTTCACCCAGAGTTCACTTTCGGCGGCATGGTTCGCTTGCAGCCAATTACTCAGGTCCTTCGGGGTTTTGAAGGTCATTATTTTCTTCTCGTCGGGTTCCAGCATGGAATAAAAAAGTTTCTCGCCATAACGATTAAGGTAGGAACGCCAGTTACCCGGCGTCCCCCTCGCAGATCCCAGCGTGCGATTTTCCCGCACCAGGCCCCTCAGCGATTCGCGCTCGTAACCGGTTGTCGTTCATTTCGTTTACTTTTCCTTTCATTGATTTGAAGATCAATCGAATAATGACGGGATCAGATTCCCTTCCGCATCGTTGCCATAGAGCGGACGTCCCTGCTCTATGATTCGAGGCTCGGATTCAATTATCTATCTCTCCCCGTTGCCATCTATCGTAGAATGATAAGAGTTCCAGGGACTGCTCAACTTGATCAGCGATACATGATCAGAATGGGCAGAGGAATGGGGGCAAAGGAATAAGGCAAGTTCGATTCCTCTGCCCACATTCCTCTGCCAAAACGTTTCATCGTGTTCACGATGGATGGCATTGAATGCTAGTGTAGAGCACCAGGGATTTCACCACAGGACCGACACCGGGGACAGACTCCCGGGTAGCCAGCTTTACCCTGACGGAAATCGACAAATTGTAGCTGCGAACGTAAGGAGTAGCGTTTCATCGGTCCGGGTTGATACCACCAACCCGCTTGAAGGTTTCCGCCAGCAAAGCGCAATAGACAAGGGATCAGAAGACTTCGTATCGCGGATCGGGAGGGACGATTCCCATTGATTAACAGTTGGCTGGATTCACGTAAAACGCCAGATATCCGGTGCTTCTTCGCAGACCACATTGTGCAAACTGCTGCGTCGATCCGTTTCCCGGTAGTGGGGGGGGG
>JARGOZ010000135.1:2559-20089 GCA_029213025.1 Verrucomicrobiales bacterium
CCCCCCCCCACTACCCTATCGCTATCTGTGGACATCGATCCGAATCTTTTTCGCCCCGGTCTTGCCCGTATCGGCGTAACTGGCTATGCACCTGGATCAAGTGATTACAAATTACTAAGGATTCTCACACTAATCCGGAGGCGATGAAACGAATTGACACAAATGAACACTAATCGAATCGGTTTAATGCTCCGCAGCAGCATTAAAATTTGTGTTCAACCGCGTTTCATTCGTGGGGCCGTAGGCCATTAGTGTTAAATGTTTCATCTTTCAGCATTGAATCAGTTTATTTTTGTAACCACTTGAACGAAGTGCATAGCCGTATCGGCGTAAATGCAGCCACTCGAAACAACCTGCATCCAGATCGCCACACCCCGGTAAGAACCATCCGCAAACAAGCGAACTCAACTGGCGGCAAGACCCCGGGCCTGTCCAACAACCGACAGGAGCGACTGTACCCTGTCAGGTCCGAAACTGTACCCTGTTGAATCGCGGATTGTACCCTGTTGAATCAAATTTTTCTCACCCTGGCATGGTTAGTGCTTCCCACCGCTATGTGATTGAAGATATTATATCCAAATATCCGGTCCGGCTCGATCTTGATGCCGATATGCCGTGCATCATCCGACCGATGGACAAGGATGATGAAGGAGTGTTCCGGGATTTTCATAATGCGATTCCGGAGCAGGACCAGCTTTATATAAAGAACCGAATCAAAGACGGCTCACTGTTTCAAGAGTGGCTGGAAATGACAAAGGCGACCACTTCAGCCTGCTCGCTTTTATCGACGGTCGACTGGCGGCTTTCGGCTCGCTGCACCTGCGACCTGGTGGATGGAAACGCCACATCGGTAAGGTTCATTTCCTCACCAGTCCGGCTCATCGCGGACTGGGCTTGATCGATCTGATGGTGAACGAAATTATTGAAGTTTCCCTACATTGCGGTCTGAGCAAGCTGGAAACTGAAATCAACGGCGAACGCGAGGTGGGAATCAAAGCTCTCCAGGGAGCGGGATTTTGTGAATTGATCAGGATACCTGACTACATTCAGGATATAAGCGGTCAACCGCACGACTATGTTCTCCTCGGTATGGATTTGATTCCTTCCTTTGAAAATCTCGGCACCGGGGATTAGACCTATTTTCACAAAACCAGTCCCTGATTTATGCAGACAATCGATCCCGTAGAAACAACAGAAAAAACCGGGGATCTCCCCAGTGTAAAGGAATTCAAACGCACTATTGTGCGGCACCTCCGTGCCGATCTCTTGTGTGAAACGACTACCGCTACGCAGCGTGACTGGTGGGTGGCAACCTGTCTCGCCGCGCGGGAATGGTTGGTCTTGAAATTCGCGCAAACCCAGCGGGACCGCGCCCGGGAAGCGCCCCGCCAGGTGTACTATTTGTCTCTCGAATTTTTGATGGGCCGGCTCATGGTAAACAACCTGATTAACACCGGCCTGTACGAGGTGGCGGAGTATGCGCTGGCCGAGCTCGGGCAGGATATCCACGACGCGGCTGAGCGGGAACCGGATATGGGTCTGGGGAACGGTGGCCTCGGTCGGCTCGCTGCGTGTTTTCTCGATTCTCTCGCGACTCTGGAATTACCCGCCATCGGCTACGGGATTCGCTATGAATTCGGTCTTTTTCAGCAGGAGTTTGTCGACGGCAAACAGGTCGAGCATCCGGATGACTGGCTGCGCTTCGGAAATCCGTGGGCGGTGGTTCGTCCGGAGTTTTCCACGAAAGTGCATCTCTTCGGCGAAGTTGATTCCTGTGGCAATCCACCCGACGGCCCCCGCAAATGGAAACCGGGGCACACGGTTGTAGGCGTGCCGTGGGATATACCGATTGTCGGCTATGACTGCGAGACGGTGAACATATTGCGGCTCTGGGAATCGCGGGCTGACCGCGAGTTTGATTTTGCTATTTTCGATCAGGGAGGCTACGTCGATGCAGTCCGGGAGAAGGCGGAGAGCGAGACCATCTCGAAAGTTCTGTACCCGAATGACAGCACCGAATCCGGAAAAGAGCTGCGTCTGGTGCAGCAGTATTTCTTTGTCGCCTGCTCGTTGAACGACATGATTCGGCGTCATTTTAAATCGGGCTACGACTGGGAATCATTCCCGGAAAAAGTGGTGATCCAGCTAAACGACACTCACCCTTCAACGGCGATTCTCGAGCTGATGAGAGTTCTTGTCGACGAATCGGAACTGCCCTGGGACAAGGCGTGGGATATCACCCGGCGAACTTTTGCCTACACCAACCATACTCTTTTGCCTGAGGCTCTGGAAATGTGGAGCGTCGGTTTATTCAGCAAAGTGTTGCCGCGCCACTATGAAATCGCCGAGGAAATTAATCATCGTTTTCTTGTCGATACGGTGGAAAAGAAATGGCCCGGGGAAGTCGATAAAGTGCAGGCCCTGTCTCTGTTTGATGAAAATCATCCCAAGTCGCTGCGGATGGCAAACCTCTCCGTACTGGGAAGCTTCTCGACCAACGGTGTCGCCGCGATGCACACCCGGCTGATCAAATCGCGTCTCTTTCCGGAATTCCACGAATTGTACCCGGAACGATTTAACAACAAAACCAACGGGATCACTCCGCGCCGCTGGTTGCGAGCCTGTAATCCGAAGCTCTCAAGCCTTATTACCAATTCCATCGGCGATGGATGGGTTAAGGAGCTCGACGGGCTGTTAAAACTGGAGAAATTCGCTGATAACCCGGATTTTCAGGAAGAATTTCTCGCCGTGAAGCGGCTTAACAAAGAAGTTCTGGCCGAAGAAATTGCCAAATCGATCGGAGTCGAAGTCAGCCCGGATGCGTTGTTCGATGTCCAGATCAAACGACTTCACGAATACAAGAGGCAGCACCTGAACCTGCTTCACATTCTGACATTGTATCAGCGACTTCTCGAAAATCCGGATCTGGATATTTCTCCGCGTGTCTTCGTATTCGCAGCGAAAGCAGCTCCGGGCTATACCCTCGCCAAAGAGATACTCTACGCGATCAATCTGGCGGCGGAAAAGATCAACTCGGACGAAAGCATCGGCGGCAAATTAAAGGTCGCTCTGCTGCCGAACTACGGAGTCAGTCTTGCGGAGAAAATTATTCCCGCCGCGGATCTGTCTGAACAAATCTCTACGGCCGGAAAAGAGGCCAGTGGCACCGGTAACATGAAGCTGGCTCTGAATGGTGCGCTGACGATCGGCACTATGGATGGAGCTAATGTCGAGATTCGCGAAGCCGTCGGCGACGACAACATTTTCATATTCGGCATGAATGTCGAAGAGGTGGAAGACTTGAAGAAAAAAGGCTACCACCCGCGGGAATTCTACAAAAAAGATGCAGAACTGAAGTCGGTTCTCGACTGGTTGGGATCGGGCGATTTTGCTTCGTCGGGCGGCGGCGGCTCTGTAGTCCACAGCCTTCTCGATTGCGGCGACCCGTTCTTCGTGCTGGCGGACTACGCCGACTACATCGCCTGTCAGGGACTGGTCGACAAAGCCTTTCAGGACCGGAGCGGTTGGGCGCGCAAAGCGATTTTGAATACCGCCAGAGTGGGACGTTTCTCCAGCGACAGGACGATCCGGGAGTATGCCGAAGACATCTGGTCGATTAGTCCGTTTAAAATCGAAGGCACCAAACCTTTCGATTTTCTGGACTAACATTGGCATTCATGACCGAGTTCCTGAGAACCCACATTGCCGCTTTTATAGCGGCAGGGATAATCGGTTTGGCTCTGCTTTGCGAAGCTACCGGCGTGTTGGGTGCATGGGGAATGCCGGGTGCTGCCCAGGCCGCATTCATCATCCTGATCACCGCCGCCGCCCTGTGGGTAACTGAAGCGGTGCCGCTGTTTGTCACCAGCATGATTATCCTGTTCCTGAGCCTGGTCTGGTTCGGGCCGATGCTGGAATCTCTCGGGGTGGAGGGCGTATCGAAGTCTACCTGGACAGCGCCTTTCTTCTCCGATGTCGTCCTGCTTTTTCTCGGCGGATTTGTGCTGGCGGCGGGCCTTCACAAATACCGGCTCGATGAGCAGATGGCGCGCGTCATGGTGCGGCGTTCGAAGGGCGAACTGTCCCGACTCATCGCCGCCGTTATCGGTGTGACTGCGTTTCTCTCTATGTGGCTGAGCAACACCGCAACCGCAGCTATGATGTTGACCCTCGTCCTGCCGGTGGTCCAGAAACTCCCGCAAGGGTCGTCCTCCCGCAAGGCGTTGATACTCGCGGTTCCATTCGCGGCCAACATCGGCGGTCTGGGCACTCCGATCGGCAGTCCGCCCAATGCTATCGCTATGCAATATATGCGCTCCATCGGCGAGGCACCATCGTTCGCAGGTTGGATCCTGTTATGCGTGCCGCTCGTCGTTCTATTTCTGACTCTGCTTTGGTTGCTGCTGGTTTACGGATACAAAGCGAAAGGCCAGGTGGAAGGAGTCGACTGCGCCCCCCTGCAAATGAAACGATCAGCAGGGCGAAGAACGGTATTGTTCGGAGCGATATTGACCGCCACCGGCTGGTTGACGAGCAGCTGGCACGGATTGTCACCCGGGACGGTGGCACTTATCCCGGTGATCCTCTTTTTCGGACTGGGATTACTGCGGATTCAGGATCTGCGAAACCTCTCGTGGGATGTGCTGCTCCTGATGGGCGGCGGACTGTGTCTCGGGGCGATTCTGGCGAAAAGCGGCCTCGCGCTGTGGATGATCGAACAGCTGCACGTGGACGAATGGCAGTTTTTCGGCCTGCTGCTTGTGCTGGCGATTGCGGCCTGTGTCATCTCAAACTTAATGAGTAACACCGCCACGGCAAACCTTCTTATGCCAATGATTCTCGGGCTCACGATCGAAGCGAGAAGCCCGATTCTCCTCGGGGTGGCGATTGCCTGCTCCCTCGCAATGGCACTGCCTATTTCCACCCCGCCCAATGCGATGGCGTTCAGCTCCGGGGAACTCAAAGTTACCGATGTTCTCAAACCGGGCATGCTTATATCGGCGATTGGATTGGCTTTCGTCCTGACTCTCGGCTATTGGTGGTGGGGAGTGGTTGGGTTCCGATAACAGATAACCGATATTATGGAAGTTCATCGTCAGCGTTGCCAGGCATGCCAATCTATAGATGTCAGAAATATACTGGTACGACGTCAGGGAGAACCAACCGCTGTATATGTCCGCTGCGCCAATTGCGGCGAACTGGTGGCCCGCTATCAACTCAGTGATTATTATCATCACGGCAAAGGACCGGAATCTTTCTATCGCTCAATTGGTGCGGATGCCTGCGACAGCGGACGCCGCGCCCTGGAAATTTTCAATCGCGCCAAAGAGGATTCTATACAGGGATTTAAAGACGCTCTGGAAAGGTTGAAAGAAGAAAACAAAGAGGTCTAAAAAAGCAAATTTCCGGATTTTTTAAGAGCCTGGAACGGATCATGCTTTTAGTGCGGAATATGCAGACAGACTTCCCCGACTTTCGCTCAACTATCGGTTTCGATCCTGCTACCCGAACGAGCCTTGCCTATGGATCAGACCTGATTGAATTCATCAATATGCAACTCGCTGCCCTCGGCGAGCCGATCATTGGTGACAGGGACGATTACCCGTTTCTGCAAATGAGCCAGAAGCTTATGGCTCACTACCAGGCAAAAGACCGCTTCCGCGATGAACTGCGCCCTCCCTGTGATTGCCGGATCCAAAACTGGCTGGGGGAATATCTGAATGATGTCGATGAAACTGTCCCCTGCCTTCCCGGAACAACCGTCTCACTCGGTCAACACGGTGTAGCACGCGCTCTTTCTCTACCGGTAACCAAAGATGTATTTTGCAGTGACATCGTCGACAGCTACCGGGTAGCAAACGGAGTACTACATAATCCGAAAAATGACCGGCGCACCACGAAAGGTGTCTTCCATGTCACAGAGGGAGGCCTGCCTATCCCCGACGACAAAAAGGCTGTTCCCAAACGTACCTTTGCCCGGATGCTGGATTATGCCCTGTCGCCGCCGAAGGATCTTCTCCTGCTGCCGGTCACCAGCGATCAGGAAGAGAAAGCACATGCATGGGTGTCGCTGCTTTTGCGCCCTGTAGTTTGTCCCTCTGTTCCTCCGTTTATCGAAGAACAGAGAATGGAAGTGCACTTTTTTGCTCCGGGCAATCTGGTCAGCAATCTTGACTTTGTCGAATCCATCTTCGGAAATGCCGGCGACCCCTATCTCAGCGAAAACGATGCCGGACTGGATGTCGAGCACTGGAGCGGGCACACCGGCTGCGTGATACTGGCCCCCCATCTGCTCAAAATCACCAAAGTGCAGGCCGGTTTACCCCACTACAACGATGCGTCGGAACGGCAAATTCGCGACGGCATGTGCTGGAAGGACGAGGACGAACTCTATAACGATGGAACTCCATTTAAACTGACGGCCCGGGATCATCGGGGAGTAATCGTTACCTTGATTTCCGATAACTATTTCGGCTACTGCAAAAAGGAGGTAAAAACCCAGATCAGTTATGCGGCCAATCTCATGGGACTGGCAGAAGAGGAACATGCCGGTGGAGCCCTTGCTTTCAAAAGCTTTGACCTCGGTGAAGATTTCCGGTTTGACCCGGAGTTTGAATCCGGTGCCGATCATACCTTTAGTGAAGTGATCGAGCGGCTTGGAGACAGTATTGATTTACAGCCGGAAGGGTACGGAATTGATCGCAGCCATCCGGACATAGTCTATGTCCCGGAAACCGCCTACTTCGCGATGAACGATCTCAGTATATCCTGGCCGACTGATGAAGGGGAATCCCGGATCAAACTACTAGCAGATAAAGTATATATTTTACCAAGCGGTTATAAAGTTCGACTACTCAAGCCCGGTCGCGGCAGACGATGGAGACTGATTGGCTCCACCGCACAATCCTGTATGTGTCATAAACCCTGCACTGTTTCAGGGGGCGGGAAATCCGAAATTTCCAAGATGATCAGCGACGCGATCATTCACGCACCGTTCTATGTAAACAATCTGCAGGAGGATATGGATTATGTCGAAAAGATCCTCAGTAAGAACTATGGCGACCGCTACAAAGATCCATCGAAAAATAAAGATAATCCCAGACCAATTCTCAGCCCGGACCGCTCTCTTGGCTCGGTAATCAAACTTCTCACCGCCAGCCCGGAGTACACCGACGAACACAACGATTTCATTAAATCGATCCCTACCGAGATTAGAGATCTGGTGATGCTGGTGAAGCGCTTCTACAGTCCCGAATGGGGCACCCAATGGCGGGACCGCTTCAGTGTGGACCGAATCAACGGTCAACCCGGCCACGAGTTGCGCTACAAAACGCGACCCGTCATCAAAAGCTATCTCCGGGTCGGTTTTGATGAAGACGGTTCGTGGCGTGTGTTCGGTTTGCGTTCGGACTACTCCCCGGCTCAGAAAGTTCAGATGGAGGATGATATCACCGCTTCTGTAGTGGTTCCTGAAAGTGCTTTAACCACTCCGGTAAACCCGGGATCTACCCCGTCACTGAAATTTACCCATAACTGCGAATTCAGGCTGTTCCAACGTCCCGACGATGCCGTTATCCGCGGTTACGATCATCAAACGGAAAAGGACATGGCAGGACGCGCCACCTTCTTTTCCAACTACGAACCCCTCGACCGCAAAACGGCACGCGATATGGTCGACGACGCAGTGCGCTTCGATCAGTTTACCGAACCGATGCAGAATCTCGTCAAAAGCTTCGCGGAAACTGGATCGGAGTCTGATGAGAATTATTTTGTCTCTTCGGCTGATCCCCGGATTGTCGATGGCGTGCCCAGTAAAAACCCCCGTTATCTGCAAACCCGCCTCGATATGGTCAACCCGCAGGGAACCTACGTGGCGGAAACAGGTCTGCGACTCAATCGGCGCTTGTCCGCCGGTGATCCGCTCCACAACCCGGTGGACATCGTTTGCCCCGGACGAAGAAACAATCCGCCGGATGGTAAGATTCGACCCCTCTGCGTTTTTAATCCGATCCACTTTCTGCCCCTGCCGGAAGCATTCATGGAATTCATTTCCAGTATGACCGGCAAGAGCCCGTCGACGACCGGCGCGGGCAGTGAAGGAGCCCTGACAAAAGCCCCTTTTAACGCGTTGCTGCCCATCCATGACCTCAACGCCGCGCTGGTTTCCTTCATCGTCAGTGGCTACGATCCATTTGTCACCGCAGCCGGCTATGTCGGGCCGAAATACCGGGTTGATCACGATATCAGCCTCCTCGTGCCGGAGGTTTGGTGCCGGATGGAACGCTTCGAACGGGATCCGGAATGGCTGATCAACAATGGCATGCTTGAGCCGGTGCCGGATGTCGAATTCGAAGGCCGGATGGTTCCCGGAACCATACTCGGCTACCGGATTACCCAGGCTTTTGTAAATCGATTTATGGCCCGAATCTTCAGCAACCCGTCCGATCTTTTTCCCGACGAAATGCTGCAGCCGGAGAATCAGGATATTGGAATCTTCGCTGACGGAGTTGATAACATCCTCGCCACGCACCAGCGGGTTGCCGGCAACTATTTTAACGACGGCGGAATCGACGCCGCGTGCCCGCCGCTTCGGGCGCTGCTATACATCATGCTCGACGGATCTTTTGAAGGCAAAAAACTATCCAATCCCGAGATCCGCAACCTGTTCTGCCGGGAAGCCATGCTCGACAGCGATTGGTACAAGGAACGGATCGACAGCCAGGTAGCCAGCGACCGGGTCCGCGTCGAGAAAATGAAGAACTACTTCGAGTCCTTTGACGGAACGCCCGGCCTTGAGGAAAAGTGGGCCGCTCTCAATGGCAAACTCGAAAAGTATTATTCCGATTCCTACCGCGAAAGTCTGATCGGCACAATCGGCAGAGACCCGGCTCTCGAGCCGGGATAAAATCAGCGGTCGGTTGCGTGAGGCAGAGTGACGTTTTCAATCCGGAGCTGAGCCCGGAGAAACTTCACTTCGCCGGGAGCTCCGGGAATCAGGACACTGGCTTCGTTCCAGCGGAACGATGAAATTTTGCTGTCAATCTGAGCGCTGAACGGTTTTAAACTGGATGTCCACTCATCCAGGCGGGCCAGAAATTTCGCCTGCGGCTCACCTACACCCCGCTTGGGGATCGGCTGACCGAAATCACCCACCAGTCGGCATTGATTTACGGTAAAACCATACGGATTCCCGAGATCGATTTTTACCCGGGTCCCAACTCCGGCAGCCTCCGGATCGCGTGCTACGACCAAAAAGGCGCCATAATCCGTTTTCAATACGCCGGCGGCATTGGAATCAATTTCCAGGTGCGCGTAGGAATCGCCGGACGAACCGGAGGCGCTGATACCTTCCAGATGAGCATTTTGCACCACCATAGCAAAGCGCATCAAATCCAGGTCATCCCGGGAGGACGCCTCAAGAACTACATCAATCGGCGTCCACGACATCGGCTTAAGCGGCTTCGTCACCATGACTTCGAAAGGCGTCAGAGTCCGCTGCCATTCATCGATTTGCTTGTTGTACAAAGAATAATCCTGACCGGGCGACAAAACAGGAACGCCCGAGCCGAAATCCCCCTTCAGCACGAATTGCTGGATCGAGACTCCCGTCGTATTACCGATACTGAGATGGACATTAAACCCCTGCCCGCCCACGTTGAGATCGATTCCCTCCAGCCTGACGAGGAAAGACCCGTGGTCGGTTTGCATTGTGGCATGTCCGTTCAGATTATTCCGCGAGAGGTAAGCCATATCGCCCCGGTCATCGTATTTTTCGAGCAGTTCGCTGAACTTTTTCTCCAGATGATCAAAGCGCGATTCGATGGGTGTACCCGCGCCGTCGTCCTGTTTTAAGTTGGCCGCATCAATCTCCGCCCGCAGCGTTTCAACGGCATCACGAGTATCCGACTTGATCGCCCGGATGTCGGCTTCCAGTCTGTCAAGGCGCTCGGTATCGATACACCCGCACAAGGCGAACAGAGTGATGGCAGGAAAAATTCTCAGCAAATAAAGCATCCCCTAAATAAACGGGAGAGGCCCTGCTGTTCAACAGGGAAAAATCGCGATATTTTGGTAGGAAATCAGCAAAGGTGAAGCAAAACACTGCCACAACCAGTCCGATCCATGTTTTGAAGGAAATCCGTGCACCCCGGAAAAATCTGAAAACCGGTGCGATGTTTGATAGATAGTGTAATCTGTAATGTGTCCCTGAGTAACCAGCAGCAACCATCCGGTGTGAGTCGCCACAAAATCAGGCGGGCTGAATATCATTTACTTTCGAAAGAAGGCCTCCTCCCGGTTGAGGGAAAAATAGAATTACTTGGCGGGGAAATTTTTGAAATGTCACCTTCCGGACCTCTTCACTCAACGGTGGTCGATGAAATCTACGATCTGATTCGAAATCAAATTTCACCCGACATAGCAAAAATACGAAATGAAAAAGCCATCGTGTTGGATGATTTCTCCGAACCCGAACCGGATGTTGCCGTTGTCAAACCCGGTGACTACACAGAGAGACATCCTACCGGAGCTGAAGTTCTTCTTCTGATCGAAGTTTCAAAAAGCAGCCTCGAATATGACCGGGAAATCAAACTGCCAACCTACGCCACAAGCGGAATCCCGGAAGTATGGATCATCAATCTCAATGAGGGGATGGTTGAGATATACCAAAACCCAACCGGCAACAGCTTTGCCGACAAAAGAGTGATCGATTCCAAAGCTGAAGATCCCGTGTTAACTCCGTTGCGACTTCCTGCTTTTGCGTTTTCCCTGAAGGAAATTCCAATTAGATAGGCGAGACGGTAGCGCACTACCTATTTCTCAGGAAAGCGTTGAGCGGATTAATCAATTTTTCTCCAGCCACAATTCCACCGTCACCTCCTGCTCGAAGGTATCGGATACGAGATACTTTTCGCCCGCCACCAGAGTGATACTGTTGCCATTGGCACCGCGGACATTGAGATGAATCGGACGGTTTCCCGGATGTTTCTGAGCCAAACCGCGAATCGTCTGCAAAGAAGCCGTGGAATCGCGATTCGAATCGAGCAACAACCGAACCGGGTTGTGATGCGTCGCACGGGCACTGTACCCTGTTAAGTCAGGGACTGTACCCTGTTTAGCGTGGGACTGTACCCTGTTGTATGCCGGACCGGTGGGAGCCGGAGCATTGGGATCGAGCACGAGAAGCTTGATGTCGTCTGCGGTGAGACGGTTATCCCCCGTCCGGGAGTCCTCTTCCACTTTGGCTTTTAACACAATGGCCGTGCCGCCCTCGAGAAAATGGCGGGTTTTCAGGTAGGTTTCACTCCACACCATAACTTCGGCCTGACCGGTGAAATCCTCGATCAATAGAATGGCAAACGGCTTGCCTTCGCGCTTGGTGTATTTGACCACAGCTTCCGAAATCAATCCGGCAAACAAGTGGGTTTTCTTCGGATGCGGTTTCAAATCGCCCAGCCCGCCAAAGGTCTTGTAATTACCGGCTTCAATCGTCCCGCGATATTCGTCGAGGGGGTGACCGGTCACGTAAAACCCGAGGAGATCTTTCTCCATCTTGAGCATTTCGCGCTGATCCCACTCGACTTTTTCTTCGTCGAGAATGTCCGGAGTCGGGGCCGCCGCCATAAGCTCATTCATATCGAACAGGCTGCCCTGCCCGGTTTCGCGGTCTTTTTGCGTCGCACTGGACCCGGCGATTACCTGACCGACGCGGGAGAACATTTCATCGCGACGAAGCCCGGTGAAATCAAAAGCACCGGCTTTGATCAGGTTTTCAAGAATTTTGCGGTTCACGGTTTTCGAATCGAGACGGGATGCAAAATCCTCGAGCGATTCAAACGGTCCTTTCCCTTCCCGGTTCGCAATCGCAGCGACCATGGCCGCTCCGCCCACGTTCTTCACCGCGGCGAGGCCAAAACGGATGCCCTCGGCACCGTCGGGAAGCTTTTCGGGTGTAAATTTTTGCGAAGATCGATTTACATCCGGCCCGAGAATCGTGATTCCCATGCGCTGACATTCCGCCACAAAAGTGGAAATTTTCTCTGTGTTATTTACCTCGTTACTCAACAGGGCCGCCATGAATTCGACCGGGTAGTTGGCTTTCAGGTAAGCGGTTTGGTAACTGATCAGACCATAGGCCGCCGAGTGCGATTTGTTGAAACCGTATCCGGCAAATTTTTCCAGCAAGTCAAAGATCTCGTTGGCCTGTTTTTCCGGGATATTGTTTACCGCGGCGCAGCCTTCCACGAACTTTTTCCGCTGCTCGATCATGACCTCGATCTTCTTCTTACCCATCGCCCGCCGGAGAAGGTCAGCCTCACCGAGTGAGTAACCGGCAAGAAGGTTGGCCGCCCGCTGCACCTGCTCCTGGTAGATCAAAATCCCGTAGGTCTCCTCACTCGCTTCCTCGAGAAGCGGGTGAAGGTATTTCACTTTTGTCTTGCCTTTTTTCCGGTCAATGAAATCGGGGATCAGGTCCATCGGGCCGGGACGATACAGCGCGATCAACGCGATGATGTCCTGAATCCGGTTCACGTCGAAATTTCGACAAAGCGCCATCATTCCACCGGATTCCAACTGGAACACTCCGATCGTTTCGCCGCGGTTGAGCAGGTCAAAAGCGACCGGATCGCACAAGTCGTCGGCGTAGAGATCGAAATCCGGGGTGTGGGCATGGATTAAATCGATCGCATCCTTAATCACCGTAAGGTTTTTCAACCCGAGGAAGTCCATCTTGAGCATCCCCACGTCGGTGAGGGGGCTCATATCATACTGAGTGACCGCATCACCTTCCTTACTTCGAGCCAGCGGGATGTGGTCGCTGAGAGCGGTATCGCCGATCACGACCCCGGCCGCGTGAACCCCGGTATTCCGCGTTAAGCCTTCGAGGAATTCGGCGTATTTCCAAAGTTGAGCGGTGGTCGGGCTGTTGGCGATTTCCTCTTTCAGCTCGGGGTTTTTCTTCTTCGCATCCGACAAAGTTGTCCCGAGGTCACTGGGAATCATCTTCGAGATTCGGTCACCGTCCGTAAAGCTCAGACCCATAACCCTCGCCACATCGCGAACGACACTTTTTGCCCCGAAGGTACCAAAGGTAATAATGTGTGAAACCGCTTCAGTACCGTACTTCTGCCGCACGTAATCGATCACTTCATAACGGCGACTTGGGCAAAAGTCGATATCAATATCGGGAGGTGAAACACGCTCCGGGTTGAGGAATCGTTCGAAAATCAGACCAAAACGAATCGGACAGATATCGGTGATTTCCAACACATAAGCGACGATCGAACCCGCCGCAGAACCACGACCGGGACCTACCGGAATGTCATTGTCTTTGGCCCATTTACAGAAATCCCAGGTAATCAGGAAATAGGAGATGAAGCCCATTTTCTCCATGACGCCGATCTCATAGTCGAGACGCTCCTGAAGATCGGGATCGGATTTGATTCGCTCTTCGCCGTAGCGATTGATGAGGCCTTCCTGACAGACTTTGCGGAAATACTCCTCCCGGGGCGAACCGTCGGGGGAATCGAACTGCGGATATTTTTCCGAGCTGGTTGAATCGAGGTGAATTTCGAGATTACAGCGGTCGGCGATGACCAGAGTGTTGCGAATCGCTTCGGGGCAGAATTTGAAAAGCTTAGTCATCTCCGCCGTGGTTTTCATATAAACCTCGGGAGAATAGCGCATCCGGTTTTCATCCATCTGCAACGAACCGGTGCCGACGCAGATCATGATATCGTGCGCTTCGTGGTCGTTTTTGTTCAGAAAGTGGACATCGTTGGCCGCGACCATCTGCAGATCAAACTCCTTGCCGAACTGAAGCAGGTGCTTATTACAAAGCGCCTGGGACTCAAAACCGTGGTCGTGCATCTCCAGAAAGAGATTGTCTTTCCCGAAAATATCCCGGAACTCACCGAGCGACTTTTTCGCCCCGGCGATGTCTTCATTCTGGATAAATTGATTTACCTCCCCGTTGATACAACCACTCAGGCAGATGAGCCCCTCGGAGTGGGCCGCGAGGGTTTCTTTGTCGATCCTCGGCTTGTAGTAAAACCCTTCCAGCTGCGCCATACTGACGAGCTTCATCAGGTTTTTGTAGCCCTTTTCGTTTTCACACAGCAGCGTCAGATGGGAATTGCGCTTCTTTTTCACCTTTCCCCCGCCCCCGGCGACAGCCACTGGCGGAGTTCCTTTTTCGTTCATTTTCACCCCGGGAGGAGTGAGATACACCTCGCAGCCGATGATTGGTTTGATCCCGGCTTTGTGCGCTTTCTGGTAGAAATTGATCGCCCCGAAAATATTGCCGTGATCTGTCATCGCCACGGCGGGCATTTTCAGGCGCTCGCATTTCTTCACTAGATCCCCGATCCTGACAGCACCGTCGAGGAGAGAATATTCAGTATGAAGATGAAGGTGAATGAATGGATCGGCAGCCATGTGTTGTGTCAGTGCGTGAGGGTCATCCTAAAGAAAGGTTGAATTCTGGCAAAGAGAAAATTCCAAAATGGTACTGTTCAAGATTATTGTTCATATAAGCATTACTCAAAAAGACACGCAACAGAAAATGTCCTCCGGAATAAATTCCTCGACATTTTTCCGCAGATTACCTTTTCTGGAACCCGGAAGATGCCCGAAAAAAATGCAACCGCTCCGCTCATTTCGATGCAGGGCATTCACAAGCGATTTCCCGGAGTCCATGCTCTGAAGGGTGTCGATTTTTCCGTGTCTCCGGGAGAGATCGTCGCGTTGCTCGGGGAAAACGGAGCAGGAAAAAGCACCTTAATCAAAATGCTGGGCGGTGCCCACCAACCGACTGAAGGAACCATCCGGCTCGATGATGAGGTTGTCGATTTTCAGACGCCACAGGATTCACAAAAAGCGGGTGTAGCGGTGATTTATCAGGAATTCAATCTCGTTCCGGGCTTGTCGATTCGGGAAAATATTTTTCTCGGTCGGGAGCGCATCAAAGGCTGGCGGATCGATCACAACCTTGAACGGACTCTGGCAAAAAAATACCTGAAACAAATCGGGCTCGACATGGATCCCGAAACCCCGTGTGGCGAGCTTACCGTAGCCCGACAGCAGGCGGTGGAAATTGCCAGGGCCCTGTCGATGGATGCCCGCCTTGTGGTAATGGATGAGCCGTCCGCCGCACTGAGTCCTTCCGAAGTGGAGCAGCTTTTCTCTATCGCTCGCGATCTGCAGAAACAGGGAATTGCGATCATCTACATCAGTCACCGCCTCGATGAAATCTATAGTATTTGTGACCGGGTTGTCGTGCTGCGCGATGGAGCAAATGTCGGCGAAGGCCAAGTGCCGGATTTAAAACGAAACGATCTCATCGAAATGATGGTGGGTCGCCCCCTCGAATCGGAATTCCCCAAAAGGAAAGCGAAAGCGGGAGAGGAAAAGTTACGTGTCGAAAATCTGTGTATGGGCACCCGGGTGCGCAATGTGTCGTTTTCCGCACGGGCCGGGGAAGTCCTTGGCTTTGCCGGGCTGGTCGGTGCCGGGCGCTCGGAAACAATGCGGGCACTGATCGGTGCGGACCCGAAAGACAGCGGCACAATATACATTGATGGAAAAGAAACCGCAATCCATCACCCGGGCGAAGCGATTGATCAGGGCATATGTCTGCTCTCCGAAGATCGAAAATCAGAAGGCCTGGTTTTAATCCATTCTGTAGTGGACAATTTCGGTCTGCCTAATTTGCAACGCTACAGCAAACACGGACGGGTGGACCGGAATCTGGAGCGGATCGAATTCGAAAAGTACGCGAAAGATCTGCAAATCAAAATTTCCGGCCCGGATCAGATAGCGGGAAATCTTTCCGGGGGAAACCAGCAGAAAGTTGTCCTCGCTAAATGGCTGGCACGAAATACCGAAGTCATCATCATCGATGAACCGACGCGGGGAATCGATGTCGGCGCAAAATACGAAATTTATCAACTCATCAATCGACTCGCCGCTGAAGGAAAAGCGATCATCATGGTGAGCAGTGAATTGCCCGAAATCCTCGGCATGAGCGACCGGATCATCGTGATGCACGAAGGCGAAGTTCGCGGGGAAATCACTGATATGGAAAACGCTACCCAGGAGAAAATCCTGAAAATGGCAATTGAAGCAAAGTAAATGAAAAAGAAACTGGCAGACTACGGAATGGCTCTGGTGCTCGTCGCACTATGTATATTTTTCAGCCTGCTCACTCTGCAGAACGAAAGCGGAACCAGCTCCCGGGTTGCCAAAAGCATCGCCACCCGGATCGAAGCGAAATATCAGAAAGACGATTCTATACTTATTGTCGGAGAAGCCCGCAAAGATTCCGGGGACTTCGCTGAAAATATAGCAAACTCGCTCGCCGATTCAGGATTTGGCAATACCCAACTGGTGGTCGGCACACCGCGCGACCTCCGCGTTCAGCTCGATCAATTGCGAAGCACAAAGACTGACTTGAAAGCGGTCGTGGCATCGGGTGACATCGCCAACTGGGGCGTAACCGAAAAACTGGCGACGACTTTTCCGGAATTCGCCGACGCGGAAATCATCGTTCCCTCCGGAAAGATGAGAAGTATCTTTTTGAGTACCTCCAACCTCGAAGCCGTCATTTCCCGGGTCGTAGTAATCGCTGTAGTCGCTATTGGTATGACACTGGTTATCCTCACCGGCGGTATCGATCTTTCGGTAGGCAGCCAAATCGCACTATCCGCTGTGGTGGGAGCTTTAATTATCAGCAAAACCGGCGGAGTCGAAGCCGGACCTTTCAGCGTGCTGCTCGGATTTACCGGAGCCGTTGCGACCTGCGGTCTTGTCGGAGCCGTTTCCGGATGGTTGGTCGCTCATTTCAAAGTGGCTCCGTTTATCACGACACTTGCCTTTATGATGATGGCCAGGGGATTCGCTAAAAAGATCACCGGCGGTTTTACCATCGAAGCTCTCCCCGATTCTATGACCTGGCTTGGCCAGGGAAATACTATAGGAATTCCCAATACCATTTTGATTCTGATCATACTCTATGTCACCGCCCACCTGTTTATGAGCCAGACAAGACTGGGCCGCTATATCTATGCTGTGGGCGGAAACGAAGAATCAGCCCGGCTTTCCGGAGTTCCGGTACAGAAAGTTATTATCTTCGTCTATGTCATTTGCGGACTCTGCGCCGGTCTGGGTGGTTGCATTCAAGCCTCTCAGATCAAAGTCGGCACACCCAATATCGGAGTCATGGATGAACTGTATGTGATCGCAGCTGTGGTAGTGGGTGGCACCAGTCTTTCAGGAGGTTCGGGCCGGGTCGTCGGAACACTGATCGGCGCCCTGATCATCGGAGTGATCCAAAACGGCATGAACATTATGGGACTGAAGCAATTCACCCAGGACATCGTTCTCGGAGCGGTGATCCTGTTTGCCGTCCTGCTCGACAAAGCACGCGCCAACGGTTTTTCGGTCGGGAAATCGATATTTGCGCGATCGAAGACCTAACCCGAATATTTCATAAAAAATATCGCGAGGTTGTTAAGAGTTGTTAAGTTTTAGC
>JARGOZ010000136.1 GCA_029213025.1 Verrucomicrobiales bacterium
TTGAATTTTTTTCGAACGTGCGATACACCGGCTCAGGTTACTGGAAGCTGTTCGGCAGCTTATGGACCGGATTATCGGTCTGTGGAATCTTCACTCTGAAAAACGGCTGGTCACTCCTCACCGGGAAAACAAGGGGATATGCAATGGACGACTGATGGACAGGGTTGTTAACCGTATCCCTAAATTGAGCGAGTTTACTTTCCCGGTTTCGGGGTTTGAGTGGCTGTGACCAATGACGAAAAAAGACAATCCAACCGACCGGCGCGACTTTCTGCAACAATCTATCCTCGGATCCGCCGGAGCCGGACTGGTGATCGCCTCAACCTCCCACGTAGCGGCAGCTGCCTCTACCGATTCCTCTGAACCTGAGCTAATCAACGAAGTCGATGTCCTCGTCGTCGGCGGCGGAACTGCCGGGACCATCGCAGCTATCCAGGCAGGCCGGGCAGGCGCAAACACACTGCTTTTGGAACGCAACGCCCAGCTCGGCGGCACGATGACCACCGGCGGCGTAGCTTTCCCCGGTTTGTTCGATGCCTGGGGACAACAGGTTATCGCCGGGATCGGCTGGGAACTGGTCAAAGAATGCGTCGAACTGGACGGAGGTGAATTCCCCAATTTCGCCAAAGTCCCGCAACGGCATTGGCACAATCAGGTTCACATCAATCAATTTCTCTATGCTCTGCTGGCAGAGGAAAAGTGCGAACAGGCCGGTGTAGAAATCGCCTACTACGAGTTCCCTCAATCAGTAGAGAAAACCGACACCGGATGGCAGGTCGAATGTGCAGGATTCGGAACGAGGAGACGAATCCTCTGTAAACAAATTATCGACTGCACGGGTGGCGCTGAAGTTGTCGGTCTGATGGGGCTCGACCGGCTGCGGGAAGACGAACGCCAGCCGGGATCATTTCTTTTCAAGATGGATACCGCACACAATCCGGCAGAAAATCAATTGCACCGACTATATGTGCATGGTGCCGACTCTACCAATTCCCGAACAGTTACCAAAGCAAATCTGACAGGTCGTAAAGCGATTCTCGCCAAGGTTCGTAACGCCAAACAGCGGTTGATGCATCTTCAGCCCGAGACCGGATTTCGGGAGAGCTATCGAATCGTCGGTGAAATTATGATTACCGTGAATGACTACACCTCGGGACGTGTATTCGATGATGCAGTTGCCTACGCATTTTATCCCGTGGATTTACATACCAAAAGCGGAGTTAAGCCGAAGCCACTCAAGCCGGGAACGGTTCCTACGATTCCGCTCCGGGCACTGGTTCCAAAAGGCAGTCAGAATGTGATCGTGGCCGGGCGCTGTGTGTGCAGTGATCGCCTCGCCAATTCGGGCCTGCGTGTCCAGGCATCCTGCATGGCGATGGGACAGGCGGCCGGAGCCGCTGCAGCCCTCGCTGCAAAAACGGGTTCAACGCCTCTGCAGGTTCCGCTGGCCTCCATTCACGGAGTTCTTCGCGAGAATGCAGCCATCATTCCGGAAACAAGCGCAGTGTAGTGAAAAAGGCGAACTTAGGTAGTCTGCGTCGCCGATTTACGTCTCTACTTACCGCTCTCACTTTCACAGTGCTGGCGGTCACCGGAGTGATTGCTTTTGTTCGACCTTTCTCGATACATATTATCGGGCTTCATGCGTTGATCGGCTTTCTGTTTATCGCCCTCGTCGGAGTCCATGTAGTAAATAACATCAGGCCCCTCAAAGGTTATCTGCACAGTCGTTCCGTGTGGGTTTCTTTAGTGATCACACTCCTCCTTGCTATTTTATTCTTTCGCCAACCGGGACCAGTCAAATCTATACTGGGCTTGAGCGCCAACATCGGCCCGGCGATGGACCGGTTTGAGCTGTCTGACAGTGAAATGACCTTTCACTATACACCGGCCGGGAGCTACAAAATGAAACTGACGGTAAAAACCGGTGCCGCCTACCGGATCGACAATCCTCCCGCAGCGGCTGTTTGGCTGGAAAATCAGGGCGGGTATCATATCAAGTCTCTGCTTGTCCCGGAAGCCGCGATGATTAGCCGTCTTCCCTACTGGAATTTTAAGCGCAAAGGATGGGAAAAGGCCAAACGCGAAGCGGAGAAAAAGGCCGGTGTCGACATCATTTCCGAAGCCACTCCCAACGGTTCGTTCGATCCGGCGGACTATATCCTGCCCGCAAGTAAAGATAACCCGATGCCCTATCAACTTCTCATCGAAATTGACCAACCGGACGACGGACAGCCTTCTTTGGTTTACTCAGTGGAAGTCGACAACTCCGACCCGAGAGCTTTTCAGTTACTCGACCTGGTTGGTTACCCGAAGAGAGAAAACGATTCCGGCGACAAAGAAACCTGGGCACTATATTACGTCGACGACCAGTTCAGTTCAGCTTTGGAACTGATTAACAGCGCCCTTCTCACGATAGAAAGGCAAGATCCGCCAGACGCTCAGAAAAAAAGCGGAACTCCGAAGAGTTCCGCTTTCCAAAAATTGTAAAATTCGAGCGAGGCTTACTCTCTCTCTTTTCCGTCCCACTCAAGGCCTTCATTCGGTGCAGGGTCAGCTTCCCACGATCCGAATTTTGCTCCTTCTTTGATCCACTTGGCAAAAAGCTCTTTCTCAGCAGCTGTCCACTGGGGAGCTTTTCCTTCTGGCGGGAAGTGCATTTCGTCGTCGAGCGGAAGCCTGGTTACTTCCAGCATACGGCTCTTGTCCGGGTCACCGGGAACAAGAATTTTCTGCCCACTCTCCCCTTCGGCACTCAGGATACCCTCTTTAGTCGCAAGAATGATTCCGGCCTTGGGCTTCTTCGTGCGAGTCCGTGTTCCTCTTGTTTCCTCATAGGGAGGACGGTGACAAGTCACGCAGCTGGACTTGATAAAGGGATAAATTTGCTTTTCAAAATCAACCTCTTCAGCCTGCACTGCGGCAGAGCTGAGAAGGAATCCCGACAGGAGTGTGTAGAAGAAGATTTTTCTCATGATTAGTCTGGTAGAATTACCCTTAAGCTTACGCCTAAGTTGATATTTCTGTTAGTCATTAAATGCGTTAAAAAAATCACAGGCAAGAAATTTCTTCACTCATTCCCGCTAATTATGCGATCCGGCTTACAGGCCAAAGCGCCCCAACCCACCATGAAAGAAATACCGCCCAGAGGAGTCGCCAGCACGATTGGCAGGGCAGTCAGTCCGGTATAGCTGAGAATATACAGGCTCCCGGAGAATAGAAAAATTCCGACCAGCCAGGCCCAAAAACAAAATGCGGCCCGAGCCTGCTTTCCCACTGCAGCGACAACGAACATCGCCAGCCCGTGGATCATATGATAAAGCGCCGCGGTCTTCCATTCCGCAAGGTGCCCGGTCTCCGCGAGGCGGTCTTTCAGCATGTGGGCCCCCATCGCGCCCAGAGCAATGGCGAGAAACATTACGATGGCGGCAACTCGAATCTGTATCCGGAAATTCATCCGCCAAGAATAGCCGCGAAATAACGCGACTCAACAGGGTACAGTCCCGCATTCAACAGGGTACAATCGGTAATCCAACAGGGTACAGTCGGGCCGTTGATAAAATCACCACCTGGAGGAGCTGTTAAAATGCGCCATGAAACCCCGGGATGCGATCTTTTCGCGGGCAAACCGTCCGTTTCAGCGTATCACAATATAATGGCCGTCGAAACGATAAAAGAAAATGTTTACCTTCAGACTCATGACCTTTCGATTATGGGCTGTAAAATGGGTCGCAATGTCACCGTTATAACGCTGCAATCCGGAAATACGCTAATCCACTCCACGGCTGATTTTTCCGAACTCCATATTGCCGAAATTCGTGAACTCGGCGAACCCGGCCTTCTTTGTGAGGCAACAAATTTCCACGATACTTCAGCGATGGCCGGGCGAATTTCTTTTCCCAAAATCCCTTACCTTGTGCCACAGGGTTTTCCCGCAGCCGACAAACTCGATGCGACTGAAATCGACAGCTTCGAATTTGCCGACGATGAAGTGGAAGTCATTAAAATTCAGGGCATTCCGAAATTGAACGAAATCTGCGTCTTTCACCGCCCTTCGGGAACTTTGATCATTGCCGACCTGTTTTTCAATCTCCCTGACGATGTGGGAAACTGGACAAAGTGGTTTCTCAAAACAGCCATGAAAATTAAATCCTATCCGGGACAGAGCGCTTTTTTTCAGAGGTATGTCGAAGACGAAGCCGCCTACCGGGATTCCCTGGACCAGATCATGGAACTCGATTTCAAGACGATCATCCCGGGACACGGAACCCCCATCCTGAACGACGCGAAGGCCGCCTTCAAATCCGTTCTTTTATCGGGATAATTTCCAGTTCAAGCTTGTCAGTTGGGAGCGTTCGTCTACGATTCCGGCAGTATGAAACTCATTCGATTTGGAAATGAAGGCGATGAATCACCGGGTCTCCAGCTGGAGGACGGCACAAGGATAGATGCAACAGGTTTTGGCATGGACTGGGACGGGGCGTTTTTCGCCGATCCCGCTAACATGGACAGCCTCAAAGCCTGGGCGGAAACCAACGCCTCCAGTGCACCGAAAGTGTCGAATGACACCCGGCTCGCTCCCTGCGTAGCGTCTCCCGGGAAAATGATCTGCATCGGCCTGAACTATTCCGACCATGCGGAAGAAGCCGGAATGCCTATTCCGGAAGAGCCTATCGTATTTTTCAAAGCAACCTCCGCCATCTGCGGGCCAAATGATCCGGTGAAAATTCCCCGGGACAGTCAAAAAACCGACTGGGAAGTGGAGCTGGCATTTGTGATTGGCAAGAGAGCCAATTATGTAACCGAAGCAGACGCTCTCGATCATGTAGCGGGCTACCTCCTCCACAACGACTACAGCGAACGCGCCTACCAACTCGAAATGGGTGGCCAATGGGTGAAAGGAAAAAGCTGCGATACGTTTGCTCCGATCGGGCCTTTTGTGGCGACGCCCGATGAATTGGATGATGTGAACAATCTCGGCATGTGGCTGAAGGTTAACGGCGAGACCAAACAGAGCGGAAACTCGGGAACGATGATTTTCAATATTCCGCAACTGGTCAGTTATTTGAGTAATTTTATGAGCCTGATGCCCGGTGATATCATTTCCACAGGCACACCTCCCGGAGTCGGCATGGGCTTCAATCCACCCCAATTCATGAAAGAAGGCGATGTCGTCGAACTGGGAATTGACGGACTCGGCGAATCCCGACAGGAGGCCGTGAACTATGCAAGTTAGAGTAGCCGTTTTGCTGCTCACCTCAGCTCTGATCGTTCCTTTTCTGACCTCGTGCTCCCAGGCGAAGGTCGATGAAATGAACCAACGGATTGATCAGCTCGAGATCACTTCCGATGAAATCATGATTCGCGCTGCGTCCATGAATGAATTGGAACTGGTCGTCAGTGCGATGGAGGAGAGGCAGGCGGAGCGGCTCAAGGAAGTAAAAGAACGCGAAGCCAATGCCAAAGCGAGAGTTGAGGAGATCCAGGCGGAGCTGTGGACGATGGAAAAGAAAATCAAGGAGCTGGAAGACGATACCAGCCGTCAGCGTCTCAATACTCAGGATCGTCTCGCGAAATTGATGGAAGACCTTGATAAAACCGTGGATTTGAAACCGAAGCCCGGTGAGGAAAAAGTCGTTCTCATCGAACGTCTCGTAAAAATGATCAGCATTTTGCGGGAGGAAAACGAACGACTGCGAGGCCATCTCGAAAAGCAGTAGCCCATAACATCCGGGCCACGCAGGTACGGCCCGGATAAATGGCGGGAAGTTGAAATCCTATTTGTAGGAAATTCCTTTCCGGGAAGCCTGCTTGCGAAGGGTGGCGGCGACTTTTTCATCAAATCCATCTCCTTTTCCGGCCTTCGCAATCCGGGCTTTTTCTTCTTTCACAAATTGATCCCGCTTTTCCAAAAGAACGGTCAGCTCCTCCTGAGCACTTTTGCGATCGTTGAGCTGTTGATCGATCCAGGCATTTCGCTCTTCCTCCGACATTTTTGCAACTTTTTGCGGAAGCTTTTCGGTATCAATTTCATCCCGCCCGATTTTCTTTTCAGCGATCAGAGCGATAAGGTCGTTGTCACCACTGACCTGTTTCGCTGCATAAGCACTCACCGCTTTTTGCTTCGTCAAAAATCCGGCCCGGGAAGCAACGGCTTCCGCGGATGCCACCGAGTTGTTGGCGATTTTCTTCAAAACCATATCCCGCGCTGTCGAGTCACCATATCCGCAAACCGTGTTGTTCAACGTTCCATTCAGGGTCGATATTTCTGAATCGAAAGGAGTGGAGATGGCCACGGTGCCCCCGCTCTGTAAAATGGCGGCAAAGTCGCCCTCAGCTTTCTCGGATATTTCTTTCCAAACCGGAGTCGTTGCCGCGTTCGATCCACATTGAATGGTATTGATGATCAAATCTCTCTTCATCGCCATCTGACAAACTTCGGGATATTTGACATCATCCTGATAGTCCATGTGGGGCGGCGCATCTCCGACGAGAAAGATAATTTTCAAGACGTCGCGGGATTCCGACCATTTCATTTTCGTCACGGCTTCGTAGAGCCCTTGATTTACCGACTCCGGCCCGTCGCCACCGCCGGCAGCCTGGAATCCGAGGAGATTGTCGTATATCGAGTCGATATCATCGGTAAGCGGGAAATGTTTGGTAATGTATTGATCCGAGCGATCCCGGTATCCGATCAATCCGATTTTCAATTCCGGAGTCGTTTCCGCATCGACGATATCATTCGCGATCGACCAGATTTTTTCTTTCGCCCCCTCGATCAATCCGCCCATCGATCCCGTAGTATCGAGAACAAAGCATACCTCGATCTTCGGTTTCCCTGTTTTCTCTTTCTCTACATTTTTCCCGGAACTGGAAGAAAAGCCGAGCGCGAGAACAGTGAGTGTTGCTGTGATTTGTGTAGTTAGTTTCATTGGTTTGTTGTTTAGTTGATGATTTCGATAATTTCTTTTTCATTAAGGGCCAGCCTGAGACTTTTCCCGGCGGAGAACCACTGACAGGCCTCAGGGTTTTCGTCGAGGAACCGGAAGTAATCCTCCGAACCAAACTTGATTTGCGTCACCGGTATATCTTCGGCCATTGACTGGGAATCCGAGTCGATCCACTGGCCCGAATTGCAGTAGAAAGACTTGCCGTTGATGAGGCGGCTCTGCGGAACCGCGGAGGGTGCTTTGGCGAGTCCACCAGTGTAGTTTGACCGTTTCATAGCCATGGACTGCGCAGCAATGTTTCGGGCTGATTTCAACTCGGACTCTGAAGCAGCTGAAGCAATCGCATCAGCCCCGCTCGTGGCTTTGGAAAAGCCCTCCGCTTTTGATTCATAGTGCCTCCTCACTACCGGGGCGGATTCGATTTCGCGGAGGGAACGGTTGGTCAAGGGAACATTGCGACGCGCCTCGTCTTCAAGGATCAACCAGGATGTATAGGGAGTCACTATCGCATACTGGCGGGCAAGACCGGTCACCTCATCTTTCAGTTCATCACTCTCGCCGTTGAGCCGGATTTGCTCGAGCAGCCATCCCACTCTCCTGACTGCCCAGAGCCGGGGAATAAAGTCATTTTGCTTGCCGCCTTCCGCAAACGAAACCGGGAACGTAAAGGTTTCCTCTCTGCCGCGGAATGTTCCGGTGAGGGTGAGTTTTCCGTTCTCTTCACCTTTTTTAAACCGGCCAAGTATAACAAGTTGATCACCGCGAAATACATCGGGCACGACTTTCGGAGTCAACGAGCGCAGCCATTCGGGTCCGTTGATTTTCACAGTGAGATCCGAATACACCGGTTCCGCAAAACGGGAATAAAACCGGCTTATTTTGAGTTCGATATCTTCACCTGGTAAAGCATAAGCGGTATGAGCTTTGGTTTCTCTCGCCAGCAAATCCAATAGATGAGTATTGATCTTTTCACCGATTCCGAAAGAAAACACTCTTGCTTCGATATCGGCATCTTCCAGTTGGCGCTTTACTCCCTTCACGAGAACTTTTTCATCTGTCGCACCCAGAGTCGGTTTGCCGTCGGTAATAAATATCAACTGCCGGGGCCTGCTGTCACTTTTTGTTTCCGCAAAGCTTTCTATAGCTACCGAAAGAGCCTCCTCGACAGCCGTTCCACCAATCGGCTTGATCGACTCGACGAACTTCTCTGCTTCCCTCAAATTTTCTTTGGAAGCGACGACCAGTCCGTCAAACAATGGTTCGCTGTCGGTCGAAAATCTCACGATTTGGAAGCGGTCTGCGGGATTCAACGAATCAAGACAAAAATCGAGCCCTTCCTTCGCTTTTGCCAGCTTGCCGTCTCTCATCGAAGCCGAAGAATCGAGAACGAATACGACATCTTTCGGGAGCACATCACCTTCGACCTCTTCCCAGACCTGTGGGCTGACCAAAAGCAGAAAATGGCCTTCGTTTTTTGAATCCGGATCGTAGTGCGTAAAAAATTCCGCAGTAATCGGCTCTTCATTTCCCTTTTTCGGAGAGGTGGAAAAGACCAGTTGAAAGTCCGATGTTGGTATCTCTCCGGTATCGCTCAGTGTGATTTTTGCCTTCGACTTTTTCCTGCTGAATTCAACCTCTATATCATGACTCGGGGAGTATACGGTGCGGTATCGTTGGCCATTTCCGGCCAGTAGAGAAACTTCAAAAACAAATTTTTCTTTTCTCCCCTTCTCCAACCCGGGACATAACTCTCTCGATTTAAATGGCAGGGTGTAGCTCACCAGATTCCCGTCTTTCGGCAATAGCTGAGTGTAGCGGATCCGGATTTCTTTTGTCGAACAAGCTTCAAAAGGAAAGATTCGTACCTTGAACAGGCTTTGGTCACTATATTCAAAAAGAGCCGGATCCAAAGTTCGTCGCACGATATCTTCATAAATTTTCCGGTCCTTTCTTGCATCCAGCAATTCCCCTTCGGTAAGTTCTCCGTCAATCTCCATTGAAAACGAATCGATTCGGGCGTCTTTGGGGAGCGGAAATAGAAAGTGACCCTGCACCCGTCTCGTGGATGGATTATAGAGAACCTGCGAAATTGTTGTGGTAGCGATTTGCCCCGCAATTTTTGTATCCACTTCCGAACTCCGCACACGAATCGGGATATAGGGATCAATCGGACGGGGTGGTCGCGGAATGATTCTATGACCGGGAACTCCGACTACGGGCTGATCGGTAATCACCAAACCCTGACCTGCGGCAAATGAACTCAGCAGAAGAATGCTGAGTAAAGCACTGATTTTCTTCATACTACACTGACGCTTCAGTTTGCAGAAAAGTGTCAGGAAGATGTAAAAGATTCGCAAGAATCTTGTCAGAGGTATGCGCTACATTGCCTGACTGGATTGGCAGTTCGAAACCTGTTCACATGGGTTGTGAAAACAGGTTAGGCAACCTGTTCTACCAACTAATGGACTCGATACACAGCCAAACCCGCACCGGAAATCCGATGCGGGTTTGTTTCGTGTCAGGGGACTGTTTTTTTCGGGGAAACCGGGGTTTTTACTGAGGGAACGGGGATTTACAATTGAGGGGAAAATTTGCCTGCATTGTCATTCACATAAGCGACCAGAGGAATCGACTGGGAAATCATGTTACTTACCGCTTCGCTGACCTTGGTACCTCTTCTCAGACTCTGTAGTTCAGCAACCGAGTTGCGGACATTAATCGCGGCTGTTTGAAAAGAAATCCCCCCTTTGCCGCGGTAGGCTTTGATGAGGTCATTCGTTAAATCAGCGTGCTTTTTCATCTGATCGTAGAGAGCGCCGGAGGCTTTCGAATCTTTGCTGAATTTCAGCTCCCAGCCGAAGCGGAAAGCCATTTGGTCAGCGAGATTGTCAATTGCATATACATTTTTACCGATATCCTCAGAGGCCGAAATCGTCACGTTCGCGGCGGGATCAGCTAAGCCACGGGAGCTTTGTCCATAAAATTTAAAGGCCTGGGCATGGCAAAGGCCCGAAAAGTTCAAAGCGGCAATTGCGGCCAGTGCTACAGTCAGGGATTTGAAGGGATTTGTGTTCATCGTCAAAATTTGGGTGGGATTTTGTGAGCATGAGACGGGATGCCGCAAAAAATATGCAAAAATTTGTTGAACCCGAAAAAATGTGTCGGAGGGCGATTCAACAGGGTACAATTCCGCATCTAACAGGGTACAGTCGTCCTGAAACCCGGACCAAACGGGATAGAGAAAACTCGACTCACAAAAACCACTCTGGTTTTAGGGACAAGATTGCCGCGCTGTAAATTAACTTAATCCTTATGCCAAATATCCCCTTCCCCTTCGGTGAACCACCGCTCGGTATAGACTTTGGCCCTGGTGAAAAACATCACCGATTCCCGACCCTGGAGATGCAAATCGCCGAAGAAGGAGTAGTCCCAACCGGCAAAGGGAAAGTAAGCTAACGGCGCCGGCACACCTACATTAATTCCCACCATTCCGGCTTTGACCCGGTGCCGGAATTCACGGGCAATTCCACCGTTTTTTGTATAGATACAGGCTCCGTTTCCAAAAGCGACTTTGCCGGCCATTTCAAGAGCGGAATCCAAATCATCCATCCGCATGACGTTCAATACCGGACCAAAAACTTCCTCTTCAAAGATTCGCATGCCTTGTTTTACCCCGTCGACGACGGAGGCTCCGAGGTAAAACCCTTGCGGATATTTCTCTACTTTTGTATGCCGCCCGTCGACAAGCAAATCGCAGCCTTCGTCGACAGCGGATTGAATCAAGCCGACCACTCGATCGCGATGTTGCGGAGAAATAACGCCACCCAACTTACTTTCCGCAGATTCGTGAGTGGGGCCGACTTTTAAACTCTCCGCCGATTTTGCAATCGCAGGTACGAAACGTTCTCCGGCACTACCCACAGTAACCGCGGTTGATCCGGCCATACAGCGCTGCCCTGAGCAACCGAAAGCGGCGTCAGTCAGTCCTTCAACCGCTTTTTCGAAATCCGCGTCGGGCATCACTACCACAAAATTCTTGGCACCTCCGGCGGCTTGAACCCGTTTACCATGAGAGGTTCCTTTGCGATGGATATATTCCGCCACCGGCGAAGAACCGACAAAAGAAACAGCGGCGACACCGGGATGTTCCAATAGAGCATCGACACATTCTTTCCCCCCGTGAACTACAGAAAACACTCCTTTGGGTAAACCGGCCTCCTCGAATAATTCGATGAGTCGGATTCCGGTAAGGGGAACTTTTTCACTGGGCTTGAGGATAAACGTGTTTCCGCAGGCTATCGCCATAGGGTACATCCACATCGGAACGAGGGCGGGAAAGTTGTAGGGACAAATCCCGACACAAACTCCGACTGGCTGGCGAACCACTGAGCAATCAATCCCGCGGGCGACATTCTCCAGAACCTCGCCTTTCAGCATATCGGTGATCCCGCAGGCGTATTCCGCAACCTCGATTCCGCGCCGCAAATCGCCCCGCGCTTCGGTGATTGTCTTCCCGTGTTCCGTTACAATTAAGGAAGCGAGTTCTTCAAAATGTTCTTCCAGCAGGATGCAGTAGCGCATCATAATGCGAACTCTCTCCACCGGCGGAGTCTGCCACCAGCTTTCAAATGCAGCGGTTGCCGCCGTTACTGCTTCATCGACGACATCAGCCCCGCACATGGGAACCCGAGCGATGACTTCACCGGTCGAAGGATTGTGAACCGGGGATGTTTCCGCAGTGTCCGGCACGGACCACGAACCGTTGATGAGAATGGGGCACGACTTCATAACTTCGTTTCACTATGTAGTCACCCGATGATTGTTGAAATCAAAATTTCAAATATCTACCGGTAACCGATTTGGCATTGGCGGCGACTTCGGCCGGCGTCCCGACTGCGACAATCTCCCCTCCAGTTGAACCGCCCCCGGGGCCGAGATCAATGACCCGGTCGGCGCATTTAATCACATCCAGATTATGTTCGATTACGATCAGTGTGTTTCCCGCGTCGCGAAGCCGGTAGAATACTTCCAGTAAAGTCGCGATATCTCCGAAATGGAGACCGGTCGTCGGTTCGTCGAGCAGATATACAGTCTGCCCGGTAGAGGTTTTGCCCAGCTCCGAAGCCAGCTTGATTCGCTGAGCTTCCCCTCCGGAAAGTGTAGTAGCGGACTGGCCGAGATGAAGATATCCCAGGCCGACATCCCGAAGAGCCCGGAGTCGCTGCGAAATGGCCGGGATTTTCGCGAAAAACGTCAATGCTTCAGCAGCAGTCATTTCCAAAACGTCGGCGATGCTTTTACCGCGATAAGTTATATCCAGTGTCTCCCGGTTGTAACGCTTTCCGTTGCAGGCTTCGCAGGTGACATAGACATCGCTCAGGAAATGCATATCGATTTTAATCGATCCATCCCCCTGACAGGCTTCACACCTGCCACCGGTTACGTTAAAACTGAAACGCCCCGGTCCGTAGCCGCGCGCACGGCTCGAAGGCAGCTGCGAGAATAAATCCCGAATGGGATTAAACACATTGGTGTAAGTCGCCGGATTGGAGCGGGGAGAACGGCCAATCGGAGCCTGATCAATCACAATCGCTTTATCGACGTGTTCAAACCCGGAAATACTGTCATGAACTCCGGGACGGTCTTTTGACTGATGGAAATGCCGAAACAATGCTCTGCGCAAAATGGTGTCTACCAGAGTCGATTTTCCACTACCGGACAGTCCGGTGACACAAATCAGATTACCCAGAGGAAAAGAGACATCCACGGACTTGAGATTGTTCTCGCGGGCCCCTTTGATCACAATCGCCGGTGAACCCTTTTTGATCGTCCGCGGGGTGGGAATTTCGATTTTCCGATCACCCGAAAGCCATGCTCCGGTGATAGAATTCTCATCGCCAATCACTTCGGCCGGCGTTCCCTGTGAAAGCAGCCTGCCGCCCTCCTCGCCGGCCCCGGGTCCAATATCGATGAGATGATCCGCCTCACGCATTGTCTCCTCATCGTGCTCGACGATGATCACAGTATTGCCGGCGTCGCGCAAATTCTTCAGTGTGGCAATGAGCTTTTCGTTGTCGCTTTGATGGAGACCTATGCTGGGTTCATCGAGAACATAGAGAACTCCGGCCAGTCCGGCACCAAGTTGCGTAGCCAGGCGAATTCGCTGGCTTTCTCCACCCGAAAGAGTTCCGCTATGCCTGTCGAGGGTCAAATACCCCAGACCAACCTCCGTGAGAAAGCTAAGCCTTTTCCGGACTTCATTGAGCACGTCTACCGCATAGCTTTTCTGCTGTCCGGTAAGGATAACCCCGTCGAGCCATTGTAATGCCTCTCCGATACTCAGCGACGTAAAGCCCTCAATACTTCGGGGATCCGTTTCGTGATCCATCGTCACCGCTAGAATCTCGTCTTTGAGGCGACTTCCTTCACAGGTCTTACAGGGATAAGGAGACATAAAACGGCGAACGTTTCTTCTGGTAACTTCGCTTTTGGTTTGATCGAGGAGACGCAGGGCCTGAGTGCAAAGGCCTTCGAAATTGTCGTTTCCATAAAGGAGAGCTTCGGTAAAATCGGAGGATAGCTCCCCTACCGGAATATTCAGTCCCTGCTTGTATTCCTCTGCGAGGTCGGCAATCGCCCGCTGATGGAAACCTTTGCGCTTTTTCGATCCCGACCACCAGGTTTTTACTCCGCCCTGATCAAGCGTCTTTTCGGGAAACGGCATGATCAGTTCGGGATCGGGACGCAGCGTCGAGCCGAGTCCGTGACAATCCGGACAGGCTCCCAGATGACTGTTGAAGGAAAAATGCTTCGTAGTCAGCGCGCCGAGTGTGTAACCGGTCTCGGGATTCGTGTATACCGTTGTGAAATCATGCAATTCGTAGTCCTCCTGCCCGGGTTCCTGCACCAGAGTTCTGATTACCGTGGGGCACAATCTTTGGGCGGTTTCCAAAGAATCAGCAAGACGACTGCGAATATCTTCGCGGATCACAATTCGATCAACCACCACTTCAATCTCCGACTTTTTCTTCGGCTGCTTTTCCAGCTCATCGATTTCGGTCATCTCGCCATCGATCCGAACCCGGAGAAATCCCTGTTTCTTGAGTCGATCCAACATTTGAGAAACCTCTTCACCCGCTTCGGTTTTCACCGGCGCAAGAATGATGACTCTGGTCTTCTCCGGTTGGGATGTCAGCATCCCGACAATATCTCCGGTCGTGTGACGAACCAGAGCTGTCCCGGTTTCAGGATCATGAGGCCGACCGATCGCAGCGAACAAAATCCGGAGGTAATCGTAGATCTCCGTCGCCGTGGCGATGGTGGAACGCGGATTCGGCTGCGAACTTCGCTGCTCGATCGCAATCGCCGGGGTTAGCCCTTCAATGAAATCCACTTCAGGCTTTTCCAGCTGGTCCAGAAATTGGCGCGCGTAGGCCGAGAGACTCTCCACGTAGCGCCTCTGCCCTTCTGCATACAGGGTATCAAACGCGAGAGACGATTTTCCGGATCCGGATACCCCGGTGATGACAACGAGTTGATTGCGGGGGATCTCAAGGTTCAGGTTCTTGAGATTATGTTGCCGCGCGCCCTGAATTCTGATGACTGGATTTGTCGCCATAAAAAAGAGGGCAACTTGATGGCAGATCCTCTCCCCGCAAGAAATTCAATCACTTCTATTCCGCTTTAGCTGCGGTTTCCACCTGCCTCTTGATGGCAGCGTCGATTGATTTTACAAAATCCCGGTCCGCTTCTGAGAGCAGATCAAGAGGAAGGTCGCTGTTTACTTTAGCCCCACTTCTGCGCAGCCTGACTTTTCCCTCGTGCAGGACAACGACCGGGCCGGTTTTCCCCGGCTCCGGTGCAGAAAACGCGACAAGTCGCCCGGTCATTTTCCGGCCTTTGGCATCAATCCACTCGCGTTCTTCACTCAGATAAGTGACGTAGGAAACGACAGTTTGATTTCTCGACTGCGTTGGAGTGACAAACGCACCGGTATTTCCGGTATTACGCCGCTCGGTGAGGCGCTTTCTTGCTTCCGTAACCGCATCCTGTCCCAAACAGGGCGGGAGAAGAAAAACGAGAAATCCAAACACAAAGAAAGCTGACTTCATACAGTCAGCTTACCTCAGTTTTCAGAATGATCGGAAAAAGTTTCTTACGCAGACGGAGCGGCCATACGGTGAGCCATACGGCTTTTCATGCGGCTTGCCGTATTCTTGTGAATCACGTTATTTTTCGCGGCGCGATCTGCTGCGGAAGTAAAACGATTGTAAGCGGTTTGAATTTTTTCAGCATCACCCTCTTCAATAGATGTCAGAACCTGCTTCCGATAAGTGCGGAGGCGGCTTTTTGCGGTGCGATTTCTTAAAGTCGCCCGCTCTGTCTGACGGATTCTTTTCCTTGCTGAAGCGTTGTTAGCCATAACGTGGTTTCGTAAAAACTTAAATTCGAAGGCGCGGAATCTACACTAATTGTCAGGTCCGTCAAGAAATTCTAGTAGATAGGCTCAATTGTGAAGTAAGAAACTTCAAATCCTTCCCGGTCGAGGATCTCGCGGGCGGCCTGATCCGGAGTCAATTCACTCCACAATGGTTTGTTATCATCCTGATTGCGGAAAATATCCCCGGGGCTTTGCGCCGCAATCGGAATTGTCAGATCCTCATTGAGTTGCGTTTCCGGATTATCGATGCCGGACCAAAGCTTCCGGTTAACAATTTCGACAGGAGATCCCCAGGCGACATTGTCGTACAACTCGATGATATCCCGCGATTTCATCCGAATGCACCCGTAGCTCGATTTCTTACCGATATCCTTCTCCGCCGCAGTTCCGTGGATATAAATACAGCGCGAATAGGCATTTTTGTTTTTCGGCTCCAGCCCGTGCAGCCAGAGAATCCGGGAAACAATCGGGTCCCGGCCGGGGGCATTCGGTTTAATCACTTCACCGGTCCACTTGCGGCTCTTGAACACAGCCCCGAAAGGCTTGCCGGTTCCAATTTTCTCGGCCACTTCAAACTTCCCAAGAGGCGTTTTGTAGCTGCCTTTCTGATCTCCAATGCCAAATTTTGAAGTCGAAACCGAGTAGGTTTTTACCATTTTCCCCTGGTTGTACACGGCCATTTTTTGCTGAGGCACCGAAACCTCCATCGAATATGAGCTATCCTTAAAGCCCCCGGTCTTGACGGTGCAACTGCATAAAAACGGCAGGCAGGCAGCGATCACAAGGTAACAGGTTGCGGACAGCCATGAGTATTTGTTAGTATTCATGGGTAATCTACCATAGCAAAACGATTTACCGGTCGTTTTCTTAGATCAATAAGGAGTTTTTGCCTAATAAAACATCGATACAGATCTTTGATCGAAAAGTTGCTTTTTGGCTAAGATACCTTAATGAACGTCATTGCCCCTACCGTTGGAGCTGATCAAACGTTGTAGACTGGACTAACCTGCCACGATGAAAAAGATACTCATTTTTTCTATCCTGCTACCCATCCTAACCGCGCTGCCTGCGCATTCTCAGGAGATTCCCGACGAGTTACTGGAAGACGAACACGTGCGCGAGGAATTTGGCATCAACCAGTTCACGACCCCGTCGATCCGCAAAATTTTCGAGGATCTCAAAAAACTTCGCCCCCTCCCCTACGACGAACTCAAACGCGTCATTCCGAAAGAAACAGGAACCGACCGGAACATGGTGGCCATCACCCTCGGATTTCTGATCGCTGACGGATTTTTCGCTGTCGAAGCGGAACAGTTTCTCGACCTGGAACCGGTGGGGCTTTCCCTGCTTGACCACGCCAAAGCGATCGGAGCGGGCACGCGGATTAAAAGTCATACCAAAGCTCTTCTCGACCACCAAAATCTGCAGGACTGGAGCAGCCTCAAAGCTCAGCTTTCCAAAACCCAGAAAGATGTCGAAAAAGAAATGGTTTTGATTCGGGACGTCGATCTTGCGCATTTCATCGCGCTCGGTGGCTGGCTTCGGGCTTTCGAAATCGGTTGCGCCGCCTCTCTGGAACCATTCGACCGGGAGAAAGCTGCCGTGATCGCAAAGCCGGAGATTGTCGAATACTTTGTTGCTAATCTGGAAACCATGCTGGCCCGGACTGAAAAGAATAAAATGATCGAGGATGTTGTGGCGACCCTGAAAGAAATTCAGGAAATTGTCACTCTCCCGGAGCAGGAATCTCTCAGCGAAGCGGATGTGATAAAACTGCAAAGCAAAATTTCCCCGATCGTAGACAAATTATACGGGAAGAAAGTGGAGGCATAGACATCATTTTGAAGATCCTGCATCTCTATATCTCGGAAGGACACAACTACTTCGGGCACCACAACAAGCCTCCCGGCACCTCAACCGTGGAGGAAGTCGAAGAAATTAGCCTCGTCGAAGGAAAAGGAATCAAAGGAGACCGTTTCTTTGATTACAAAGAGGATTACAAAGGTCAGGTCACCTTTTTTTCCTACGAAACCTTTCTCACCCTCAAAGAAAAATTCGGTGTATTTGATCGCGGACCGGAGGTTTTCCGTCGAAATATCATCGTCGCCGAAGTGGATCTTAATTCATTGATTGGTAAAAACTTCGAGATTCAGGGAGTGAAATTTTTCGGAGTGGAAGAAGCACGCCCCTGCTATTGGATGGAACAAGCCTTCTGTGAGGGGGCCGAAGCAGCCCTCCTCGGCAATGGAGGACTGAGGGCCCGCGTATTGTCCAGCGGAGTTCTGAAAACAGACTCTGTTACGGCCTGATTCATCAGAACAGTCCCTGCGTATTGTTTACTCCTCTGAAGTGGCTTCCTGTACTCCCGGGGACTGATACTCACTATGAACATGAGTAACGAACTCGAATAGATCATGCCGACGATCGTTTGTCGGCGTTACCGAACCACTCGCCCGCGAGCGGTACAAATCTGAAATATTAAGATCGGTAACCAGAAGCGTTTCAATGTTGGGGTCTGCCTCTGCCTGAATTCCATCCCGGGCGAACTCGAAATCTGAAGGCGTGTAGACCGCCGCGCGACCGTAGTGGATATCCATCGCCGGCACATCGGGGAGATTACCCACCACTCCGGCGGTCGCTACATAGATCTGGTTTTCAATAGCCCGTGCTGCGGCACAGGTGTTGACTCGCAAGTAGCCTTGACGATTGTCCGTACAATAGGGAACGAATAGAATTTCCACGCCCTGATCCGCCAGGTATCGCGCTGCTTCCGGGAATTCAACGTCGTAGCAAATCAGGATCCCGACACAAGCCTTCGGCGTTTGCACCACAATCAGCGAGTCTCCGCCTGAGATTCCCCACCACGTTTTCTCACACGGCGTGATGTGGAGTTTCGGCTGACTCACGTGCGAACCGTCCGGACGAAATATCATTGATACATTGTGCAGAGAGCCGTCTGCCTGAGCGACCGGATGCGAGCCAGCGATCAAATAAAGGCCCTGCTCCTGAGCGAGGGAGCTCATCAAACCCATAAACTCGTCGGTAAATTCAGATAGCTTACGGATTCCCTCCCGCGAGCCCATCGGCTTAAGCGCCGAGAGCAATTGCACGGAAAGAAACTCCGGGAAAACCACAAACTCAGCGCCGTAGTCCTCCCCGGCAGTTTCCGCAAAGTAGCGTACCTGTGCCGCAAATTCATTAAAGTCAGCAATTCGACGCATCTGATACTGAACACAGGCCACCCTGACGTTTCGCTCTTCGTCGGGATCAACCTGATAGTCCGGATTCAGCCACTCGATCAACGAAGCATGATTACAGCTTTTCGGATCTCGAATGTAGTTTTTCATGATACCACGCACTACAAACCCCTCACGCAGTTGAAAACCAAGCACCGGGTCAGCGATAGCCCCGTCGCGAACCTGAACGACATACTCCTCGGGGGTCAGTTTATCGACATACTCCGAGTAGCGCCAGAGACGCCCTCCGCCAAGAATACGCCTCAAATTGAGTCGTCTACACAGATCCCGTCTGACCTGATACAGGATCCGTCCGAGCCCTTTGCCCTGGAAGTCAGGGTCGACATACACATCAGCCCCGTAAAGAGTATCGCCCTGCGGGTCGTGATTGTAGAAATACCCGTCATCCGTCACTCCGTAGTATGTGTGATGGCGCAACGGGTTCTGACCGAGATCCACGATCAGACTCGAGGCCACCGCTGCTACGCAACCATCCACTTCGGCTACAATCTGACCGTCGGGGAAAACTTCCAGGTGGCTTAGCAATTGATCCTCCCGCCACGCCTCATCCGATTCCATCATACTCGGAAAACACCGGCGATGAAGAGCGATCATTTGCGGTATATCGGTTTCCGCTACCGGCCGAATCAGAACGGTTATACTTGACGTCTCAAAGGTTTGGGGTTCGATCATATAAGCCCTTCTAACCTTCCCTATTTCGTCGGAAAGTGCAATCACTCCGGAAGCCGGAACTGAATTCCATGGCGAGTGCGCACAAACAGATCCAGTCCCGCGTGATACAAAAGAATATCAGGATATGATAGCCTGAAAATTGATGTAATCCCTGACAGAGTATCGCGTCTGGTTCATCCGAGTGGAAGAACTCCTGGTGAACCCGTCGTTCATCACGACCGGCACCGGACACTGTTCCACACACGAAAACCTATGAAAAAAATAACATCGATAATTTTCGATATGGACGGTCTTCTGATCGACACTGAAACCCCTTGTAAAACTGCCTGGAATAGCACGGCGGCCCAGTTCGGCAAAACAATCGATGACGAGGTCTTGTCGGGACTGATTGGGCGGCATGTGGATGATTTTATTGCAATCGTTGGGGAATACCTCGATCTCGATCTTCGTGAGTCGGGCTTCATGGAGCGATATGATGATATCTATCTGTCTAACTTCATGAGGAATGGTATCGAAGTGATGCGTGGAGTCTCTTCTCTACTAAATTTTCTCTCAGAAAATCATGTGCCCAGGGCTGTCGTCACTTCATCGGAAAAAAAGCTCGCCCCGAGAAAATTGCGACTCGCAGATCTGGATCAGTAT
>JARGOZ010000137.1:0-11873 GCA_029213025.1 Verrucomicrobiales bacterium
CTTCAACTACCGGAGTCTCGGCAACAGGCTCCTCAACCACCGGTGTCTCCGCAACAGGCTCTTCCACTACCGGAGTCTCGGCAACAGGCTCCTCAACCACCGGTGTCTCCGCAACGGGCTCTTCAACTACCGGCGCCTCAGCAACAGGCTCCTCTACAACCGGTGTCTCAGCAACAGGCTCCACGACAGCTTCCGGAGGCGTTGGTTCACTTTCCGTAGTTTTTTCTTCCTTCTTTTTTAGTCCGAACAATTTGGCAAAAAATGACATATGGGCTCCCTTTGTTGAATTCTGTAATCACTAAGCAGGATTTCGGCCAATCGTTACTAAATCATTTTTCCCAACTGGTTCAACTAATCCCTGTCGCGACGGGACATTCGTTGGCGAAACAAAACCGGGACTGGAAACTCTACGAGCGTTCCCGGTTTTCGATCTTTGATAAAAGTATCTGCAGTGCCCCGCCCGATACATAAATCTCGAAAATCAAAAAGCCCAGCGAGAGGGCCATGAGAACGAGTGCGGCACTGAAACCAGCCAACGCCAGCAGATGTACCGAAGCGAGAACCGAAACCATCGAAACCACACACAAAAACAGGCTGGCCGCACCGAGAAGCTGCATCCAGCGAATTAATACAAGCCGACGACGGATGTTGTTAATTTGCGCTAATGCGGCTGATTCCCCACTGTTCTGCCAGTCGCGATGCAGCTCCCTGATCAAAGCCGCAAGATGAAGAAACCGGTTCGTGTATGACAGGAACAAAAGGCTAACTGCAGGAAACAGCAGAGCGGGTGTGGAAATCTCAAGGATCATCGCGTTATCTATCGAGGGAACCGGAACTCTACCACAGGCATACCGTCTGTCCTCAATTTCGGTGCGAGGAAAACCTGAATGAACCTCATCCACTGCAGTGAAGCGACAGAACTTTCCCTGTGCTGTGGTGTTTCATGGTTCAGTATTGCACTTCTTACCCGATTCCTGATTAACGCGACCCATGAAAACGATTCTTTTTCCCGCTTTGGCTCTGTTCACCCTCGTTCACCCGATGGCAACGGCGCAGACCGACACGGGATCTCCAAAGCTGCCGGGCAGGTTGCCGCTCCTCGACCGCGACGGCGACAACCGGATCTCACGTGAAGAAGCGGGAGGTCGGCCTTTTTTCAACTTTCTCGACCAGGACAAAGACGGCTATATCACGGCAGGCGAAGCGGCGCGTTTGAAGAAGCGCCCGCCAGGCCCGAATACACCTTCTGCACAACCGGTGGCCATCGGCCCCGATGCCACCACTTACAAGAAAGCCGCTGACTACTCCGCCAAAAACAACGGTCGCGCCGTGCTTATCATGCGAAACGGCGAAGTGGTTTTCGAGCGCTACGACAACGGCTTCAACGCCGATACAAACACACACCTGCACAGTGCAACCAAAGGTTTCTGGGGCCCTGTCATCGCAGCGATGATTGAAGACGGTCTTGTCGACTCGTTCGATGAACCGGCCGCAAAGACTCTGACCGAGTGGGCTGATCACCCGCGAAAGAGCCGGATCACTCTCCGCCACCTGCTCTCCCTGAGCGCCGGTCTGGTGCAGGATGTAAAGAATCTTCAGGGACATGCGCGTGAGACACTCGCTCCGGATCTCTACCGGCACTCGATTGGAGTCATGGCGTTGCGCGAGCCCGGCGTCCATTTCCAGTATGGTCCAAGCTGCTACTATGTTCTGGGAGAAATCATGAAGCGCAAGCTGGCCGAAAAGAAACAAACCCCGCTCGACTATCTGAAGCAACGCATTCTCGATCCCATCGGCGTGACCACCGGGGAATGGGTACACGATGCATCCGGCAATCCCCACATTCCCAACGGCGCCCACATGAAAGCGCGGGAGTGGGCCAAATACGGCCAATGGTTGCTCCAGGGTGGCGAGTGGCAGGGAAAACAACTCGTGCGAAAAGACCTACTTAAAGAGCTGGTAGTTCCCGGCGGGGTCAATCCCGGCCACGGACTCGCCCTGTGGCTGAATCACCCCGAGGGACAGGGCGCTCAGTCGATTCAAAACGCCCCGGATGGTTCTCCCGGCGGCTGGATTTTTCAGGGCGGATGCACCGATCTTTTTGCCGCTCTCGGTGCCGGCAAAAACCGGATGTATGTGATTCCGTCGCTCGACATGGTAGCCCTGCGCATGGGCGACACCGATAACGATAGATTTTCCGATGACACCTTCCTGCGTCTGCTTTTAACGGCGGAAAAGGAATAGCAAGTTTTCGTCGGATACAGCCCTTGTCATTGGGAAAGTCGATCAAGCACGTTGCCGGTAATTTGAATCACAGACGGATCTCCCCCTTTGAGTCCGTGAGCCCAATCGGTAGATCCGCAGGTCACTACAGTCCCTCCCCTGGTATAGAGCCCCAGCACGGCCGCACCTATCCTGTCCTGCGGAAATCGATCGTACCACAAACTGTCTCCGGGAGCCCATTTGGCCGGACAGGTCGCCAATATCTCAAAGGTCTCCGGCGTTCCGTCCCGGTGGGTTGGAAACGGCAAACCATCCCGCCACTGCATTTCACAACCATCACATTCGTAACCAACGATGGTATCTTTCCCTCCAAAGCGTTCACTGGCTTTCAAAGTTGTCCCGGCAAACAACCAATGCTCCGGGCGATGTACGATATACGAAGCCGGGCCATCCATAAACTGACCGTGGCTTTTGTGATACCCGCCCCACATAAACCCTACTCCGGTTAATGAATTCTCGGTCCGTCCAACCAAATGATGTCCCCACGCCGTGCTCAGCAATTTATGGTCTGTGGTCCGGTACTGAGGATCCATGTTGTACCATTGTTTCCAACAGGTCAGCGCCCTGCCTTCGTTTTCACTGCGGACCTGCCAGCAACAGGTGTTGCCGCTGAAAAAAGCTACATTACCTCCCCCGGAAATATAGTTTTCCAAATGGTCGCGCATCGGAGTGGACCAGTATTCATCGTGCCCGACACTGAGAACCAGTTTGTAGTGTTTCAAAATCTCCGGCCGGAACTCCAGATCACTGTTGACTGCATAATCTATCTCGTATCCGTTCGACTCAGCCCAGGCAACAAACGGCAGTTCCCATTTGCCATATTGCGACCTCAGGGGACGATCAAAAGATACCTTGTGACCTTGTAAACCATCCCGATCATGAAATGAATACAGACTGTGACCACCCCAGTTTGTATAAGCCGTATAGGTGTTGGTCGCCAACTGCAGTAAGATCGATGCGTTTTTTCCCGGACTGGCAGATCTGACGACGAAGAACAAAGTACTCTTTTTTGCATTCGGCCCGGAGAGTGTGACCTCATAGTAGCCGCTTCGCCAGGTATCGGCAACTTTGAGTTTATAGGTAGACGGCCAGCCACATCCGTCAGACGAAGCCCGGTCGGGAACGGGGTGGGCCGTACACTTTATGTCTGTTTCTTTGAAAACCTCGTCCCGTTCGGCCGCCAGCCTGGCAACCACCATCGAAACCGATTTTTCGGAACTTGAAATGTGAAAGGAAACCTCGTCCCCGACCTGATAACTGAGTTGATCGGTATAGCCGAAGATAAACGGCCCGGCCGGTTGCCTCTGATCCGCCTGAATGGAAAGACAAAAAGCAAACAGGGAAAAAAGGACAGCAAATATCTTCATCGTGCTGTCACCCTCGCACGGAATAAATGGTTCAATTGCGATTTTTACTGGCCTTTTGACGTCAGCAATGACTCGGCGCCCGGCGGATTGCAAGGTGCAATCACCAATCGTGCGATACAGGGAATTTCCCGGTCCATAACCGCCCCTGTGCCGCTTGCTTTCGCGATTCTGATTCCGGCAGGAAAATTGCGCAAACTAGTTAGATAAATTAATCCGACAAAAAACAACCCGGAACACAATTACTATCATGTCTATTACAAGCACCAACCCGGCCACTGGAGAAGTATTAAAAACTTTCGAATCACTGTCCAAAGAAGAAGCTCTGGCAGCCGTGAACAAAGCAGGTGAAGCCTACCACTCATGGAAAACAACTTCCTTCGACACACGAAAGGACATCATGTTGGAATTCGTTGAACTGTTGAAAGAGCGGACCGACGAACTGGCCAAATTAATCACACTGGAAATGGGCAAACGCATTTCCGAAAGTCGCGCTGAAATAGAGTTTTGCGCTGAAATCGTAGAATTTTACGCGAACGGTGCCGAAGAATTCCTCAGTGACCATCAAATGGAGGTCGAAGGGGCAAATGCCTACATCCAATACGCGCCAACAGGTGTCCTGCTGGGTGTGATGCCATGGAATTTTCCCTTTTATCAGGTTGTGCGTTTTATCGCACCCAACCTGATGGCCGGGAACACAGCGGTCGTGCGACACGCTTCTATTGTGCCGCAGTGCGCGGAAAAAATTCAGGATCTACTCGCGGAATGCGGGCTTCCCGACGGGGTTTTTACCAATCTGATCATTCCTCACGAATTCGTCAAACCGATCATTGAGCTGGAATGTGTAAGAGGTGTTTCACTAACCGGTGGTGAACGCGCCGGTAGTTCGGTCGCGGGGCTTGCCGGAAGCGAATTGAAACCCTCTGTTTTGGAGCTCGGCGGTAACGACGCCTTTATTGTTCTCGAAGATGCCGATATGGAATCCACCGTTAAGATGGCGGTGAAAGGCCGAATGACAAACACCGGGCAATCGTGTGTCGCTTCAAAACGCTTCATCGTAGTCAAAGAGGTGGCGGAGGAATTTATCTCCGGATTCAAAGACAGGATGACCGGCCTCCGTCTGGGTGACCCCATGGATGAGCAAACCGATGTCGGGCCACTTTCCAGCGAACCGGCTGCAGTAGGACTTGCTGAAAAAGTCGAAAGCGCCGTCAAAGCCGGAGCAACCGTGCTGCTCGGCGGAGGACGGCCGGACCGCCCCGGTGCATTCTATAACCCAACAATTCTTTCGGGGCTGACTCCGGAAATGCCTACTTTCGACGAAGAATTGTTCGGACCGGTTGCCAGCATTTACATAGTCAATGATGAGGCGCAGGCGATCGAGTTGGCGAATAACTCATCCTACGGATTAGGCGGTTCTGTCTATACATCCGATATCGAGAGAGGCCGAAGGGTGGCCGAACAAATCGAGACCGGAATGGTATTTATCAATCAGCCAACCAACTCCCAGGCAGCACTACCATTCGGAGGGATCAAAAACTCCGGCTACGGTCGCGAACTTTCCAGGTTGGGCATCATGGAATTTGTGAACAAGAAACTAATTCATTCCATGGCGTAGTTTCCGCGCAGGGTGAAACAGGAATCGGCACGCTCCGGGCTACAGAAAAAGTTCCAGCAGCTCAAAGGTGACGTCGTTCTTTTCTTCACTGCTCAACATATCGGTATAGATGGCCAGCGCCATGCCCTGGAAGGGCCTGGCGTTACTACCGTTCGGAGCCCGCCACAAATGCCCGAACTCGTAACGCAGCAGCTGAACCTCCCCGCTGGTCGAGGTCTCAACCGGATCTGTACCGGTAAGATCTTCGGTCTTACTTTCCTCCCACAACTGCAGGGCGGAATTGGATCCGCTGTATTCCAGAAAAATCACCGTTACTCCGGTATTGGAAAAGTCTTTCTCCACCCGCGCCAGCTCCCCGGAAGGCCCCTCTGTTTCGAGCCACAATTTAGTCGGGCTGTGGCCAATCCGGGCGAATTTTCGCTGGTCTTTCCCGGCGGAATCTCTAACCACTAAGCGGAGAAACGATGTGGACTGTTCCGTAGGCACTCTGCATAACATGACTATAGTAAATTTATCCGACCGGATATTGTCTGAACCCACAGACGCGGCAAATTTCTGCCCGGCCGGAAAAATGATCAACGGGGTTCCCGTCCTCATAGATTGCACACGGGGAGGATTGGGCGTGCCTTCTGTGGCCCGGAGAACGTGACCCCGCTTTGCCCGGGGTGCCAAATTTTCCATCCCGCTCAGCTTCGCTTTATCAGCCCCGGTCCCCATATAGAGAGAGCCGTCTTCGCGGTGGATCGAAGCTTTTGCCGAATAGAAGGCGACCAGGGAATCCATGGACGGCAGCTTTGGCAAGCCTCTGGTCGAACCGGAATTGGTCCACGACGAGGCGAATTGTCCCGGCGTTGATAGTGAGCCTAAGTCGATTTTTACATCGGGCAGGGATTCCGGTGAACTTTTGCCGCTTTTCTTTGGAGCCGATTTTGATACCACCGTCTTCTTCCCGTCGTTGTCTTTCTGCACCATTACTATGATTCCGACAAGCAGAGCCAGACAGGCCGCTACAGTTATGACGATCACTTTTGTTGTCTGGCTGGACGATTCCTGCTTCGGAATATAGCGAGTGGACTTTTTCGAAGAGGGAGCGGGTCGCGAAGCTGTGGGGTGCGCGGGAATCACACCCGTCATCGGGGATGGTGTAGTAACAATTTGCTGAGTATCATTCAACTCAACTGTTTCATGAACCGGGTGGGCTGTGGTAACAACCGGAACGACAAGCCTGGCTACAGGTAGAGAATCGGTAATCGATTCATTAGCGGTTTGCCTCGCTTTAGTCAATCCCTCCAGGGCTTCGAGAGCGGTAGAGGGACGGTCGTCGGGATTTTTCGCCATCAGGCTCATCACCCAGCGACTCACTGCGATAGGTATATCGGGCCGGAGACTTTCCAAAGGCACACATTTACCTTTGGTGTGGTTGTTCATAGTCTCCGCCATACTTTTGCCTTTAAAAGGAGCGGTTTGGGTGAGCGCGAAGTAGAGAACGCAACCAAGGGAGTACAGATCGGTTCGCTGATCGAGGTGGCGAAGATCAATTTGCTCGGGCGCGATGTAATCAATCGAACCAAGGAAGGAGCCTTTTTGGTCGAGGGTCTGGAGAGATGGTTTCTCGCTGAATTTCGCGAGCCCGAAGTCGAGCATCTTGATCTGAAATTTTCCCGACGCCAACCAGCTCAACATGATATTGGCGGGCTTAATATCGCGGTGGAGAATTTCCACGGCGTGAGCAGCGATCAAGCCATCGAGTATTTGATCGGCTACTTCATAAAAATCATTTTCCGACAGGGCACCGGTTTCAATAATGGCCTTCAGCGTATCGCCCTCGATCAACTCGAAAACCACGTAGGCACCTTCGTCATCTTCAGAGAACTCGAAGATGGTAACAATATTGGGGTGGGAAAGGGACGCGAGCGCCCTTGCCTCCGCTTCAAGAGACACACCGGAATCTTCATTCAGGTTGGTTTCCTCAATCGGCAGCAGCCTTTTAATTGCGACATCCCGCTGGAGATGATTATCAAATGCTTTATAAACCGCACCGATACCACCCCTGCCAAGTCGTCCTTCAATTGTGTATCGGTCTGCCATCGGTATTTTTTGTAAAGGTAATGGAAAAACATATTCCTGGCCAGAAGTAAAGCTTTTCCCTAAAAGCGGAACACGCCTACCTGCCCGTTGTACCCTGTTTGATCCCGGACTGCACCCTGTTGAATGCAGGACTGTACCCTGTTAGGTCCGCGACTGTACCCTGTTGAATCGTGGTTTCACCTACCTCAACAAGCGGCAAGAGCGGCTTTGCGGGCGGCTAATTCGGCCAGAAATTCAGTATGGTTTTCTTTCCGGTAGCAACAGGTTTGAAATCCGGCTTTCGCTCCCGCCCGGCAATTCTCCTCTATATCATCGATATATATGGTTTTGGCAGGATCCACACCGAGTATATCGATAGTTTTCCGGTAGATTTCGGGATCGGGTTTCATACAGAAAACTTCATGAGAAAAGATACCTTTTTCAAAGTATTGAAACACCGGGTAATGGCGAAAAAGCCACGGAACATGTATCCCGCTGGTATTGGACAGCAAATACAGAGGAACCCCTTTTCCCGACTCCTGCTTAATGAGTTCCACATTCAATTCATTGACTTCAAATATATCCTGAAAAGCATGCACCAGGAAATCCCGCTCACCGGTGTAGCCGATTTTATCTATCGCACTGTCAATGAATTGGTCGGACGATATGACACCGGATTCGAGATCGATCATCATGCCGCTGACCGAGGGCAGCAGCGACTCAGCAGGTATGTCGCACATCGGTGCAACCTTTCGCGCCGCGATGCGAAAATCGAAGCTGACAATCACATTTCCGATGTCAAAAAGCAGGGAATAACTCATGGGGCTACTTCCTCCACGCGCGTTTCAGGAAGTCCAGGTAGTTTTGATGAAAAATTCCTTCGAGATCGGACCGGGAATACCCCCGTTTTTCGAGAATTTCGCAAAAAACCTGCAGATCAGCGATGGTATCGAGATCGCGGGGCCCCTGTTCGATGCCGAAGCCACCGTCCAGATCGGTACCGATGCCGGTGTGCTTCGTGGTCCCAAGCAGCTGGGCGACGTGATCGACGTGATTGGCCACTGCCTCCATGGTCGCTTCAGGAATATCGGGATGTTTGGTTTTTCTCCGAATCCAGCCGGGAACGGCCATCCAGATATCGAAGGCGACACCGATCACAGCGCCTTTTTCGGCGAGAATTTTGATCTGTTCATCAGAGAGTTGGCGGGGATCATCGACCAGCGCCCGGCAGTTGTGATGACTGGCCAAGACAGGACCTTCGTAGATTTCCAGGGCATCCCGCATCGTCTCATCGCACAGGTGGGTGACATCGAGAATCAGGCCGTGCGAATCCATTTTGCGCACCAATTCCCGGCCTTTTTCTGAAAGCGGGCCGCTTTGGTCATGGCCGAGGGCGTAGCGCCCTTCGCCGTAGTGCGCCGGGCCCACGGCTTTTAAACCGTGAGTTTCCACCGCGTAGTCGAGATCATCGAGAGTGCGGAAAGAATCGGTGCCTTCGAGGCTCAAAATGTAGCCAATCGGGGTATTTTCCCGGTCCGCTTTCCACTCGGCGAGGTGACTTTCGACATCCGCCCAGGAGAGCAGCTGCCGCAGCGCACCGTCCTTTTCCATGGCCCGATACCAGGCCATTTGTCCCTGGGTCATCGCCCAGGCCTGCGGCGGCGAATTCCACGACCCGACCGGAGCAGCGGGTTTCATGCAGCCGCCGATCAGGGTGGCGACACAGATCCCGACATTGCCTTTTCGCATCTCCGGAAAAGAAACCGTAGCGCCCTCCCTCGCCTGGAGATCGGTCATTCCTTTTTCACCCTCCCGGATTGTGGCGACCGGCAGACGCAGATCGCGGTTGAACTCGAGGGCGTTGAGACTCAGATCGAGATGTGCATCGAAAATCAGCATTTTTTTGGGTATTTGGTAAAGGATATTGGGTTTCGGGTTGTCACCCTATCGGCAGTCATTTCGAAATCAAATCCGCAAAACCGACCGCCGGCCTGCCTTCGGAATTGAATTCGATTCGATCCACAAAAAAGTGACACCCTGCCTAGCCGCGGGTAAGCTGGCGGCGATGAGAACGCGCGTGCTTTGGTTTATCATTGGGATGCTCACATCGATTTCCCATGGGCAACAGTTCGAGGAATTGACTCTTGAGAAGGTAAGATCATGGCCGGAATACCAGCAAGCCCTGGTTGACCCGACGCTTCGCCCGCCGAAGAAAGACAACGAAATCACGGAACCCGACTGGGCATACAATCACCGGGCGATGACCAGCGAAGTGGAGCAAATCCTCAACCGGTTCGGAATCAAAAACCATGGCCCGATTGAGTTCAGTAATGATAATTCAGTGAAATATGAAATTACCAAAGATATATTTTTCTCCGGCTACTTCGATACCTCAAACCGGTTTTTCGAAGTCAGTATCTGTCTGCCCGGTTTACGGGAGAGTTTCGCGGCCGCAACTGATATAGAAAGTTTTTATGAACAGGCTGTTGCCGTATACCAAAAAGCATACGGACACCCCCCGATTGGAACTCCGTTATTTAACCGGGAGCCTGAGTGTGTTATCTGGCAGGCGTCCATCGCCGGTGTAACATGTAAATCACAAGGTGCTGTTACAATTGAAAGAGACGGCAGCAATAGAATACGTATTGATCGGTGTGCTTCACTGGATGAATTGAATCAACTGCGGGAAGAGCTGATCAAAAGACCGGTGAACTTTTCCAAACGGCAGGCCATCGCCTTGACGGTGAAAAACTGGCAGGCCCTCACGAAACTCGAATCAAAGATGGAAAAATTTCCTGCTGCTGTCAGACAAGGATACTACAGCCCCGCTACTATGGAGCCTCAAATGAAATTCTTTCATCCTGATGTACATATCGATGGCGTTTCTTTCACCCTGCTCAATTTTAATCATCTATGGCTGCCGAATTCAAAGCAGAAGAAGTATCATCCGGACGGATATTACTACCATGTCGCATTACAGGGAGACGATATGTTTGAGGTGCATGCGTTGATTAACTGGACCACGGGAAAAATCGTCCGTCTAAATGAACGGGAATGGGCGTGGTAGTGAAAACCCAACTACAGCAACACGTCACCGCCCTGCGCCGCTGTCGAACCTGCAAGAACATGGCCCCTCCGCCGGTCAGTGGCGGTCCGGTGGTCAGCCGGGTTATGCTGATCGGTCAGGCTCCGGGCGTGAAAGAACCCGAACTGCAGCGGCCTTTCGCCTGGAAGGCCGGCAAGACGATGTTCCGCTGGTTCGAGGAAGCCTGTGGCATCGACGAAGAGACTTTTCGCGAGCAGGTCTATATCGCCGCCGTATGCCGCTGTTTTCCAGGCAAGGCTAACAGCGGAGGCGGCGACCGGGTGCCGGACAAAACCGAAATCGCCAACTGCTCGCAATGGTTGCAAAGCGAGTTCGGGATTCTTCAGCCGCGCCTCATTCTGCCGGTCGGAAAACTGGCTATCACGCAATTTCTACCGAAAACCGGCAAACTGGTGGATGTCATCGGCCAACAGCACGCGATCGAATTCGCCGGTATCAAATGCGATGCGATTCCTCTGCCCCATCCCAGCGGAGCCAGCACCTGGCATAACAGCGAGCCGGGCAAAACCCTGACCAGGGAGGCGCTAACCCTGATCAGTCAGCACGAGGCGTTTCAGTCTCTAATTGGAAATTGATCAATTTGAACCCTTCCGACGTCCGCGAAGGCAATTCCACAACGTAAAGCCGCAAGTCAAGGGGCGCGTCAAATTTCGGTAATTGGTACTCAGCAATAGGTAATCAGTGGCAAACTTTACCGATCACTGAAAAAATGAAACATCTCCTTGTCACCGCGCTGATGGTCTGCGGCCTCGTCCACGCAGAGGACTCCTGGAAACTCCTGCCTCTCAAGCACAACAACCCCGGACTGGAAGTCGACCTGGGTGTGGGACTGTGGGCCTGGCCGCTGCCGATGGATTTCGACGGTGACGGGGATTTTGATCTGATCGTTTCCTGCCCCGACAAACCTTCCAACGGTTTTTACTTCTTCGAAAACGCATCGCAGGATCCGAAGGTGAAAATGCCGGTTTTTAAACCGGGCGTTCATATCGGAAAAACCGGTCACAATGTCCAGGTCAGTTATGTCGACGGCGAGCCGCGTGTGCTGCGGGAAAACGTCGAATATCTCGATTTCAAAAACGGCACTTTTTCCAAACAGAAGAAGATTTATCCCACCACCAAAATCCATCCCGGAAAAACACGGGCGCGGATGTGGCGCTACGTCGACTGGGAGGGCGACGGTGACCAGGATATCATCGTGGGAATCGGCGACTGGGCGGATTACGAGTGGGATCACGCTTATGACGCCCAGGGGCGCTGGCGGAACGGACCACTGCACGGTTGGGTTTATCTGATCGAAAACGTCGACGGGAAATACTCCGACAAACCGCAGCAACTACACGCCGGCGGGTCTCCGATCGATGTCTTCGGCTGGCCGAGCCCGAACTTCGCGGACTTCGACGGGGACGGCGATCTCGATCTGTTATGCGGGGAATTT
>JARGOZ010000137.1:11883-19794 GCA_029213025.1 Verrucomicrobiales bacterium
ACCTACTTCAAAAATACCGGCACCCGCAGCGAACCGGTTTACGGCAGTGGTGGAAAGCTGACCGGCGATGACGGGAAACCTCTCGTGATGCATCTCCAAATGATCACGCCGACTGCATTCGACTGGGATCAGGACGGAGATTTTGATTTGATCACCGGAGACGAAGACGGCCGTGTCGCGCTCGTCGAAAACGTAACGCCCGAAGGCGCCACCACTCCCCTTTTCCGGCAGCCGGTCTATTTCAAACAGGAGGCAGATACGCTAAAATTCGGTGCACTCGCCACCCCTTTCGTGCATGACTGGGACGGCGACGGGGATGAAGATATTCTCTCCGGCAACACAGCCGGCAACATTGCATTTTTCGAAAATCTCGATGGCAAAGGCCAAAAATGGGGTGCCCCGGAATTACTCAAAGCCGACGGCAAAGAATTTCGCGTCCTCGCCGGGGAAAGCGGATCCATCCAGGGTCCTGCCGAAGCCAAATGGGGCTACACCACGATCTCCGTTGCTGACTGGGACAAAGACGGTCGCGACGACATCCTCGTCAATTCGATCTGGCCGAAGCTGCAGCTGCTGCGCAATACAGAACAAGGTCTCACCGAGTCTCCCCTGCCCTTTTGGACGAAAGAAGCCCCGCCCGCTTTTTACTGGTGGCAGACTCTGTCGGAAAACCTCCAAACCCAGTGGCGCACCACACCGCTGGCGACCGATTTTGACGGGGACGGCGAGTTGGATCTCGTGATCCTCGATCAGGAAGGCTACCTCACCTGCCAAAACCGGAACCGGCAGGAAACCCGTATTTTTCTCGATGAGGACCTCAATCCGGTGCGACTGAATAAACAAACCGCCGGGCGCTCCGGACGGGTCAAACTGGCTGTAGTCGACTGGGACGGCGACGGTCGCCTCGATATACTGACTAATTCGGAAAATGCCGTTTGGTGGAGAAATTGCAAAGACGCTGAAGGCGGTAAAGTGATATTGAAAAAAATCGGCAATCTCGCGAAACGAAATGTAGCCGGTCACACCAGCAGCCCGACAGTGGGAGACTTCGACAAAGACGGCAAACCGGATCTCATCGTCGGCGCCGAGAACGGTCGGATTTACTACATCAAACATGACGATTGCATTACCTACCCGGCAGACAAACTCGAAGCCCGCGAACCAATGAAAGCAGACGATCCGATATTCCCCGGACTGATCAGCCGGGAGTTTATTTTTACCAAAGCAAAGCACCCGCAGTGTCATGCCTCTACGATTGTCGAAACCTCGCGCGGCCTTGTAGCTGCGTGGTTCGGGGGAACCAGAGAGAAAAACCCCGATGTAGGGATTTGGTCCAGTTACAACGACGGAGCCGGCTGGTCCGGACCACGGGAATGGGCCAACGGCATTCAGCACGACGAGCTTCGCCACCCCACCTGGAACCCGGTTCTCTACCAACCACCCGGCGATACCCCAACCATGTTATTTTTCAAAGTTGGGCCTAATCCCGGCGAGTGGTGGGGCGAGGTCATGTTCAGCTACGACCGGGGCCGCACCTTTCGCGACCGCGCCCGACTGCCGCAGGAAATCGACGGGCCGGTCCGCTGCAAACCTCTACTTCTCGAAGATGGCACATTGCTGTGTCCATCCTCTACCGAGATCGATAACGACTGGCGTTTTCATTTTGAAAAATGCACCAATCTCGATCATCCCGAGCTGGGGAATTCATGGAAACGGATCGAACCGGAAAAGCAACCATTCCAGGTGATCCAACCCACTCTGCTCACCCTTCCGGACGGAACCATCCAGGCCATGTTCCGCTCGAAAAATGAAATGATTGTACAAAGCTTTTCCAAAGATCAGGGAGAAACCTGGAGCGAAATGGAAGACTCCAACCTACCTAACAACAACTCCGGAATCGAATCACTGACTTTGAAAGACGGGCGTCATTTGTTGCTCTACAATCACATGGGTGGAAATAAGAAAGACGGTTGGGGCAAACGCAACGCGATCCACCTGGCGGTGAGTGAAGACGGTCGCGAGTGGAAAGCGGTGGGAATTGTAGAGCAAGAGGAAAAAGGCGAATTCTCCTACCCCGCCATGATTCAAACCAAAGACGACCTCGTTCACATGACCTATACCTGGAAGCGCAACCGGGTTCGTCACGTGGTGCTGGATCCAGCAAAAATCGAAGCGGGTAAAACGTTGAGTAAAGAACCGTGGCCGGAATAAACGGCAGCGCGGGCGACAGGATTGTCGAGGTTATCTACCCAGAGGAGACCCCGGCAATTCCCCACACGCCTGAAGAGCGAGAATGATGTAGGCCGTTCCGGTGTTGGAAATCAGATTATCAGCGAAAACAACCGGAGATCTCGTGAACCATTTGCCGCTTTCACGCTGGTTGGACTTGATCCAGGCAATACCTTTTTGAATCTGCGGATCGTCTGCTGGAACTCCCAGTTCGCGGGCTATTAGAATGACAAATCCGGTTCCATAGCCATCACTGGTTTCCGTTTCGAGAGGTGGATCATCCTCTGCAACGAGACCCTGCCAGTCTTCGAGAAAGCCGGAGGTCGACCAACCTCCGTCCGGAAGCTGGAGAGCCATCATTTCATCCAGCGCGGCTTTTTGTTCAGCCCTGGTTGAGAGCCCCTCGACCCGAACTCCCGCCCAGGCCAGCATGGCCCGGTGATGCAATGACTTTGGTGGATCCTTCCTCAGAAACGCCCGCAGTTTTTCGAGACCCGCTTTCGCTGCGGGTGTGTCGGCATATCCGCCGGGCGCGAGACCTACGGTCACGGCTGCGAGAGTAGCACCGTAGTGTTCGTCCTTTTCCATTGGCGCATAATCGCAGTCGGGCCATCGCCAACCGCCATCTTCGCGTTGGGAGGTCCACAAAAAATCAAGTACATCGCGGGCTACATCACTGAGTGTACCGGTCGTTTGCAGGTCGTTAAATGTCAGACCGGTGCCCACTACAATCGGCCAGAATCCCTGATTTTGAGACGGCGCTTTCGTCTTCCAGCGCACATTTCTATAGTCTTCAAAGAAACTTCTCACCTCCCCGGAGTCTTTCAGAGAACCGTGTAGAACCGGTCGGGCCATCAGATAAGCCATGTTGGTATGACAGGTCGCGCACTTTTTCTTTTTCTGCCAGGTCAACGCCGCCTGATCGAGATAGCGGGCGGTATTTTCAGGCGAAAAAGAAGCGGCCAAAGGTTCGTCAGCACGGATCTCCTGCAATTCGTCAGGCACCTGCTCCAATGTGACTACCGGAGACTGGGCCCCTGCCCAATCCGAAAAGAAAAGCAAAGGCAAAAGGATGCGCAATATCATCCTTTACCCGGCTTGGGTTTAATAAACAAAACTTCGGCCCGATTCATCCATCTTTCCTTCAAACACATGCGGAACCAACCATCTGTATTACGTGGATTCACTCTAACGCCGGAGCGGTCACCCAATTCTTTCAAGTCGTACTGCCCCCAGGTTTTTCCGAGGTCGGGGGAGTAGAGAATCCCGCAGTCACACGGGTTGGCGTTGCCATACTCGGGAATGACGATGTGGTTACCCTCGATTGTCATGACGGCGATCTCGTATTGCGCCGGGAAAATCACAGTATGTTTTTCTTTATTGGCGATGTCTTTCGGGTCACAGCGGAAAACTCCCCGGTCATAAGTTTCACGAATTGTCTTCGGGCCGTTGGCATCGGCGACCCAATAAACTTTACCGTCTGAAAAATTGATTCCCCCGGATTTGAAGCGGGAATTAGCATCGGAGGACACCATCACCCTCCAGTCCCAGGCATCTGTTTCTTTGTTGTAGGTTCCACGCAGCCAGTGGCATTCATTGCCGTGGCCGTTCTTCCGGTCAATGTCACCACTGCAGGCCCAGAAAGCGTTCTCCGCCGGGTTATACGATACTGAATGAATATGCCGACACACGACAGGATTATCCGGATCGCCAAGGTATTCGGAATGCTCGGCATCTTTCTGCTGGAACGCTTTGTTTTGCCCGAAAGAGTAGGCAATCTTTATCGTTTCCCCCTGGTCGGTTGAGTAATAGATATTTACCGGAACAGCCCCTTTACTGACATTGCAGTAGTTGCCCCAGATCATCAGTTCTTTACCCTCGACCTGGTGGGTGTGAATCCCGTCCAGTGAATAGAAATAGGAACCGGGTTTAGCCGGATTTTTCGGAGTATGGGGTAGATAGTCATTCCCGTTGCGGTCTTTCACGGTAATCTCGCGGTAGCTTTTGAGATTGTCCGTGCTCAGAAAGATTTTATTCAAGGTCGCAAAAACGATGTTTCCGTTTTCCAGAAAACAGCTGAACATGATATTCTCCGCATCGGCAAACTCCGCCTCCTGCGCCCAGGTCTTTGCGTTGTCTTCCGAAAGATAGACCTTCCCGTCGCGAAACCCGAAAGCCCGGCTGCCCCGCTGGGTATCGATGTAGGGCTGGTCGGCAGGAGCGATCCGGTACCAGAAATGCTCCGTTTCCCCGGAGGCAGGCGGCGCTGCATTCGCATCTACGGTGCCTAACAAAACAAAGAGAATTCCGATCTTTAACAGCGAGTCCATGATCAGAGCGTAACCACGCCCGCAAAATAACGACAGTAGGCATTCGCGGTATCTCCGGTTTTGGTGAGACCCGTTTCAGGTCTAAAGACGCTTATCCAGCCAGTTGAGAATCAGCGGAGCGGCATCGTCGACGTTGTATCCGATAATCTCATGGGGAATTCCTTTGAATGATTTGAGCTCGGAACCTTCCCGGGCGGTTTGATACAGTTTTTTTACCTCCGCCTCCGGGATCAATTTATCAGCAGGCGAAGTCATAAACAGTATCGGGTGCCGAATGGCAGGAATCGCTTTCGCCGGTGACAGCTCTTCCCATGTCACCCCCAGCTTCCTGGCCGCGAGCACTGTTCCTTTACGAACTGATTTGGGATCGGTAACGAAAGGAACTTTCACAGCGCTTTTGAATGCCCCCGCCAAAGTTACAATCGTGTTGTCCGCTCTCGCGTAGGGTGCAATGAGGACGCTCGCTTTGACTCGTGGGTCTTTGGCAGCCCACAGGGATGCCATCGCCGCGCCGTAGGAAATCCCGATCACGCCGACGGAATCGCCACTGACCTGGCCGGATTGCTGCAGATTGGTCAAAAGCTGCTTCAGATCCTCCGCTTCACACTTTCCGAAAGTCGGGCCTTTGCCTCCGGATTTCCCGATGCCGCGCAGGTCCGGGGATACCACCTGATAGCCGTTTTCGGCCAGGATTAAAGCCCAGACCAGCGAGATCCGGTTGGTAATACCGTAGCCGTTAAAAAAGAAGATGGTCTTCGACTTCTCCGGGACGATCTTTTCGTTTCCCTCCCTGGCATGGTGCTCGATAAGCCGGGAGATTTCCCCGGCGGTCAAAGAGAAGGATTTGTCTTTATTCTCTTCAAACAAAGCAAACCGTTCCGCACTCAAAACCTCCTTGAATAACGCCTCTCCCCGATTGTTTTTAGTCGATACATTGAAGCGAAATGTTTTTTCCTTTGTGACCCCGCCGGTAACATCGAAGCCGTAGTTCCTCGGATTGACGATCAGCACATCCAAAGCGACCGCGGGCTTTCCCACCGTAATTTTGTGGACCTGGATTTGATCGGCTCCTTTGATAATCGCTTCCGTAACCGGCTCGATTGTCGCAAAATCACCAAACGCGAAATCCGGCCGATCGAGGATCTTTTTGGCGATCAGCGGCGGAAAAGCCGAAGCGAACCCGGAAATCCCGAAGATCATCAAAAACAGTGCCAGTAAGATTCGTCTCCTCATTCTCAGGGCTTTAAGCATAACCCATAATCAAATGTTTCACATATCAGGAGGTGAAAATTACACATGACAACGCCTCAAAATCTGGAATCCTCTTTTTTAAATCCAAAACATTATGATTCCCGTCGAAACCTATCGCGATGCCGGACTAGTTCACAACGATGTAATCGTCCGCGTTACCTCCCAGAATTTTGTCGCCTCCCGCGAAAAAGCGACCCCGGATGCTACAGCAAAAATCCAGGAAGCGATCGGGATCCACGGCTGGGAAAAGGCGTTCCCCGAACAGATCTATGCACCGTACTTTCACGATGAAGACACCCTCAAGTGGCTCGTGGAACAATTCGACAAATTTCCGAAACCGGCCGACAAAGTGCAACGGATTTTCGCCGAAAGACAGTTGCGATGGCCTATCTACAGCACACCGGAAGTCGCCGAAAAATTCTACCGTGAAATCGAAGCCACAACACTGGCAAAAAGTGTAGCCAGCTACTCGAGCAGAGTGGAGGACCTCGAATTCAACGCCTCGCTGGCCGGACTGTCCCGCGATGAATGCTGGGCCCAAATGGAAGACCTTCTCGAAGAACAGCACGATCTGGAGCTACCTATGACCTTCGAACTCGATAAAACGGAATGTCTCGCACGCCATCTTGCCACTCTGGGAGGAGTCGACAAAGATCTGATGGAGAAATGGCTGGATTTCCGCCCGGAATTCGACGCGATGGAACCGGAGATGGAGGAAATCCAGGTGGAAACCGCCATGCTTCTTCTGGCACATGACCCCTCGATAAACGTGGATGTGAGTAAACTGTTCCACTGGATCAACGAAGATCTCGGCGACATCTCAGATTTCGCTTTCCGTGCCCTGCGAGCCCGACAAACCGAAGATCTGACGAAATATGTCATCGCCGAATTCCCCGGTTTACCGGAAACGCTCAGGCTGCACTTGTGCAATTTCCTTGAATCAAGCAGCTTTCCTGCACTTCGGGAAGATATCTGGAAACTATACGAGAATGAAGCAGACTTCGAAGTCCTCGGTGCCCTGGCCGAAGTGCTGGGTGTTTACGGAGGGGAAGACTTCGAAAAAGCCGCCCTCGAAGTTCTCGAACTCGGTGGTGTGGGAAATGAAGAAAGTCTCCTGCTTACGATCTATACCAACCGGGTCCTTGCGGGACAGAAATTCAAAGAGAAAAAGGAGTGGGAACGACACCTCTCCAATTTCTATAGTGCCGACTTTATCCAGACGAACCTGTCCTACGAGATCGACCCGGATATGGACAAGGATCTGGAAGACATCGATCCGGATTTCTTTTAAACAGGGCCATCGGGCTCCCCCCCCCAAAGGCTGGGGAATCAGTAAATCACAGGCAACGCCGGTGGCAATCTGTCCGGATTTGTTGGGAAAGATAACGTGAATTTTCACGGTCCCGGTAGCGGGATCTACAATAGGGGAGATGAAATCAACGGTCCCTTCGTAGCTGCCTTTTCCCTTGGAAAATACAACAGAAAGCTCATCTCCTTTTTTCAGATTGGCAGCCCGGTCATAGGGAACGTGTGCTTCGGCCCGCAGCTTGCTGAGATCAACGACCCTGACTAAATAATACGGCTCGTTTTCCAGTCGCATGCTGACGTTTTCCGACTGGTCGCGAACCACTTCGACGACCTGCCCGGTGATCGGGCTCCGCAGGAGACGCTGCTCGAGTTCCGCCTCAATCCTGGCCACCTCCAGCTCCGCGAAAGCCAGTTCCTCTTTCACCGCGTCCAGATTTCCCTCGGCAATTTGCATCAACCTTTCACCCCCCTCGTTCTGGTACCGTTCGAGCCATTTGTAGCCGCTCTTGCGACTTATCCCATAGCGCTTGCACAACCCCACAAATGATCCGGAAGATTCTCCACTTTTGATCATCAGCGCCAGTTTCACAAATTCGGACCTAGTGAGATGGCTGGCAGAGCGGAGCCAGAAATCTCAAGAGTCGATGCTCTGCGCCCCGATTAGATGAGGGGGAATATTTGGCAAAGCCTGTAATAAATATTAAAGCAATCAATGACCGCCCTGACCTGACCACTCTAACGTAAACTTTTTCACCTTTGAACAGACGGAGAAACGATTCGAAATTTGGATGAC
>JARGOZ010000138.1 GCA_029213025.1 Verrucomicrobiales bacterium
GAATTCCGGGACAGGGAAGGGATAGAATTAACTACGGTTTTTAATGGTTGCGGAATTCTCTGTGCGGCTATGCAAACGATGACAGATTCCGCCAATCCCCGGTTTCCCGATGCCTATTTTGCCTGTGATCTGTGTTTTGTTCCTCCGGTAGCGGAACACTTTTCCGAGGTTGTTTTACTTACCGAAACCGATATAGGCATCGCGGTTCCCGTCGAAAACCGTCATGGTATCAAAACTCTGACCGATCTGGCGAAGCCGGGATTGAAAGTGGGTCTGTGTAATCAGAAACAATCCACTCTCGGCTATATGACTCAGGGAATTTTGAAATCCACTGGACTTGAGGCTTCGATCCGGAAAAATATGGCGGTGGAAGTTCCGACAGCGGATTTTCTGATTACCCAGCTTCGCTCCGGCGCTTTGGATGCCGCGATCGTTTACCGGGTAAACGCAGAACTGCAGAAAGAGCATATCAAATTTATCAAAATCAATCACAAAGGCGCAAAAGCAGTGCAGCCATTCTCGGTGCGGAGCGATTCGGAGAAAAGACAGTTGGCTTCAAGGCTGCAGGACCATTTTCTGGCGCACCCTGAGGTTTTCGAGGAAACCGGCTTGAAATGGCGCGGCGATGAAGGCGTTATGAAAAGTTCCGATATTGAAATTCCGGAATGGTTAATTAGCCGGTGACGCGATTTTCAGGTAAGAAAAGAGCCTCCTGCATCGTCCTAGTGAATGTGAAAATTTTTCTCTGGATTTGTGCAGGATTGGCAGTGGTAACCTCGACGGCCTTCAGTGGCGAAGTGAAGACCTATTCGTATGGCGAGCACAGTCGACAGAAACTTGATGTCCTGTCCCCGGACGAAGCGCAGGATTTACCGGTGGTGGTTTTCATCCACGGCGGAGGCTGGATTCGCGGCGACAAAAAGATTTACCGCTTTGTTCAACGGCGTCTCGAAGAAGAAGGGATCGTATCCGTTTCTGCGAATTACCGCCTTAGCCCCGAGGTCACTTTCCCCGCTTTCATCGACGATGGAGCCGCTGTAGTGGCGTGGACAAAGGAAAACATAGCCGCTCACGGAGGCGATCCGAACCGCATTTATCTGATGGGGCACTCGGCGGGTGCTCACACCGTGGCGATGTTGGGTCTGGACGAAAGTTATCTGGAAAAGGTAGGCGTGGAAAGGGATGCGATAAAAGGGGTTATTCCGATTGCCGCTCCGTTGATGCTGAAGGCTTCGCAGGTTCCTCAGCTGAGTTTTGTATTCGGGGCAGCAAGGGATGAAGAGATGTGGCCGCTGGGATTTATCGACGGAAATGAGCCGCCATTTCTGTTGCTTCAAGGCGAGCAGGATCCGCTTGTTCAACCGATACATTCCAAGGTCGCCAAGCAGATGATCGAGGCGAAAGGTGGATCTGTGACAGCGCATTATTTCAAAGACCACGATCATATGTCGATCATTGGCGCATTCGCTTCGAAGTTTGAAAAAAAAGGCAATATCATGGTGCCAATTTTGACCATGATTTCGGGTAAGTAGATTCTTGCCAAAGTTTCAGGACGCCTTCAATGTCCTGGAACCATGAAACTTGAAACACTGTGCCTGCACGGCGGTCAACAGCCTGACCCTACCACAAATTCACGCGCCGTTCCTGTCTACCGAACGGCCTCTTTTGTTTTCAATTCAACCGAGCATGCGGCGAATCTTTTCGCTCTGAAAGAGCTCGGAAATATCTATTCACGGTTGATGAACCCGACCACGGATGTGCTCGAAAAGCGGGTGGCTCTGCTGGAAGGCGCTCCGGAGATGGGTGGGCTCGGGCACGCTTCCGGAACAGCGGGCGTTTTCAATACAATCATCAATCTGGCCAGGGCCGGTGATAATATTGTTTCCGCGAGGAATCTGTATGGAGGTACCTATACCCAGTTCAATAATATTCTCCCCGATCTGGGGATCACTGTTAAGTTTGTCAATGCACAGAACCCGGACGAAGTGGCTGCTGCAATCGATGACAAAACCCGGGCCGTTTTTTGTGAAACCGTGTCAAATCCCGCATCGGAGGTGACTGATATTGCCGCTCTTGCCGAAGTGGCCCACAGCGGTGGTGTGCCTTTGGTAGTGGATGCAACTTTCTCTACCCCGTATCTCTGCCGTCCTATCGAGCACGGTGCCGATATTGTCGTTCACTCGCTTACCAAATGGCTTGGTGGACACGGCACGGGAATTGGCGGGATTGTAGTAGATTCCGGAAAATTTAACTGGGCCGCCGGAAAGCACCCGCTCTTTGATGAGCCGGACACGTCCTATCACGGTTTGCGTTGGGGGCATGATCTTCCGGAACCGCTGGCACCTCTGGCCTTTATTCTGAGGATGCGCACAGTTCCGCTTCGAAATCTGGGTGCCTGTATCTCTCCCGATAACGCGTGGATCGCACTTCAGGGCATCGAGACCCTGCCTTTGCGGATGGAGCGGCATTGCGAAAATGCGACTGCTGTGGCGAAGCATTTGCAGGGGCATTCCGGAGTCGAGTGGGTGAAATTCCCGGGACTCCCGGAAGATTCTGAATACCAGAGAAACTTGAAGTATCTCGATGGCAAAGGTGGCTCAATGGTTGTTTTTGAGATTAAAGGAGGAAAAGAAGCGGGTCAGAAATTTATCGAAAACCTGAAATTGTTCTCCCATCTTGCCAATGTAGGCGACGCCAAATCACTGGCGATTCATCCGGCAACGACAACGCATTCGCAATTAAACGCAGATCAGCAGGCTGGTGCGGGAATTTCCGCCGGGCTGATTCGACTTTCGATCGGAATTGAAAATATAAATGATATTATAGCGGATATTGATCAGGCGATCGCTATGGCTTGATGATCTGTGTATAGAGGGATTAGTGGCCCGCAGGTAAAAAACTCCCGAATTTTCTATTGCTAAAAAACTTAGCAATATTTCTTGCTGCGCTGTGTTTCTGCCTCTTATATGCGGCCCCCTCGCATTTGAAACGCAAAAATGAAAATTATCCCTAAGTTCTACGCTACCCAGTTTGACAGGTTGGCGGATCATCCGGTGGTTGATGCCCCCGGTGACACGGTAAAAAATTGTACCATATTGGTGATTGATGATGATCCCGGCGTACAACGATTGATTCACCAAACCCTGGCTCCCGGCGCAACTGTGCTTCAAGAGTTGGACGGCGTCAGCGAACGGGTTGAATCGCTCGACTTTGACAATGTCGATGCGGTAATCCTCGATTATAAAATGCCCGGTGAAGACGGGATTGATGTTTTGAAAAGAATTCGGACCAAATACTCCCAGTTGCCGATTCTTTTCATGACCGGTTTTGGTGACCTCGACATTGCCAAAGAGGCGATTTCTTTGGGGGCCAATGAATATTTTCCCAAGCCTTTTGACCCGAATGACTTACGGGCTGTGGTCTCGAAATGGTTGCCCGGGTTTGAGATTTCCGGACCGGCTGATCAGGCCGGCAGGAATGATGTCGATCCGTTGTTGCAGGACATTTCAGAAATTGAGAATTTTCTTACTGCGAAAGACCAGAACGGAATCGAGATTCGGGCCCGTGTAGTCAGATATAATTCGAGGTCGATAGTTGTCGAGGCGGGCCTGGAAAGAGAGTATTCCCCCGGAACGCCACTCTCTGATACCTGTATTACCCTGGGGCACCGCTCCATGGAAGTGGTCACAGCACTCGTGCTGAATACAACGAGGTTGGCTGGCCGGCAACTGGTGGAAATCACTCTCCCCGGTGTATGGCAGATTGAGAATTTTAAGGAAGGAACGGATCCTCAGGAAGTATGTGAAATCATAAAGTCGAGGGAGAAATCTCCGGTGCCACTTTATTCCCGGTTCGACCAGGGAACGCGGGAAAGACAAATCATTCCGGAGGATTACCGGGCCACCATCACTGAGTTCGAACACATCCTGCAGGACTTTTACGAAGATCTTCAGCCTTTCGAGAAATTCCGTTTTCAGGTCGCCAACGATGAGAGAGCTGAATTGGAGCAGCGGATGATCGAATACGCGGAAGGTCGTTTCTTCCCGGCGCTCACGGAAGCTGCTTACAAATTCGAAATTGCCGCCGGCCGTGCCGAGGAGGAGGGGATTCTAGAGGAATTCACCGCTTTTGCCCGTCGCCGTATCTATCCGTTGATGCTTTGTTCGCCATTCGCTTCCCGCGTTATTGCGAAACCGATCGGTATCCCGGGAGATTTTGGAATGCTGGGACGAATTCTGGATCATCCCTACGAGGGACACACGCTTTACAGTCGTATGCTTAATGCCTGGATCCTGTCAGCCAATCCTTCAGCGGCGTACCGCCACAGGATTAATCTGCTCGAAGACGCAATCAATGAAACTGTTGAGAAGGCGGAAGCGAGGGGACAAAGGGCGAAGATTCTCAGTATGGCCAGTGGCGTCGCTTACGAAGTGCAGCGTTTTGTGAAAAACCCGGTCAGAAATCCGGAAGTGGATTTTGAATTGGTGGATTTTAGCGACAGAACACTTTTCGAGGCCAAGAAGCAATTTACCTCCTGTAAGAAAGCGAATGACCCGTCTTCGGTGGAGATCATTCTGCGCCAGGGCTCTGTGATCGATCTGGCCAAGCAATCCCGAAAGCAACAGTCAGGCGAGGATGAACAATACGATTTGGTATATTGTGCCGGCCTGTTTGATTACTTGTCCGGGAGAATGTGCTCAAGCATCGTCAGCTATTTGTATGGACTGACCCGAAAAGGAGGAAAGGTGATCGTAAGTAACTACACGACGAATAATTCGACCCGATACTTTCGGGGGGTTCTGCTCGCCTGGAGTTGGATATATCGCTCCACTTAATAATTCGATGGGTTGATGAAAACGACCCTGGCGAGAGACAGCTACCGGATCGTCGAAGATGCGACGAAATCAGAGCTCTACGCAATTGCAGAAAAACTGTGAGATAAACCTCAATTTTCTAAAAGACTCCATCTCTGAATTCAGGGATGGAGTCTTTTTATGGTTATTTGAAAAAAATGAGAATCCTTCAGAACGTGGTAACTTCAGGTCGAGATGCCACTGAGAGATCAAACTAAGCCGAGGATTTTCCGCTCTTTTTTCCAAAAGCAGCTATCCTCACCTGCACCTCCTCCCTCGAAATTTGAAAGGCTCAGATATGTAGCGGAGGACAGCAAGGTCACAGTCAGTAATGTTGCTCTCGGAGCAAAGTGGGCTGCGGTATTGGTGATGCTGTTTTCAGTCGTGGATTTTCTGATTTATCCGGAATACGCGAGTCTGTTTTTTTTACTTCGTGTAGTTTGCTGCGCCCTGGTGCTTTCTATAGCCAGACTCTGTAAAAATAACTGGGCTCGAAGGCAGTATCGTCTCTTCGCCATGCTGGTTCAGCTCACCGTCGCGGTTTTCATGGCTCTCATGATCTATTTGCTGGAGGAACCTGGAACCACATACTACGCCGGGTTGAATCTCTGTATCGTTGGAACTGCAACAGTCGTGCAGCTTACTTTACGGGAAACGGTGATCGCATGTGCGATGATATTTACAATGTTTGTCGTTGCGACTATACCCGGCATGGAAAATATCCTGTCGCTGGACAGCTTTCGCCTGGTAGTGGGGGACTGCTTCTTTCTGATAGCCACTGCGATTCTCGTAGTGATGGTTGCCTACAATCAAAACAACTTCCGGTACGGGGAATTCGTGGCGAGAACAAGGCTGAGAAATCATCAATCTGAGTTGGAACAGCGAAATCAGGAATTGAAGGTCGCTATGCAGAATCTTCAGGCGACTGAAAAACAGCTGTTTCAGTCCGAGAAGATGGCGCTGCTGGGGCAATTGAGTGCCGGGGTGATTCACGAAATCGCCAACCCTCTCAATTTCACCAATAATGCCTTGTTTGTTTTGGGTAAAAAGTTGGGAGACCGGGGCGAAGATGTCAGAGAAGTGATCGATGATATGCAGGAGGGCATTGATCGAATCCGGGACATCGTTACAGATCTGAGAGAGTTTTCCCATACAGGTGGCGATGTCGGTGAAGCTCTGTCGGTGATGGAGGTGGTTCAAAGTTCTATTAGATTACTCAAAAAACCCATCGAAGAATCCGGAGCTGAAGTATCGGTGAGTGTAGACCGGCAACTGAATATTATCGGGGTGAAGAATCAATTGGTTCAAGTTTTTTCGAATTTGATACATAACGCTATCCAGGCAATGGAGACGGTCGACGGAGAGCGCCTGCTTTCTATCGCGGCGAAAGAGAGGGGCGACGGGAATACCGTAATAACAATTTCCGATACCGGTTCCGGCATAAGCGATGAAGATAAAGAAAAGCTCTTCGATCTATTCTTTACTACCAAGCCGCCGGGGATGGGAACCGGGCTCGGCTTGAGTATATCTTTCAGAATTATTGAAGCTCACAACGGTATTATCGAAGTCGAAAGTGAACCAGGTAAAGGAACCGCGTTTTCGGTCGTTGTTCCCTCGGTAAAACCTTGAGAAGATTTTTCTGCCCCAAATAAAATGATGAACTTTACCAAAAATAAATTCGGAATTCTCTATGTAGATGATGAAGAGAAGTCGCTGAAGTATTTTACCGAGGCTTTCGATGATATTGCGCCGATCTATACTGCTAACTGTGCCGATGAAGGACTGAAAGTTTTTCAGCAACACATCAATGAAATCGGGGTGGTATTGAGTGATAAAAAAATGCCGGGAATTTCCGGTATAGAATTTCTCAAGCAGGTTCGGCAAATCGACGAGGAGCCTTTGCGAATGCTGGTCACTGCCCATACCGATCTCAAGCTGGCGGTGGAGGCTCTGAATGATGGTCTGCTCTATTCCTATCTCACCAAACCGTGGGATCCATTCGATTTAAAATCCCGGCTGGGCCGGGCACTGGACCGTTTCTGGATAACCAAAGAAAGAAACAAGTTACTGAAAGAAAGAGCTGCTGTATTTCAGGAAATGATGGCCGAGGAAAAAGCTTCAAATATCTATACGCTTTCGATCGGATTAAACCATCACATGAAAAATGCTTTGTTGGCGATTCAAGCTTACTTCGATATGATCCCGGTTCAATTGGATGACGAATTGAGCGGCATGCCCAAAGATTCATTCTTCTGGGATACCTACTACAAAAATATCGATGAGCAGATTTCAAGAGTTCTCGAGATTTTGAGCAATTTGGCAGGTGGAACCGGAGGGGTCGATTCGCCCGGGGAAGATTTGGTTCACGATATCGATTTGGTGGAAATTATCGAGTGTATCGCCAAACAGGAATTGGGCGGGGATCTTCCGGTCGAATTCATTCTGACGAAAATGGATGAAATTGGCAAATTTACCGGAAATTCAGCGAAGATTTCATCGATGATTCAATATTTGATCCGTGAATCGGTGAAGAACGTGGAGGGAAAGGGTAAAATCGAGTTTCAACTCTTCAATACCCGCCGTGATGGCGTCGAAGCTGTCAGAGTGCGGTGTGTCGACGACGGTAAGCCGATCCCGGATGAAGTCCGGGCGCACCTTTTTGATCCGTTCTACGTCCGTCCTGACAGGCCCTCAGAAACGGGCACCGGGTTACTCTACTGCTACCTGACTGTGTTTCAACACGGGGGAAAGATCGAGGCTTCCGGTCTGAGCGACAATCGCAACGTGATCGAAATTCTGCTGCCGAAAAGTCCGGTAAGAAATGTGAGAGAAGAATTTCCCTACAAAGAGAATGGAGCGTAGCGGATTTGAACCGCTGACCCCCTGCATGCCATGCAGGTGCTCTACCAACTGAGCTAACACCCCGTAAACAATCCCGGTATCGGGAATCCGGATTTTAGTAGTATTCCCGAATCGGGGCAACTTGTTTTTCCGGGAAACGAAGGATTTTCTCTGTTAGAAATTTTTGTTAAACCAGCTTCCGATTTTTTTGAAAGCATCCAGCACCGGTGCGGGAGAATTCGAGGCTGGAGGCGTCTGTTCCTCGTCCTTTTGCTGCTTGTACCACTCGGGGGATTTCGAGAAAATGGTAAATTTCTGATGACCTGCGCACGACGCTTTGGGAAGGAGGTCTCTTGGAACTCTCATTTGATACACCTCCTGATCGGTAGTCTTACGGCTGGCCCGTAAACCACATTCACGACAAAGATGGACGACTTCAGAACCGGGAGGTGGAGCAATCTCCTCGCCCTTGTATCCGCATTCATCGGCTTCCTTCATCACATGAGTCCAGATCGGCAGCGCTACAGAACTTCCCGTACCTTTGTACATTATGGTCTTCGGATTATCGAGTCCCACCCACACACCGGTGGTCACTTTGTCAGTATAACCGACGAACCAGGCGTCTTTGTTATCATTGGTGGTTCCGGTTTTGCCGTACGACGGCGTGGTGTAGCCATAGGTTGAGCGGGCTGAGCGCGCCGTGCCTTCGCTAAATACCTTGCCCAGCACATCTGTGGTCATCCAGGCAACAGACTCACTGAACACCCTTGCGCCGCGCGGTTTGTATTGGAAAAGAACATCGCCGTGGCTGTTCTCAATTCGTTCAATCAGGTAAGGATCGAAACTGGTTCCTCCTGAAGCAAGAGTTGAGAAAGCACTGGTCATCGTCATTGGCGTACACTCAAATGCTCCGAGGTAGGTAACCGGTGATTCCGGAATTTTTCCAAAATACAAACGATTGGCAAGTCCCTGAATATTATCCATACCTGCCATTTGTCCGACTCGAATCGACATTGTGTTTCTCGATTTAATCAATCCCCATGCTGCGGGTTTATTTCCCTGATAGGTGCCGTCGTAATTTTTCGGGCTCCAGATTTTGCCGTTTTCCTGTCGATACTGAATGGGGCCGTCGCTAACGTAGGTGCCCGGAAGCAGTCCGCCTCTGTCGAATGCCACGGCATAGACGAAAGGTTTAAAGGTGGAGCCTGCCTGTCTTTTGGCGTTTACGGCCCGGTTAAACGGGCTTTCGTTAAAGCTTCGGCCACCTACATAGGACAGGATGGCACCGTTTGAGTTGTCCAGGCTGACAACGGCGCCCTGAACATAATTGGTCATTTTGACCTCTTTACCGGAATAATCTTTTCTCTTCGGGTGATCCCATCCTGATCTCTCCTCCAGTTTGGTGAGATGACCATCGAGACCTTCCTCCGCTGCTTTTTGCATTTTGGAATCGATCGTGCAGTAAACCCGCAGACCACCCTGCTTGATCGCATCCTCTCCCTCAAGCGCATCGGAAAGAAAGTTGTGAATTTCCTGAAGAACATAGCTGCCGGTGGCAAACCGCATTTCCGGCGGGCGTAGATTAACCGGTGCGGCCTTTGCTGCTGCGGCCTGCTCCGGTGTGATCATCTCTTCCGCAACCATCCGGGCCAGAGTTTCATTGCGAACCCCCTTTGCCGCTTCCAGATCGCGAAACGGGTTGAGCAGACTCGGACCCCGAATCACTCCGGCCAGCATGGCTCCCTCACTGAGAGTCAATTCTGATGCCGCTTTCATGAAATAGCCCTGAGAAGCTCTCTCGATCCCGTAGAGCCCTGAACCAAAGTAGATTCGATTCACATAGTAGGAAAGGATCTCATCCTTCTTAAAGGTGCGTTCCAGGCGCTTTGCCAACGCCACCTCCTTTGCCTTGCGCAACAGGGTCTTGTCGGTCATGCCGAAAGAATTTCGCGCCAGCTGCATGGTCAGTGTCGACGCACCCTGATCCATTTTTCCGGATTTGATATTCGTCAGTGCCGCCCGGGCTACACCGAGGTAATCGACTCCACCATGCTTGTAGAAACGAATGTCCTCCCGCGCGAGGAGCGGTTTTATGAAGTTTTGAGAAACCTTACTGACGGGCACAATTTGCCTGTTTTGACCATGGCCGGAGACGTGGCCCATCAATTCCCCGTTTCTGTCGTAGACCAGGGTTCGCTCGGGTACTGCCTTCAAGTCATCGAGATCATAAACCAGCGCCTTGCTGTGAAAATAGATCGCACCGGCGAGGAAGGCGATAATTCCGATCACCCCGAAAAAGATAGCTGGATAAATAACAAAACGGACAAAAAAGCCCGCCTTTTTTCTGGTTTTCACCGATACATCGTCGAAGCCGGGTACGGGTTCTACCTGTCTGCGGGCTGCCTGTGCAGCGATAGGAGACAACGGTTCGGTATGGCCGGGATCAACTTTCCGTCCAGCCGATGAGGACGAATCATCGTTTCCCGAAGGACGGACCCGGAACATGGCGGGTTGGTCTTCGTTTTTTTCGCCGGAGGTATTCCCGAGAAATCCCCATCGGTTTGGCAGTTCGTCATCACTCATGTATCACCAGTAGTTTCACTAATTTAGACGATCTTCCCGGAAGATCATCTCGTCTTTTTTATATCCTGGACAGGCAGGGAGTGGATATTGTCACATCATTGTAATTTTCCAGGTCATGAAAATTATGGAAATGCGCTCACTTTTTCCGATCCATTTGACGTTTTTCCTGCTGGAATTTTCTGATTTGCTTTCACAAAGTACAAAGCTGTGAAATCAAACACAAAACGTCAACACCCTTGGTATCTAGCTCTTATGGGCACTATAGTTGTTAGTATACTCGTGGGGGTATTGCTGCATTACAAATGGAAAAATCCGGGGGCGATTTTGCGGTTTGCTTCGGGGCAGCAGGGAGGAGTCTATGTACAGCTTGCCGTCGAATTCGAAAAAATGATCGAAGAGCATCTGCCGAATATCAGTGTTCAGGTTCAAGGCTCGGCCGGAAGTGTGGAAAATGTAAAGCTACTCAACTCCGGGGAAGCCCAGCTCGCTCTCGTTCAGAATGACATTCTCGGGTCAGCGGATCTGCGCACTGTGGCTCCATTGCATCGCGATTATCTTCACTTTCTGGTGAGGAAGGATGCCGGTATTTCCGGCTTTCGTGGCCTGGAGGGAAAGGCTGTGGCGACCGGGCTCGACGGCAGTGGTTCTCTGCCGATCGTGGAAGCTCTAATTGAGTATTTTTCGATTTCCGAAGAAACCAAGATTCAAAAAATGTCGGTCAACGACGGTATTACATCGCTGATGGAGGGACAGAGCGACGCTCTGCTGCTTATTTTAGGCTTCCGGGCTCCGGCGATAATGAAAGTGATTGAAGAAGCATCGGACGAGATCGAATTTGCGATTATTCCGGAGATTGAAGTCGACGCTCTGGAGGGTTTTAGATTGTCTTATCCGATTTGTGAAACGATCGATTTACCCCCATTCGCCTATGGGGAAGAGCCGAAGCAATCCGTTCCCACTCTGGCTATTCAGAGTCTGCTCGTCGCTCATAAAGATGTGCCCGAACAGATCATCAGACCGGTCACGGAAGTTCTTTTCGCTCACCGCTCGGAGCTGATCCATCAACATCCGGCTGCTGCGCAAATGACGGAAAGTTTTTCGGAGTCTTCCGTTTCCTTTCCTATTCACCCCGGTGCACGGCAGTATTTCAGCCGGGATGAGCCGGGATTTATTATTCGTTACGCAGAAGCCATGGCTTTTGTACTTTCCCTCCTACTGGCTTCGTACGGGCTGTTCACCGCAACGAAAAAGTGGATTTCCCAGAAGCAAAAGGACCGGATCGATGATTACTACATTCTGGTGGAATCGTATATTTCCCGTCTCGAAAAGAAAGATAATCCACTTTCAGAGCCTGAAATTGCCATTATCTCACGGTCGGTAAAAGACATCAGGCATGCCGCCTACTCCCTACTCGCCGGCGAAAAGCTGATTCCGGACGCTTCATTCCGCATTTTTCAGCATCTGCTGGAGCAATGCGAACAGCTGATTAGAGAGGTTAGGGAGTGATTCAACAGGGTTAGGTCCCGGACCGTACCCTGTTGAGTCCCAAACTGTACCCTGTTAAACCGTTACTTCGAAGAGACGGTTACCGGAGCCTTGTCGAACTGGGAAACTTTGTCTTTTTTCGCCTGTTCGATTTTCCCGGCATGAACGCTGTTGACGGCCACTTTCGGCTCCAGGGTAACTGGTGCCGAGCTGGATTCGGTCCGGGGGCGGCGGGTCAGGGTGAGAAATCCCAAAACTCCACTGCAGGCCAATGCTGCAGCTCCGAACGATCCGCCGATTCTCAGCAGCGGATTGGCCGTTACCTTTACATTATCCGGGCTGGCGGGAACAACGACCTTTGCCGCTGCTTCGATCAAAGTGTTCTGCAGGTGCAAATTGGAAATCTTCGCGCTCATCAGAACGGACTTTTCCTGGGTGAGTTCCCATTCGCGCATTGCGGCGTGGAGTTGCTCATCATTGGCTCCGGACGCGGAGAGGGTGTTGAAGTGTTTTGCTTTTTCCGCTGCCGACTGATCAATCAGTGCTTTTTGTTGTTCCAGATCCTGCAAGGTTGCACGCTGGCTGTTTTTTTCTTTCCAGTGAACGGCTAAAGTTTCGGCCACTTTGTTGGCTGATTGCGCGGCCAGTTCCGGAGTCGGAGCTGAAAACTCGATATCTACAGCCCGATTCTCGAAGCGCGATTTGATTTTCAGCGCTCCTGAGTTGGCTCCCGTTTCTGCAGCGCCAAGACGGTTTACGAAATCTTCATTCCCGACTAGCTTCGTCAGTGTCTCGAAGTGAGCTGCGTCCAAAGAAATCCCCGATTTTGCCGGCGGATTGATCTCCACGGAACTGGTGGCAGTTACGTTTTTCGGCCAGAACGGCGTGCAAAAATAACTGCCGATGAAGACCGCCAGGAAGACCCCGGCGGCAATTCCCCGTTTTCGGGAAGTTGTAGTGGATTGATTGTGTGTGTGCGGTGGTTCGTGCGTGTGTTTCATGTGCTTGAAATTGACAGATACGCAAGATGCAACCACATGCAAATAATAAATAAAATTTAAATTTATTTGATTCTGATATATCCGGTCATGACGAATATCCGTCGGGATTCTTTTGGTGCCAGTCCCAGGCCGAGGAAATTATGTCTGTCAGGTCCGGAAATTTGGGATTCCAGCCAAGAATTTTTTTAATTTTTGAGCTGTCCGCGACCAGCGCATCGGGATCTCCCGGTCGACGGTCGATGATTTCGGCGGGAATCGGGTGACCGGTCACTTTCCTCACGGTTTCGATGACTTCTTTTACGCTGAAACCACTGCCGTTTCCGAGGTTGAATTCCAGTACGCTGTTTTCCGAAAGCGCCTCGAGAGCGAGAATGTGGGCATCTGCCAGATCCGAGACATGGATGTAGTCCCGAATGCAGGTTCCGTCCGGAGTGTTGTAGTCGTTGCCGAAGATTTTGATGTCATTTCGTTGCCCCAGAGCGACCTGCAGGATTAGAGGAATGAGGTGAGTTTCCGGGTCGTGATCTTCGCCTCTGGTGTCGGTGCAACCTGCCGCATTGAAATAGCGAAGCGCAGCGTATTTGAGCCCGTGGGTTTCCTGATACCAACGCAGAATCCGCTCGATAAAGAATTTTGATTCCCCGTAGGGACTCCCCGGATTGAGAGTTTCCGTTTCCGAAATGGGAATCGATTCCGGGGAGCCGAAAAGATTGGCAGTCGATGAAAGGATAAAGCGTTCCACTCCGTTTTTGACTCCGGCATCAATAAGATTGAGAGCATTTGTCGTGTTTACTCCGAGATATTTGGCCGGATCCTGCATGGATTCGCCTACCAGAGAATAGGAAGCAAAGTGCATGATCGCCTCCGGGCGATGTTGCTGAAAGATTTCTCCAAGCCGGTCGGCTTCACAGAGATCGGCCTCTATAAAAGTGGCTGAAGGATGGACGGCAGCGCGGTGCCCCATGTAGAGATTATCGACCACTACGACCTCGTATCCGCCCCCGATTAGTGCCTCTACAGCTACGCTTCCGATATACCCGGCCCCACCGGTGACTAAAACTTTCATGAATTCGAAATATAATACTTTTTATAAATAATAAAACCCAAGGTTATAGGTGGTTTGCGCTCTTCCGGATAATCAGCTCTGAACGGTAAAGATCATTATTTTCGGCCTGAAATTCGGCTTTCAAACGAACCCGGAAGTTGGCGAGATCGACGAGATTCCATCGAAGAAATTTCCAGGCACCGGTATTACCGTCGTGCTCAATGCCAAGGATAAGGTGGTGTCCGTCGTCGAGGATTTTTCCGGTCTCTCCCTTCGGGGTAAAATAGAACGTCTTCAGACTGGATTGCAGGGATCCGGTTTCCACCAGTTTGGGTTCGACATATGTCACACGCCCGGATTCTTCGTGAACGAATCGGAGATCAGGATAACCGGAGCGTTGCAGGTTTCCCTCTTTCGTACGGGGAAAATCGCAGGAAAACCCCGGGGCTGAATCCATCAGTTCCCGGATTTTTGTTACGAAGTGAAAACTCACCCCGCTGATTCGCTTTTCCTGGCCGGTGGGGGATTCCGCGCCGTTAAATTCAGAAAGGCAGGAGTCAAGAGCCCGGCTGATTTCGTCGAGAATCAACGCGTCAACTTCGTCATTGGGATCGAGGGGGATTACCTGATTTCCGCAGGATGCTTTGATCACCTCTGAGAACGGGATGTCTTTGTAAGTGCTGCTACCATCGAGAAAAGTTGAAATCAACGATGATACGGTAGGCTCCGCTTCCACTATGATGGTAGGAGGATCCGGCTTCCGGTCGCACTGCGTGAGAAGAAAGCAAATGAAGACGGAAACAGGGATTATGAGCCGATTTACCATGCGTTTGTTAAAATACACGACCAATCGAACGGAAAACACAGTTTTCTGTGAGAATTCAGCTGGAAAAATGCTCCGGTCGGAACTGATTTACCTCTTCGTGGTAAACCATAGAGATCGATTTCAGCCTTTCAGTAAGCACTTGCTCATCCAAATCGAAGCGTTTTACGAGGTCGTCGAGGTCGGAACAGTCGTTACGCAAAGTGGTGTTAACCAACCCGAGAAGAAGCTGGACATCCATCGTCCGGTAATTCTTCAGATTCATCGGTTACGATCAATTCAGTCCCATCGTCCGGCAGCGGAACTGATCCGGCATCGATTTGGATAAAGCCATCAGCCTTTCACGATCAGCCGAATCAACATTACTGAAAAGCAGAGTCACCCGGTGATGGAAATCACCCCGGTCCGACCAGGCCCGTTCAGAATCAACAACCAGCGAATCGGCGCTGATGAAAGAACTGCCTCCGCTGGAATTCGACACATGGAAACCAATCGTCATTTCCTCGCCGATATCAAAAGAGCGATTGGCTTCAACCACCATCCCGAATTCGTTGGTTCGAAGAACTTTCAAAACCGGACATTTGGCCAGCGGAGAACCTGATCTGGAAGAAAGGTAAGGGCCGTATTTCGATTCTTTCTCCATTTGTTTCCAGTGTGTTGAAAACGGTAGCTCAGAAACCGGGGGGTGTCAAAAGTAAGGGAATTCGAAAAAACAGGGTGAGTGAGCGGCAAAACATGTTTCATTGCGGGCCAATGCATATTGAGGACATATTTGCGGATCGCAGCACCACGATTTCTTTCGAGTTTTTTCCGCCCAAAACAGAAGCGGCTTCCGAGGCTTTGTATTCCACTATCGCAGAGTTGGAGCACTACAAGCCCTCGTTTGTGAGCGTTACCTACGGAGCGGGAGGTTCGACCAGGGAACTCACTCATGATCTGGTGGTTCGACTGAAAGAGAATACAAGCCTCGATCCGATTCCCCATCTCACCTGCGTTTGCCACGGGGAAAGCGACATTCAGGAAATCCTCGACCGCTATGCAGAAGCCGGAGTCAGCAATATTCTGGCGCTGGGTGGCGATCCGCCCCGTGATCTCGAAAGGTACCGGAAAGAGGATGATGCGTTTCAGCACGCTGCGGACCTTGTCAAATTTATCAAAAATCACAAAGGACATTCCGACTCCAGAGGGTTCGGCATCGGTGTGGCGGGATTTCCGGAGGGACACCCGGGAACGCCGAATCGGATCAGGGAGATGGATTACCTCAAAGCGAAAGTCGATGAAGGGGCTGATTACATCGTCACTCAATTGTTTTTTTCCAACCACGATTTTCTCGATTTCAGAGATCGCTGTGAACTGGCCGGAATTACGATTCCCATCATTGCCGGAATTATGCCGATCACATCCAAATCAGGCATGGTGAGAATGGCTGATCTGGCCGCCGGGGCGCGATTTCCGGCGCGGCTGTTGAAAGCACTGGAGCGGGCTACCGATGAAGATTCGGTGGAAAAAGTGGGCATACACTATGCTACCGAGCAATGTCTGGATCTACTCGAAAACGATGTCAGCGGAATCCATTTCTATACTTTGAACAAATCCCGGGCCACCAGGGAAATCTATGCCAGCCTCGGATTGAAGGATACCGACGGTCTTGGGTGATATCTCATGAAAAAGCTACCGTGGAGATCTGCTTTTTACCTGGTAGTGTTGTTGTATCTGTTCATCGATCTGAAGTGCTGCAACGGGCCGCTGAAAAGGAAAATTGCCGAAACGAGACCTTCCTCCGCGATCACCATCGAGAAGGCTCGCGCCCGTAACTGGGTCGCTCTGGTAAATCAGGAGCCGGTGACAAAAAATCAGCTGCAGCTTTCCGTTGCCCGGCATCTCTACCAGAGGGGAATTGATCCTGAATCCGTCCCCGATATTACTCTGAAACGAATCAGGCGGGCTTCGCTGCGCGGGTTGATCGATGATATCCTGATTCGGCAATATGCAAGCGGAGTGAAACATGAGGCACCGGAAGCCGAGCGGCAGGCCTTCATCGCAGCATGGGAAAAGCAGTTCCAAAGCCCGGCGGATCTGAAAGATCGAACCGAATTGCAGGGACTGACTGAAGAGGAAAGGCAGCAGTTACTGGGTGACATTTGGTCTGTGAAAAGCTGGCTCGAAAAGAGAATTTCGCCCGGTGTTGGAGTTACTGACGAGGAAGTCAACGCGTGGTTTGATAACAACAAAGGCAAGGGGAAATTCGATGAACCCGAAAAAGTCCGTGCCCGGCAAATCTTTATCAGCACGGTGGAAGAGGATACCGAAATACAGGAGGGACTGATCAGGGCAGCTAAGGAGCGAATCGACAACGGGGAGGCGTTTGCCGATGTAGCCCGTGCTCTGTCGCAGGACGAAAGAACCAAAGACCGGGGAGGGGATTTGAACTGGTTTAGCACAAAAAGGCTTCCTGCTGAATTTACCGATATAGTTTTTCAACAAAAAGTCGGAGAGGCCGGTGAGCCTTTCAAAACAAAAATCGGCTGGCATCTCGTTGAGGTGACCGACCAGCAGGCAGCCCGTCCGCCGAAGTTTGAGGAGGTCACAGACGAGATACGTACCCACATTCTGAACCAACAAAAGGTGGATAAGGTGAATGAACTTCTCGGCAAACTTCGAAAAGTGGCTCACATCATGGTTTTTACGGAAAATCTTGATTAGTTGTTTGTTGAAAATAAACTCGAACCGGATTTGTAATCGCCTCTCCATCAGATCCGCTTCAGGCTGTAAGGATGAAACGCTTTCTGATACTTCTGTCGATCTTCACAACTCCATACGCAGCGAATAGCGAAACACTGGAGGAAAAAGCAGCTCGTATACATGAAACCCGGCAGCAGGGTTCCGAAAGTGTAGTGCTCGGGGCGCTCGATAATTCCGAAATGACATTTGCGGTTTCGGGAGTGATGTTCGAAAACGGGCCTGAACCTGATCCGCACACCTTGTATGAAATCGGATCAATAACCAAAGTGTTTACAGCTATACTTCTCGCCGAAGCGGTCAGAGAGGGTAAAGCCAGTTTTGACGATCCGGTGGGAAAATTTCTGCCCCGGTCAGCTATAGGAAAAGACAGTCCTCTGGAATCTACCATTACTCTCGAATCTCTGGCTACACATACCTCGGGTCTACCTCGTATTCCGGCTGATTTATTTGACGGGGCGGATAAAGAAAATCCCTACGCGCACTACGACGAAAAACGGTTGTATGCCTATCTGAAAACCCTGACGGAACAAGACCTCGAAAAGCCCGGCGAGTTCAGTTACTCCAATCTGGGCTTCGGCTTGCTCGGTCACGTATTGGCAAGGATCCAGGATACACCATTCGCCGAACTCGCTACACAAAAGATTTTCGAGCCACTGGGAATGAAGGAGACGATTGTGCCTGTCTCGATTGATGCGTTGCCGAAGGAAATAAAAGACCGGTTGGCGAAGGGGCACAACGCCGGTAAGGAGGTTTCTCACTGGGAACTGGGTGCCCTGGCCGGTGCCGGTGCGATTTTATCATCCGCGCATGACCTGCTACTGTTTGCGAAAGCACACTGGGATGACGCTACTCCTTCCGGTTTAAAGGCTTCATTACAGGAGGTGAGAAAACCGAGGTTGGAGAGCACCGGACTCGCGTGGTTTCTTTCAGAGAATGAGGTCTCGCATGGCGGTGGCACTGGCGGATTTCGGACTCACCTGTCAATCAATGTGGCGGAAAAGCAGGCGGAAGTCGATCTGCGTAACAGCTCCGGCGAAGTGATGACACGGGAGGCTGTAGGGGATTTTACTGAAATTGAAGGATTCTGGGAGGGCACGCTTATTGCCGGGAAACAGAAATTGCGGTTGGTACACTATATCAGTCGCGACGGGCGGTTTATTTCTTTCAGTATCGATCAAAGATGCGGATTTACCGAGGCGACGGCCACTTCCTATAGTAATGGCAGTTTGACTGCTTCGTTTCCCACTATTGGGGGCCGGTATGAGGGAAAAAAAGAGGGCGATAAATTAGTAGGCACATGGTTTCAATCGGGTGAACTGCCTCTGGTTATGTCTCCAGCCGTTGGGGTGCCTGCCCCGCTGAAAAAAGGGTTGTCCCAAAAATACCCGGATGATCTTTCTCCAGTGGTCGGGTACTGGAGTGGATATCTCGGCGGCAAAGACGGTATATTTATTTACCTAAAAGTGGAGCCTTTCGAAGATCAGTTTCTGGTTCAACTGTTCAGTCCGGACCAGACTCCGGCTCCGATCCCGGTCACCCAAATGAAGATGCAGAAGGACGAGGTGAGGATGGCGGTGATTAAAGTCGGCGGTTCTTTTAAGGGAAAACTGGATCGCGTTGGCAAAACGATCACAGGAACCTGGAGTCAGGGAAAGGACATGCCTCTCAAGCTGACCTGGACAGAGGACCAACCCGCACGGGAGTAGGTGGGTTATCTTTTTGCCATTTTCCTGAACAGATTGCGTAGCGGTTTCTTTCGGCAATCCCCGTCGTCGCACCTGGCAAATCCAATCTGTTTAGCCGTGGCACACGGACCGCAGTCTCCGTCTTCGTCACACGGCGCTGGAAATTGTTCGCGATTCTCGTAGTAGGCTTCCCTGGTTGTCGGGCATAGATCCATGATCGGGCCTTCGCCATCGAAGCGGCCTGTCATCAGGCAGTTCTGAGTAACGGGAACCCTGTTGTCAGGATGGCATTTGTCATCACAGACAGGGGTTTTGCAGTAGTGGTCGGTGTTTTTAGCTCCGATTAAATGCTCCGTTAACCGACCCTGCACACCTAAAATTCTATAGGTGGATTCTTCTTTATCGAATTTGGCATCGAGCAGCCTGGAACTGGCGGAATAGTACTCTTGCTGGATATCAAGAATGTTGAGCAGTTCCTGGTGACCGATCCGGAGTTGCTCTTCGTAATCACTGTTTACCTGAGCGAGCTCACGCGCATATTCTTCGAGTGCGGCTATCGAACTGGTCGAGCCAAGTCTCTCCTGCCAGAGTACCTGGAGGTTGTATTTGCTCTGCGCTTTGGCAGCGCGAACCAGTTCTTCGAATTTCCCTACCTGAAAATGTGCTCTACATTCATAGGCCTTGTTCTTTCCGCCGGTGAAAATATCCCAGCTGCCGA
>JARGOZ010000139.1:0-9914 GCA_029213025.1 Verrucomicrobiales bacterium
AATCCTGTCGTCGGCGGCATTGGCTGATAGGCTTCGCAAGCGACAGGATTGTCGCGGCTCCTTGACGCTTCACGCTTTTCCCATCTTATGAACCTGTATTTCCACCTCCGGTTGCCTTTCAAGACTATCTGTTAACGAAACTTTGACAGCCACAGTCTTCGCGGAAAGATTCTTTCCACCCATGATCACTTTACAACCTGTAGACCGAAACAACTGGGTGGCTTGCACACGACTTTCGCTGCACAGAGACCAGCAAGGATTTGTCGCCGGCAATCTGGAGACAATCGCTCAATCGAAATTTGAAGCCCACTTTCACCTGCGCGCCATTTATCAGAACGAAGTTCTCTCCGGAATGTTGGCTTTCTGCCACGAAAATGATCCGGAAGACCTCGAGCTTTTTTGGATCTTCCGGTTAATGATCGATAAGGTCTATCAAGGACGGGGACTGGGTTTTGCCGCTATGAAATTGGCAATCGACGAAATGACTGCGCTCGGAGCAAAGCGAATCCGAACGATGCACAAATCGGAAAATGTCGTGGCGTCTTCGCTCTACAGAAAACTCGGCTTTACGCAAACCCAGGAAATCCTCGACGATGGAGACGTCGTATTGGAATTAACACTGTAAAAACCGAATGCTCACGTTCGGAAAAAAGAGCGGACAGAGTGGGATTCGAACCCACGGTAGAGTTGCCCCTACACACGCTTTCCAAGCGTGCTCCTTAAACCACTCAGACATCTGTCCTGAAAAAACGGGCCGTGTGTGGCCGGAAGACGGAATTTTGACCTGTTTCTCGTTTTTCGCAACTAAATCCTAATGAACATTGGCCTGTGGAGGCAGTAATTTGCGAAAATTTTCAGCAGCTTTTCCGCCTTCATTGAAATGCCACCCCACCGCAGCTTTCATAAAATCAATCGACGCCTGATTGATCTCGTCCTGAATCCCGGTCTGGGCCAGAATCGCAACAGCCTCTTTCTCCCGCCCCGCATTGATCGCGACCCTCGCCATCAGCATGCGCAACCCGGTGTTCAGTTCAGCCATATTTTGAGAAACCAACTCCAGTTTCCAGGCACCCTGCATGGCAACACGGTCTTTTTGAATCAGCGCCACTTTGCCGAGGTGCGAGGTGAGATCTCTCAACTCTGCGACCTGAATGTTTTTGATTTCATCCGGAAAAACCACGGTCTTTTCGTGAAAACGGATCAATGCATCGAGCACCTCGTCCATGTCTTCATGAGCAATCCCCTCTCCCATCGCATTGAGGATCTTCCGCCACGAAGATTTACTGGTGATGTTTTCAATTTTCGATTCGGCCCCACCGATTTCCAGACGGTGATTCGATAAACCGTTGTAGAGACGAGCAGAATCATTCTCCCGAACGTCGACAAGCTTTCGTTTCTCAATATGTCCGCTGGCAGCTTCCAACGCTTCGGCAGGAACCTGTTTGCCGACCGACTTTTCTTCCACCGGAATCGGAACTTCTGTCTGTACTGTTTGTTCCGTAATTTCCTCCAGCTTCTTTTTCAAATGGGCCTGAGCCGAAGGCAGTGTTAGTGGAATTTTGGATTCAGTTTCCTTCTGAAGTTGGACGATATGCGAAATCACTTCCCGCTCGGAAGGAAGCGGTTCGATTTGCATGACAGGCTCTGCTACTTCTTCAACACGGATTCCCTCTTCTTCTTGTGGTAACAAGGCCATTTCAGGGAGAAGAGGCACTTCCTCTTCGGCAATCGTAGCGGAAACCGAAATCAATTCAGCTGAAGCCAATAGATCAGGTACAAGAGGAATTGCCTCAATTTCTTCCAACACAGATTGCGGCACAGGGGTGTCTTCGGTAATTTCTTCCGCGTCCCCGGCAGGTTGCACCGGCTCAACGGCAGCATCCTGATTCGAATCAGCCACTTCGGCTTGAGCGGCCGGGTCCGGGACCACTATGATAAATACCACGAAAGCAAAAAACGCGGTGAACACCGATCCCACCGGTATCCAGAGCTTTTTACTCAGCAGAATTTTTTTCATATCCCGCTTCGGTTTCAACGAACGAGTCAGGTATTCTTTTGTCAGAGACGAAAGCTGACTTGCCAGTTCCGAGTCATTGAGAACGAGACGGGCGTTTTCGAGGATTTCGTCGGATTCTATCAGCAGCGCTTTATTTTTCTCAGCAAGCTGCCACGACAGAGCTTTGTCATCAAAACTTCTCAGCTGGGTGATTCCCACACTCCGTTTTTTTGTTTCCGTCCAACCTATCGCCCGCGTCCAGGTGGAGAGCAGGGCTTTGTGGGTCACGATAAAGCGGGCATCCCGGTAACTGCGCCCGTCAATCGCGAGGATCCGGTTATCGACAAAGGTCAGAGCAATCGCCCACAGCTCTTCAGACATTACCGCATCTTTGATCAGCAGCCGCCCGTCGTTTTTGATAAGATTTGCAAAGACTTCTTCCAAAGCCAATTTGTTGTTGGAATTTTGAGCGAGATAAATCTCATCCGCCTTTTTGGCGAGTTCACCCGCGAGGCCGTTGTTTTCGAGATAGCGATCAACACAGTCCGCCGTTCTCTTCAAATCCCCTTCATTGTCGCGAAACATTTTTTCCACTGTTGCCGGTACAGCTCCTGTCAGTGCGGGGTTTTTCCGGAGCGTATCCGTAAGAAGATCACCATACTCATCGACTTCGGACGGATTTTTCGCGTACTCCTTCACAGGTGTTAACACTTTGGCGACAATATCCTCTACTTCCTCCGGATTCGGATAGGACAGCAGCAAATCGTATCGACGGGATTTATCAAGGCCGCCCCGATCGAGGATGATCTTTACATCCCTTGCCACCCAACTGCGGAAAACCATGGTGAATAATATCGTATTCATCCCGACCAGCTTATTGAGAAATCCTACCGGGTCATTTACATCCCCGCAGATTGCCGCTTTTGATAGATCCGCTCCACACCTGGCCCGGTTCTCAAACAGTCTGTCGACTCCATCGAGACAGATCAAAAGCTGTAGTTTTTTGAAATCAAATTTCCCTTTTTCCGAAGTGCGCATCATTGAGCGAAGACGTTCCGCCGCTTCCGATGGCGACCGTCTCACTGATCGCTGCATTTTGTCCCGGAACACTTTGGCCGCTTTCCGGCTGCGGAATTCGGAATGGTTCTCGATAATCATATCGGTAATCGCCAGGGCAATATCGACAGAAGAATCGTTTCCGGTGATCTGAATTCGCAGCAGTTTGGGATTGGACTTACCGGAAAACTTCTTCAGTTCCTGCTGGAGAACCGGTCCGGCGAGGTGAGTTTTCCCGACCCCGCTGGGACCGTGAACGGAAATCAAGGGAAGGGTATTTTGGGTTTTGAGATGCTCGGTTACTTGACTAACGGCCCGGTCACGGGGAATCAAAATATCTCCAAACGGCTCTTCAAGCCTGGTTGTATTCATAATCGTGCGTTTGAGAATCGGTTTTGTGAAAATTATTGTAAATGATTTTACGTATATATCCACGGAAAATACGGTTTTTCTCAAAATTTTAGTGACCTGGGCAAAAAAAGGCCGTTCCCGGAAAGGAAACGGCTTTTATAAATGCAACGACAACGGTGCAATCCTGCACGTCGCTACTCGTCGTCTTCCAGTTCTACATCGACCTTGATGTGATTTTTCTGCGCGGCAGCGATGGCGAGACTTCGTATCGCGCCGATTGTTTTGCCGCTGCGCCCGATTACTCTTCCGGTATCTTCGGGATGAAGTTTAATCCGGTAGAGATGGCGACCGGAACCTTTTTCTTCATGGAGGACCCCGGCATCTTCAGGATGTTTAATCAACTGAGCAACCACATATTCTAGATATTCCTGTATCGCGAGTTCAGCCTGCATGGGTAAGAATGCTATCGGATTGCCGCTCTGCAACACGAAAAAACCGAACCTGCGCAAGCAAAGTCCGGTTTCGTAAAAAATTGGGCAAAAGCGAGCTTTTAAGCAGTAGTCTCTTTACGCGCTTTCTTGATCAGACTTTTCACTGTGTCAGAAGGCTGAGCGCCGTTTCCGAGCCACTTATCGACTTTTTCCAGATCGAGATTTGCTCTGGCATCAGATGTCATAGGATCGTAAGTTCCTATTTGTTCAATATAAGCTCCTTCGCGGCGGGCGCGACTATCGCACACAACCACCTTGTAATAAGGACGATCCTTGGAACCTTCGCGTCGTAATCTGATCTTTACCATCTCCGTTTTCTGTTGTCTAATCTCCCCTGAATTTGGAAGGGGGGAACAATTCTCCTGATTTCAACAAAATCAACCGTAAATATAGGCTCTTTTCACTCTGAGGGGCGCCTTTTGTTTTGCATCCTGGAGAGAGACCATGTTCACTTAACCCCATGCCTCTGGAAGACAAGGATATTGCGAACCACGCTGCGGCGGTTAAAAAGCTCACTTCAGCACTGAATGAAGTGATTTTCGGTCAGGAAAAATTGATCGATTTGGTTGTCACCGGATTACTGGCCCGGGGACACATTTTGCTCGAAGGTCTTCCCGGCCTGGGGAAAACCGAACTGGTCAAAGGTCTCGCCAAAACGTTGCAACTGGAGAACAAGCGGATCCAGTTCACTCCGGATTTACTTCCCGGTGATATCACAGGGAACCCGGTTCTCCAGGAAACTGTGGAGGGACGAAAATTTGTCTTTCAGGAAGGTCCGCTTTTCGCGAACCTTGTTTTGGCGGACGAAATCAACCGGGCTTCGCCGAAGACGCAGTCCGCTTTGCTTGAGGCGATGCAGGAAAGACGAGTCACCGTTCTCGGAGAGACCCACGACCTGCCCGATCCGTTTTTTGTTCTCGCCACCCAAAACCCGATTGAACTGGAAGGTACCTATCCGTTACCGGAAGCTCAGCTCGACCGCTTCCTCTTTAAACTCGAGGTCACCAGAAACTCGGCACAGACACTGGAAAAGATCGTCAATAACCGCGAACTTGGCGTGGAACCCACTGCGGATGTGATTCTCGACAAAAGCGCTCTTGCGGCAATCACGAATGCGGTCCGCCAAATTTATCTTCCGGAAGTCGTAGCCAACTACATTGCGCGACTGGTCGATGCCTCGCACAAAGGGCAGTCCAAAACGGCGGAGCACATCAAATTCGGTGCCAGTCCCCGGGCGGCACTGAGTATGGCCTCGGCAGCAAAAGCGAGGGCTTTGATGAATTCGCGTATTAATGCCAGTTTCGAGGATGTGGAAGCTATCGCCACCCCGGTTCTTCAGCATCGGATTATTCTGGAATACAATGCCCGGATCGACGGCAAAACCAACGCAGGGGTTGTGGCCGAGCTACTCGAAGAAGTCCCCCACCAGGATCTCGACCTGCCCAATACCATCAAAAAGGACTGAACCAGCCCGAACCGGATGAAATCTTTTTTCTATACCTTTCTCTATACATTGATTTGTCTCTGCCCTTTGCTTTGCCTGGCCGAAAAAAATGTCGTGACCCTGAATTACGATGCCGGAACCTCGATCAAAGTGGATCACATGTTTGATGAACATGTAAAATCCGGTTTTCATCCTTACAAAGTCACCATTCGCAACGGCAGAAGTCTGCCGATCACGTGGACCCTGCGTTTCGAAACCAATTCGTCTACCTACCGCTACCGCTCGAACTACCAAATCAAAGTCGAACCGGGATCGGAATCAATCGAGGAACTGCTCGTCCCGGCCCCGCCGACAAAAGGCCATCGATATTCCACGTATCGCAGTGTCAGAGTCAACGTTTCAGCTCCCGGACTAAACAGCATCAGCCGTTCCTTAAACGGCTCGATAGATCCCAACTGGCCGTCTGTCGTGATGAGCAAAAACCTCGCAAGCCGAAACCTTACCCGACTGGCTAATAAAAGGAAAGAAGAGCGGCGCGGCCAGGATTACTTTGCGAGTACTTTCCAGGAACTGCCTGTGAATTGGAAAGGCATGACCTGTGTAGACATTCTCATGCTGGACGATACCACCTGGCGGGGACTACCCAAACAGCAAAAACGTTCAGTGTTGACCTGGGTTCGCTTCGGCGGACGACTGGATGTTTTCAGCGATGACAAGCAAACCACTCTCGAATCTTTGGGATTTGAAACGCCGGACTCCCCCGGCCGGAAAAAGGGAACCTATTCGCTGGGGACCGTAGAACTCCTGCACTGGAACGGCAAAGACCTGACTGATAATCTACTCAATCGTTATTCCGGAACCCGCCAGTTTGATGACTCATTCAACAAAGACTATGGAAAAACCTGGGGAATGATTAATGAATTCGGAACACGAAATTTCAATCCATTCCTCGTATTCATCCTGCTAATCATTTTCGCGGTTCTGGTTGGTCCGGTAAATTTGTTTCATTTTGCGAAAGCCGGACAGCGGCACCGGTTGTTTATCACTACACCCATTATTTCGCTGATCGCTTCGCTGGTGATTATTCTTATCATTCTCGTCCAGGATGGTATGGGCGGAAGCGGACGCCGCGTTGCCTTTGTCGACATCCAGTCTCATACCGACCAGCGCCAACTGCAGGTTCTCCAGCAGCAAATTAGTAGAACCGGAGTGATGATTAAGTCGGGATTTGAAAATAAAGAAGTCCCCGGCGTAACTCCGGTTACCCTTCCGCCTTCACGTTGGAACCCGGTCAACAACGGACAGAGTCGCAATACCAATTACCAATTCTATGGTCCGGATTTCGGTGGCGATCTTTTTCGCAGCCGGTCAGAACAGGGCTACCATATCCGAACCGTCAGGCCGACCCGTTCGCGGATTGAAAGAAGAAACCCTTCGACCAGCAACAACCCGCCACAACTTTTTTCCAGCCTCGAATTTGCCATCAAAGACTTTCACTATGTCGATTCAATGGGTGTAGTATGGAAAGCAGAACCCGGAACAACCATAGAACCAGGCGCGGAAATCCAACTACAGAAATCCAGCCTGAATGAACTGCAGGACTGGCTCAAGGATGTGACCTATACTCTTTCGAGTGCGGACCGAAAAGCGATACGGGATCTGAAATCCGGAAGGGGCCGTTATTTCGGAATCGCCGCCAACCCTGAACCATTACTGGTTCAAACCCACTCCGCTATTCGCTGGCAAAACGATGTCGCCATTGTTTCCGGTATAACAATCGAACCCTGAAGAACGATGATTGATCCCGCAACATCCCCGAACGGGGATTCGAGCAAACCACGTCCTCCTGAGTTGCCAGCAAAACGCGAGGTGGAAACCATCACGGTTCCGGAAGGCGTCACGCCCGCCATCGAAGTAAAGAATCTCTACCGTTCTTTCTTCGGTGTGCATGCGGTCAAAGGTATCTCGTTTGCTATCGCGCCGGGTCAGGTGATCGGTTTTGTCGGAGCAAACGGAGCCGGCAAAACGACGACGATGCGTATCATCGCTACGCTCGATTACCCTACCGGCGGCACCGTCGAAGTTTGCGGCACCGATGTAGTGCAATACCCCGGCGAAGTGCGGCGCAGGATCGGCTGGATGCCGGACGATTACGGCACCTACAAAAATATGACGGTGCTCGAATACCTGGATTTTTTCGCCAGGGCCCTGGGGTACAAATCGAATGACCGTCGGCAGCGGGTCGAGGAGGTCATGGCTTTCACTGACCTCGATAAACTGAGCGACCGGCTGATTAATAAACTGAGTAAAGGAATGGGGCAGCGACTCTGCCTCGGCCGGGCTCTGATCCACGATCCTGAAGTTCTCATCCTCGATGAACCTGCTGCCGGGCTTGATCCCAAGGCACGCGTTGAGTTAAAACACCTGATCCGGATTCTGGCCGAGGAAGGCAAAACCGTATTCATCAGTTCCCACATTTTGTCTGAGCTGGGTGAAATGTGCGACAGTCTTTTGTTTATTAACCACGGTCAGATTATTCATCACGGCAGCGCCGACAGTTTGAAGAAGGGCTCGACCTCAATCACACAGGTCACTGTCGAGGTGGCTGATGATCCAGCAAAGCTCGTTGACTGGGCGACAATGGCCCCGCATGTCACTTTTAAAGAAATCACCAAAACCGGAGCGCGAATCGAAATTGATTCTGTCGATCCGGAAGTGATCTCGCTTGTATTAAAACGCATGGTCAACGAAGGAATTCCGGTAATCGAGTTTCATAAAGAGGAACGAAAACTCGAAGATGCATTCATCGAAATCCTCGGCGAAATCGAAGCAAGCGGACAGGCAATTGTAAGTTAATTTTATGAACTGTAATTTATTTGATCTATCAGGAAAATCAGCCCTCATCACAGGAGGAAGTCGCGGACTCGGTTTGGCAATGGCCCGCGGCTTTGCCGAGTGCGGAGCCGATGTAATGATTTGCAGCCGGAAAGAGGAAGAACTCAAAGCAGCGGTAGCGCAAATCCAGGACGGTCTCGATAGTAAAGTCGCTTACCGTATTTGTGACATGGCCGACCGCGAGGCGGTTGATTCCCTGGCGAAAGAGACAGTCATGGAGTTAGGTAAAGTCGACATTCTGATCAACAATGCCGGCATCAATGTTCCGCAACCTATTGACGAAATTGAAGACGAAATCTGGGACACACAGATCGAGGTCAATCTCACCGGAATTATGAGACTGACGCGAGCTCTCGTGCCTCAGATGAAAGAGCGAAAGTGGGGACGTGTCATTCATATCTCCTCAGTTTTGGGAGTTGGTTCCAAGCCGGCACGCAATGCCTATTCTGCGACTAAATCAGCCGTGATCGGTCTGGCAAAGGCCAGCGCCCTCGATCTGGGCCCGCATGGCATCACTGTGAACTGCCTGTGCCCCGGGCCGTTTCTCACTGATATGCCGATGGGACTTCTCAACGAAAAGCAGAAACAGGAATTCTCCGATTTTACCGCCCTGAACCGATGGGCCGTGCCGAGGGAACTGGCCGGACCCGCCATTTTTCTCGCCAGCGAAGCCGGAAGCTACGTCACCGGAACGGCGCTACTGGTAGACGGGGGAGCTTTCGCGAGAGCCTTGTAAACTATTCAGCCGTTCCCCCGCAGTCGGCTTGCAATCCGATCGAGCCGACCAGGCTGTCGGCGTAGCGTTTCGGATCTTCGGCTATTTGCTGATAGGCTTTTTTGGTGATTTCGAGTCGTTTCTGCAGGCCCAGCCGGGTCGCCTCCCCTTCGTAGTGCTCTTTTGCGAGAAAGTTCTCCAGTGATTCGATATGATCTCTTAGCGCTTTCATTCGCAAATCGACCTTCGCGGTGAGGCGCTCCAGGTACCAGTCACTGCCCAACACCTTTTCTCTATCGAACAACTCCCGAACCTCCGGGTCCGTAACCAGTTTTCCTTCCCAGTTCCCGTGCGCCATAATATGTAGTAACGCTTTGAGAGGCGGTATCGCCAAATCGATGCTGCCATCCTCAAAATAGGCACCGGCTACCTTTTGCTGGGTCTCGGTAATATTTTTGATCCCGTCTACATAGTCTTCCAGGCCCTGTTGCTCCGGTCGCAACATATCGGCGGTAAATACACTGCCGGGCTCATTGAATACCCGGCCGAAAAACCGGATAACGAAACTTTCAGTAATCCGGTAACCCAATCGACTTCCGAGAATCGTCTCGCCCTCGTGTTCAAAATCCTCCAGTTTTTCCAGATATCCTTTTTCGATCAGACTTTGCGGTTTGCGCTCGTCGAGAAACATACGGCTCCACACCTCCGGCACTACCAGACTGACATCATGATCGACACGGTAGTTCGGGCCAATGTATCCCGCCGCAGTAGAGAAACCTTCGTAGCCGCTAACGATATAGCTGAGTAGTGCTGCATTCAGATCGATAATAGGAAGCAGAGCATTAAACGGCCCTTTCGTCAGAGCCCCTTCGGAACCGGCACCTGTCGTAGACGGGCTTTTGCCGGTGAGGCTGGCGATAAAATCCATGAACAACTCCGGCAATTCCTGGTAGTGTATCGGACCGT
>JARGOZ010000139.1:9924-19696 GCA_029213025.1 Verrucomicrobiales bacterium
CAGCGAGAGGACGAATTCCCGCCTCGCGATTCGGCGGGTTATTCCTCCTGCCGGGGAGCACCGCATGCACCGGATTAAGAACCGGCTGATCCGGCCTCAATCGACGAAAAAGTCTTGCCCCTACTTCGGCAAGGTATTCGCTTCTCGGATTTTCCAAATCGGGACGGTTCTGGAGATACCGCGGGTTTTCCGACGGCTTGCCATCCACAATCCGCGGATGAGCCGAAGTGATGCAGTAGCCGGGACCGCTTTTCGCCTCAGCAAAATCCTGCAGAGTCTTCCTCAGTGGTTCGGTAAAATGATTGAAACGGATCGCGTCGCTGACAATTTCCTGTGCTTCGGCTCGGGTTTTTGGTTCGTAGTTGGAAAAGAAATTCCCGCCGTGGGAAAAATCCAGCTCGGTTTGTTTATCATAACCCCGGTGGATCGCCTCATCCGGGCGCTGAAACAGTCGGAACTCACAATTCTGGGTGAATTTATAAGCCGGGAAACGGACATCGGGGTGCAACAGTGATTCATCCAGTCCGCTGGCCGGTATAGTTACCGATGCGGTGATGTCGTCCTCGCGCTGGAGCTTGGTTGAAGCCGCAAAATCTTTGCGCAATCCAAACATTCGCCACGATCCGTCCGCTGCATAACCGACCCGCAAATACCGGGTCATCACGGTGGCACGGCGGTATTTGAGAAGGTATCCGGGCTGACCATTGACACTGTCGACATGGAAGCGACTGCGCCAGTCTGTGCCCCAGTCAGATTTCCAGAATCGCTTCAGAGTAAAGATAAAATCGCGCACCGTTCGGGGTATTGTGGAAATGAATTCGTTATACTCATCAGAAAACGTGTCGCTCTGAGAGAAAAGGCGAATCACCGAACCCAGTGACCGGTTGGGATCCAGAATCGCCCGGCTCTTTTTCCCGGTGGGTTTGTATTCTTTGTATCGATCTCCGTAGTCCCGCTTCAAAAGTTCATCGACGAGAAACATATCGCGATCAAAATCGGGCATAATTACCGGGCCCTCCTGCATCGCATCGGTCAGCGATTTTGAGATCTCCGATTTTCCACCTCCCGAGACAGTGCAGGGTTTATGACAGAAGGTCCCCTCTGCATTGGTTCCAATCAATCGCCAGCGCTGGCCTTCGCTCGGTTTACGCATTTCCACTTTATAACCAGAAGGCATCACGTAAGTGGTATCCGGCTGAAGCTGAATCTGCTGCTTTCCGGCGGCGTTTTCCCAACTTACTGATTGGCCGTGTAAATCGATGTACACACTCTCCGGGACATAGACAATGTCATCATAATTCCGGTCGATGCCGTGGCCTTCCGGTTGGCGAATGATCGAATCACCGTGGAGTTTGATTACTTCATCAAAAGTGTGATCAACCTGCTTGTGGAAATTGCTGAGATTAAAGTCCTCACCGAGATCAAAGCTCGGAAAAACCAGCGCTCCACCGGCATGTTCCTCCTCCACATTTCCGTACAGGTTGGTAGCGTAGGAGAGTTGGGTTTTTACCTCTTTTTTGCAATAGCCGAAGTAGTTGTCGGCTATAAGGGTAACCACCACCCCGTCCAGATCCCGGGCGGTCAGTTTAAAGGCTCCGCCATTGTTGTAGAGTTCATCCTCATTCTCCCAGCACATACCCTGCGCTTTTTGTTTTTCCGTCGCTTCGCTAACATGGGGAAGCTGAAGATCCTTTTTCTTCAGGGTGATCAAATGAGGCGCGAGAATCACACAGCCGGTATGCCCGGTCCAATGCTCCACATCGAGTCGGGCATCATTCTCCGGAAGAAAAGGATCACCGGCGTTTCCGAAAATGGATTCCACAAAATCCAGATTACTGACCAGATTTCCGGGAGCGAAGAAGCGCGTTTCCATTGTCTTCGCCGGACTCACTCCGGGAACGTCCGGACTGACTACGGGGCGAAGCAGAATGGAAGCAAAGGTATGGATTGGCTCCGGTTCCTCCGACGTATAAGGCAGCACCATGAGATCCTGCGGCGGATTGAGCGCCGCCTTCAGCATGTGGGCAAAAGTCACTTTCGGAACCGCCAGTTTATCAGCCGCAATCGGCAGACCGCCTTCTGCGACATGGAAAACCCCTTTTGTGGTACGTCGGTCTTTTGCCGGGTTATGACAGACACCCTGCCATGTCCGGTAACTGGAGACGATGTCGGATTCGAATTTATCCGAACGGGCGGGCAGCGAAAGCAAGCGGGATAAACCGTGCTTTTCCAGGTAGAGAGCGTCCGGCAATTTTGCTTCATTGGGACCAAAAACACCGGTACCTTCAAGGTAGCCGTTGAGCCATTTGGTGATGTGCTCATCAGCCGGACAACGATGGCTTTTGAGAAGCCGGAGCCTTTCCTGGAAATTCAGAATCAGCGAACGCCCCATTTCGAGAAAGGGGAAATCCGCCTCTTTTCCCACAATCGGAAAACCCCGGGCGGCAAACTTCAAATTGAGATAATCAGCAAAGCGATTCGACTCTAATTCTCCGGGTTCATCGGGTTTTCCGGCGAAACCAATTTTCTCTTTCAAGTATGAAGCCATAGTCAGCTTGTTATCACACGAATGCGGTATACGAAAATGAATTTTGCTCAATTCACCCCGCCCCGCTTCGCGGATCAAGCTTCGTTGGCGGCACGCTCTATCACTTTAGTCGCCACGGTTTGCAGACCGGTGTGCTCGAAGTAATTCGTGGTCATATCGAGAAAGGCACCGAGGTAGTCGAGTTTATCATCTGAAACTTCGATAAACTGCTGCAGTTTGCCGACAACGACCTCGCGTGACATTCCCGACCCGGAAGCCATTTCCGCCAGCTTGCCCGACGCCGCACCGAATGCCTTTTTCACAAATTCCGAAGACCCTACTCCGCCTGGAATGAATTTTTTGATCCGCCGAAATGTCTTGTTACTTTCAAGGCCGTCGTCATCAAGTTTGCCGATTTGATCCGCGCACTTGTCGATAAAATCGGGGCCCAGTGGAACAATTCCGTCAAATGCGACGAGTGCAGCGATCCGAATTTTCGCTTCGTGATCGTACTGCCCCAAAGCCGCGGCAAAATCACCGATCCCATCTCCGGGAATGCCGTTCAATTTGATAAAAGCCAGCAGCTCGGAAACGACTTTTACCGCCAGATCGATTGACTGGGTGGTATCCGCGTTCGGAGTGATTTTTTCGAGAAACTTCAGCATCGACACCTTTCCCGCCAACTTGTCAGCCAGTGCGGCGGTGCCGAAAAGTTTGTCAGAGCTGTCGACGCGCTCATAGATCTTGAACGCCTTTTGAAAACCCCGGTCTTTGTCATCGTAAATCTCCACCGCCTTTTTGCGGACATCGGCAAGGAAGGCGGCATCCGTGTCGCCTGTCACGACCCGGACCATCTCGTCGAAATCTGTGATATTGGTCCACTCGCCGGGCGCTACAAAATCGAGGGCTTTCAGCGCTCTGACCGTGATATTTTTCTCCGGGAGCCGGTCAACAAAGTGATCGATCCCCTGTTCTTCAAACAATCCGAAAAAGCCCATATTATTTTTACCGTGGTAGAGTTAGGCAGACAGTTACTTCAAGGCCGCGAGACCCGACAAATTACAATTCGTCAGCCATTTGATGCGTTCGGCCTCAGAAAACTCGGCTATTTTTGATCGAGCCTGGACCTGAAATCTTCCCGCGAGAACCGCCGTTCCCGCATCGCCTCTTGCGATAGCCGGATACCCTGAAACCTGTTTTTCGGCCCCCTCGAACTTCTTGGCCGCCTGCTGATCCCTGACCAGATCTGTGATTGCGAGAGTCGCGATTTCCTCCTCGCCGGAAGTCAGCGACGCCTGGGCGAAGCCCTTTTGCTCGGTAGTGACAATGACCTTCAGGTTACCGGCACTTTTCGGCAAATAGTCCTTCAACTTATCACCCTTCACAAGCGAGGGTCCTTTGTTACACGAATCGAGGCACAGCGCGCATGTCGCGACGAGAAAAAGAGAAAAAAGGCGTAGTTTTGTCATGTTTCGAGTCCGATAAACTGAAACCGATCAATCCCGGATTGTCTACCATCAAATCGATTATAAAACCGTGATCCAACAGGGTACGATCATGGACTTAACAGGGTACAGTCTGTGACTTAACAGGGTACGATCCGGTTACTTTCTCACCGCAGACCACGATCCCGTTCCGGCATCGACCTTCCATGTCCCCTGAAGAGTATCTTTTTCCAACCGTCCGGTAAACTGGATCGGTTTTTCTCCGTTTTCGGGAGATATTTTTAGCGTTAACGACGAATCATTGATCTTACCGCTCACCTTTGCCGAAACACCTTTTTCATCCAGACCCTGTCCGTGAATGACTTGACCGTCTACCTGCAACTGAAACGAAAACTTCTCGGAGAAACTACCGTCTTCAGTTTTCCATGCCCCCTCCCACCGGCCCGCAACTGACGGTGGAGTCGTTTCAGACGAACAGGAAAACATTGCTACACAAAGGCCCAACATCAGGGCGACGCGGCTATTCACGCGATTGGCAAATTCCTCAAGTCGAGTTCGGGTACACATTTTTCTGAAATTATCGCCTCGCTATTTCAAGCCCCTTCCGTCACGGCTTCCGCTTCATCGCCTTTTGCAGGCCTTCACCTTCACCATACAGCGGCGAATCGGAACCCCGACTGCCAGGCACCGCTTCTACGTTGATCTTTGGTATCCAGGCGGCCAGGCTTGCCTTTTCCTCTTTGTATTTCGCGTCATTTGCGAGGTTTTTCAGTTCGTCGGGATCCGTGCGGTGATCGTAAAGCTCTTCGCTGCCCTCGCGGTAGCGGGTGTAGCGAAAATCCCGGGAGCGAATCGAATGATTGTCTTTACCAAAGGTAGTAATGGCAGGGCGTTCCCGCGGTTTTGCAGGATCGTTCAGCTGCGCAACAAGACTACTTCCATCCAAACCATTATACAGGGGTAAATCGCAGAGTTCACTCAAGGTTGGCCACACATCGATCAAACCAACCGGCTCTTTGCAGACGCCGTCTTTTCCAATACCAGGCCCGGCAAAAATCAGGGGAACCCGGGTGGTCCGCTCCCAAAGGCTGCGCTTGGCCCATTTCATTTTTTCGCCCATATGGAATCCGTGATCACTCCACAGAACAATCACGGTGTTGTCAGCAGCCTCACTGGAAGCGAGCGAATCAGTCAACATACCGACCAGGTGATCTACAAATGAATTTGCGGCCAGATAAGCCCGTACTGCGTGAATGTTTTCTCCGCTTTCCCTCATCCAGAGATCGCGCGGGGCAGTCAGATTTAGCGATAAATCCACAGCAATCGTCGGCACATCTTCCAAATCATCTTCCGGAGCGGGCGGCAACTTCACATCCGACAGCGGATAGAGATCGAACCACTTTTTCGACGCATAGATCGGCACATGAGGCAGAGAAAAGCCGACGGCGAGAAAGAACGGCTCGTCTTTTTTGGCCAGCTCCGGGATTTGCTGCGCCGCCCACTCGGCGGTCTTGTAGTCCCTCTGCTCCTCATCAGCCACATCCACTTCGCCCCAGTCCCATGCGGGATGGCTGCCCGGAACGGTGTAATGCAGCTTTTTCTTGGGCCTGCGCCAGCCCCTGCCTCTTTCGATATGATCAAAAGAAGCTTTATCAGCCGCACCATGGAAAATCTTACCCATCGTGGAGAGGTAATAACCGTGAGACCGAAAATCCTGAAATATGGTGTCTGAATTGCGGGTCACATCCACATCCCGAAAACCCGGAGCGAGAAAATAGTGGCCGGTCGTGGAAGGTAGTTTCCCCAACAGCATACTGATCCGCGAAGGATTACAAATCGGAGCCTGGCAGTGGGCGTTGGTGAAATTGACTCCCCTTTTTGCAAGAGCATCGATATTCGGCGTTTTTACCTGGGGATGACCGCCGAGACAACCGACCCAGTCGTTCAGGTCATCAATGGAGATGAATAGCACATTCGGCTTCTCCGCTGCCGCCGCCGTGAGAAGAAACAAAACACTGCATACTAAAGTGGTAAAAAGCCGGTACATAAGCCAAATTTGGACGAAGACCGGCAATCGTCACCTTCCTGATAGCGTATTTTTCATGAGAGTTACGGGTTTTCAAAATTTCTCTTTTGACTTCCCTGACAATTCCGTTAAATTCGTCGCCCTCAAGCCCGGATGGCTTGAGGATTTAGGACAACAAATTTTCGCAAGTTAGACGAGACGATGAAACGGACTTATCAACCATCCAAACGCTCCCGCAAACGCCAGCACGGTTTTCGTGCCCGCATGAAGACGAAGGCGGGTCGTGACCTGATCAAGCGTCGCCGTCAAAAGGGTCGCAAGCGCCTCATCCCCAAAGGGGCTGAGCTTCAATACAAGCGCCATACCGTTCAGCACGGTAAATAAAGATTTCCGGGCTCTTTGAGCAACGCAGACTATTTTCAGGAACGGGCCTTCGCGTCCGTTTCTTTGCGTTTTGGAACGGTTACAATCACCAAAGTGGATTGTAGCAGTCGATTGTGCGATGTGAATCGATTGAGTTCGCAGTCATGAAATTTCCCAGGGCGAGAAGAATCACGTGCCGGGCCGAATTCGCCAAAGTTCGGTCAAAGGGGAAATCCATCAGCGGGAGATTTCTCGTTATGGGCTATCTCCGCGATGAAGAATTGAAGGAGCCGGTTCGGCTGGGATTAATCACCACGAAAAAAGTGGGAAACGCGGTAATCCGAAACCGAATTCGCAGAAGGCTCAGGGGAATCGTTCAACGCAACGGGGATCGACTCGTTCCGGGCTACTGGATGGTTCTGATCGCCCGAAAGCAAGCCGCCGAAGCCAGCTCCTCGCAACTCGAAAAAGAGTGGAAGTGGATGCTCCATAAAGTCGGAATGCTAAAACAGGAACAAAACGCAGGATGAGAAAGGTCCCGGAAAAGATCCTGATTTTGCTGGTGAGATTTTATCAGATTTTCATCTCCGCCCCGCTACATTTTGTGACAGGTCCGTTTGGCGGATGTCGTTTTGAGCCGACTTGTTCTCAATATTTTATCGAAGCCGTTCTCGTTCACGGCCCTCTGAAAGGGACCGGAATGGGAGTCTGGCGAATCATGCGATGCCAACCCTGGGGAGGTGAAGGATTAGATCCTGTGCCAGGTTGGGAAGAATATGTGGAAAAAAACCCGGGAGCTGCGTATATAGGCCGTCGCAAGCGAGCCTCCTCTTGCTCTCACGATAAAAACTAAAAACACTGGAATTGTTTCTGTTTTGAAAAAATTAGATATCACAGCCTGGTTGGGAATCATTGCCTGTATTGGCATCCTAGGATTCTCTATGCAACAGAACCAAAAAGCGGTTCAAAAGCAGAGAATTGCATTGGAGGAGGCCCGCAAGGCCGAGGATGCGAAGAAGAAAGCGGAGGCTGAAACGGCAAAAGCCAACCCAACCGAAAACACCACCACCGCTGAACAAGCAGCCGCTCCCCCGGAGACTACCGGAAGCGAAGTTGAGCTGAGCAATAAATTCTTCCGACTGAAATTTACCAATAAAGGGGCCGGGATCAAAACCGCTCAACTTCTCGACTACTATCGTCGTCTCGATGCCAAAGGCGAATTTGTCACAATCAACGAAACGCGCCCCAACCCGATCGGTGCCTTTTCCGGTAAACCCAACGAATTCGATGAATCACTCTGGACGGTAGTTGCCCAGACGGAGAACAGCATCACTTTCGCGACCGATACACCGGATAAATTACACATTGAGAAAAAATATTCCATTCCACAGGATCGCCCCTACGAAGTGGATCTCGATATCACCTTGAGAAACGACTCCGGAGCTCCGCTGGAGTTGGACAATACTGAAACGAAATATGTCTATGCCGGCGGTGCGGCCCCCCTCCACTTCAATGAGTGGTCCATGCAAATCGGTATGTTTTACCGCGAAGACCAAAGTCGTTTTTACCGCCACAATGTGGATTACTTCGGTGGTCGAAAAAAAGTATTTGGGATTTTCGGCAAGAGCGAAAAGCCGCACGTTGTCCTCCCGGCAGAAGACGGGAAAACTGACAATCTTTCGTTTGCCGGTGTAAACGATCAATTTTTCACCATTCTGCTGCAGGCCGAGAAGCCGCAGGACGGCCGGGTGTGGGCGGATAAGTATCCGGTCACGATCAACGGCGACGAAGAGCTCTCCCGTTCAAAAAGAATGCGCGGCTGCGAGTTGGCGATGGGACTGCCCAATATTGCGTTAAATCCCGGCGATCAACAGACGGTTTCCTACGACATCTTTATGGGGCCGAAAGATTCCCAAATCCTCAAGGAGCATAAAGAAGGCTGGAACCTGGTCATGAACTACGATCAGATTCCGATTTTCGGACCGATTTTCGGCTGGGCAATCAAACCGCTCGCCGCCGCACTGTCCGCCACGATGATTTGGCTGCATAACCTTGTCGGCAACTACGGGATCGCCATTATCCTGCTAACCATAATGGTCCGCCTGCTGATGTGGCCGGTCTATGCAAAATCGACCCGCAGCATGAAGCGGATGTCGAAGCTGTCTCCACTAATGAAGGAGATCAAAGAGAAGTATCCGGATGACCCCCAAAAGGTCAACCAGGAGACAATGAAACTCTACAGCGAGTACGGTATCAATCCCATGGGAGGATGTCTCCCCATGTTCCTGCAGTTGCCGGTATTCCTCGGATTTTACCGGATGTTATGGGGCTCCGTGGAGCTTCGGCACGAATCATTCCTCTGGGCGGATGACCTCACGATGCCTGATCATTTCTGGTTCATTCCCGGCCTCGGCTTCTGGCTCAACCTCCTGCCCATCCTGATGGCATTGGCTTCCTTCGTACAGATGGCGATGACTCCGAAGACGGGAGACAACACCCAGCGGATGATTTTCATGATGATGCCGTTCATGTTCCTGATCTTTTGTTACAACTTCGCATCGGGACTGGCGCTTTACTGGACCGTGTCGAACATCTTCACGGTCGCCCAAACCTGGCTGATGAATAAACTTCCCGAGCCGGAATTAAAAAAGTCGGACAAAGTGAAGAAAAAGAAGCCCGGCTTTTTCTCCAAACTGCAGGCACAGCTCGAAGCGGCTCAGGCCCAGCAAATGGAAGCCTCCGGTTCGCCGAAGAAAAAGACCGCAGCTAAGAAATCCAAAAAAGATTCCGCGCCGAGTGCCCCCAAACCCGGACAGAGCCGAACCAAACTTTCCAGCGAAAAGGGATCACGGCATACAAAATCGAAGAAGAAGCGTCGCTAGCCTGTCTGATGGGAATTTCTGATTCCTGTGGCACAATACCTCATGATTCGATTCAAACTTTTCGGCTACCCGGTCACCATCCAGTGGATGTTCTGGCTGATGTGCGCGATTCTCGGTCTCAATGCCCTCTCCACCCCCGGTCAGGCGGGAATCATCATGCTGGCCATCTTGGTAGGTGTGGTTTTGGTATCGATCCTCTGGCATGAACTGGGCCATGCTCTGGCCCGGAAAAAGGTAGGCTCACCCTATTCAGAGATCGTGCTGCACGGATTTGGCGGGTACTGCACCGGCCCCGGCAATTTCACCCGTAACCAACACATCTTTGTCGCGTTCGCCGGTCCACTGGCAAGCTTCGTACTCGGCGGCCTGGTTGTATTGCTGGCCCAATCCCCTGTCGGCGGAGGAATGTGGGTTCAATATCTGATCGGCCAGGCTCTTTGGGTAAACTTCGGATGGGGATTGATGAATCTGCTACCCATTTACCCTCTCGATGGCGGACAAATGTTTTCCGCCTTTATGGCGAACAAAA
>JARGOZ010000140.1 GCA_029213025.1 Verrucomicrobiales bacterium
CTTTGTGCTGTGGCATGCCGTGGCGAGGCTGCAGGATCCGCAGGAAGTTCGAATCCCGGGAATGCTTTTGCTGGCGGTGCTGGGCATTTTGTTTAATGGCGCGGCCGTACTGCGGGTCAGAAAAGGATCTTCTCTCACTGAAAAACTGGTCAGCTGGCATCTTCTCGAAGATACTCTGGGGTGGGTTGCCGTTCTCGTGGGAGCAGGAATCATGGCGATCTGGAATGCACCGATCGTCGATCCGCTTCTGTCGATCGGTATTTCTCTATTTGTTTTCTGGAACGTAGTAAAGAATTTGAAAAAGGTATTTCTGGTCCTGCTACAGACTGCACCGGCGGGTTTTGATGTCGAGGAATTTGAGCGTCAGGCTATTGCGATTGCCGGAGTTCAATCGGTGCACCACGTTCACTGCTGGTCGATCGACGGGGAAAGCCATGTATTTAGCGCCCACATCGTCATTGCGCCGGAGGTGACAGATTTGGCTCAGGTAAAATCCGAAGTGCGGGCACTAATTGACCGGGAGAAGTTTGAGCACATCACCCTGGAGACAGAAAGCGAAGGGGAAAGTTGCGCTCTGGAGAAGGAAAAAATTTCCGACTAAGTTCACAACGGGTGATTCAACAGGGTACAGTGCCGGACCTAACAGGGTACAATCAGGAAAATACCGACGGCGGGACTTGAACCCGCACGGCCCGAAGGCCAACGGATTTTAAGTCCGTTGTGTCTACCAGTCCACCACATCGGCGTGAGAGTGCGCGGCGGAGAACTTCGGTCGGGACAGGCGAAAATCAAGTTCATTTGATGCCGTTTATGGCCCCTCTTGCGGGTCCGAATTCAGGGGCGGATTTTCGTTTTATAATCAGGCAGCCTGTTTTACGTTGCCTCATGAAAGACGATTCTCCCACCATCGTGAATTTAGTGGATCTTGATTTTATGGATGCCAGGGCGCGGCTTCTCGATCTGGCCTCGTTTCTCGACCGGGTGGAGCGGGCCGGGCAAATGGACGATTACCGGGTTTCGGCTCTGCTTGAGGCGCTGCCACTGCTCACGAACGCCGGTCCGGATCGCGCGGAGAAAATTCTTCTTTCGTTGAGTGATCCTACCAGTGAACCGATTGCAGAAGCTCATACCAAAGGGGCGGCGGGTGCCTGGGAGGCAAATTCGTAATATAACTCTGAACCCTCAATTTATTTATGAAATACATCGAACCTCATGCTCACATGGTCAGCCGCACGACGGCGGATTACGAAGCGATGGCATTAGCGGGGTGCAAAGTCATCTCCGAACCGGCTTTCTGGGCAGGATATGACCGCAGCAGCGAGCAGGGATTTCATGATTATTTTTCTCTTCTTACCGGGTTTGAGCCTCAGCGGGCGGCGAAATTCGGGATCAAACATTTCACCTGGATGTGCATCAATCCGAAAGAAGCGGAGGATGTCGGCCTCGCCAATGCGGTGATCGACCTGATTCCCGAATTTCTGAAGCGCGACAATGTGCTCGGTATTGGCGAGATTGGCCTGAACAAAAACAGCCGGAATGAGCTGGAGGTCCTTGAGCGCCATATCGACCTGGCTGATCAGCATGACCAGTTGATTCTCGTTCACACCCCGCATCTTGAGGATAAATTGAAAGGCACCCGTCTCATCATTGATGCGCTGAAGAACTTTTCCAACATCACTACCGACCGGGTGATCATCGACCATGTGGAGGAACATACCGTGGGTATGGTGAAAGATGCCGGGTTCTGGGCGGGGATGACCCTTTATCCGGAGAGCAAACTTACCGCGCGCCGGGCAATCGATATTTTGGAGAAATTCGGCACTGATAAAATCTGGATGAACAGCGCCTGTGACTGGGGAGTCAGTGAACCTCTCGCTACACCAAAGGCGGCCCGGATGATGGCACAGCGCGGTCATTCCGAAGAGATGTTGGACAAGGTATTCTACCAGAATCCGAAAGAATTCATGTCGCAGAATTCTAAATTTACCATCTGATTACCCAGGTAAAGAAAAGGGCAATCAGGAGGATTACCGCTGCGATCCACCAAAGTAGAGATTTACCTCTTTTGACTTCCCCGGAACCAAATTCTTTTTCTACAAATTCATCGTAGTCAAAATCGTCGTCGGGAAGATTGAGACCGTCGTAGACATCGTTATCTTCGATTTCCCAGGGATCGAGATTATTACATTTCGGGCAGCCTTTTGATCCGACGCGAATTTCGGCACCGCAGCCCGGGCAAATGTAGTAATCCGGCATAATTCAGGGGAGCCGCACGGGGCCGGGGTGATTGATTTTTTCCGCTCCTTCGGATGCTCCGGGAAACTCGGCGTGCGGGTTTCGATTTTTCTTACCGGCCGACATGTCGCGATCCGGAGTGGGGTTGTCCGGGACGCTGTCACCGGTTTGTTCGGTCCATTGGTTGAGAAGCATTTGGGCCTGTTTCAGTGTGTCGGCAAACGCGGGCTCGCCTGAAATATCATTGAGTTGTTCGGGATCTTCACTCACCTGGAAAAGTTCATCCTCCGGACATGGTTTGCGGAAAATATTTTGCTGGGCCGGAGTTGTTTTGCCTGCTTCGTGATGAGCGGCAAGGTCTTCTCCCGCAGGAAATTCGATTGCCTCGAGGCATAGATTCTGGAGTTCCGGAAAGTTGTTTTTGATATAGAGAAAATCGGCAAAGCGGACCATCCGTTCATGAGCTTTAAAGACATGCCAGTTGTGCTCGGCAAATACCATATCGCGGGTGGTTACTGCGGGGTCTTGTAAAATTGGCAGAAAACTTGTACCCTGAATTTGTTCCGGTTTTTCTATACCGGCGATGTCGAGAGCGGTCGCAGCTATATCTATGACACTGACGAGGCTGTCTGATACGGCAGGTTTTGTGATCGTGGCAGGGTAGTGAACGATGAGCGGCGTTTTGATCCCACTGTCATAGAGTCGGCTTTTGGAGCGGGGAAAAGGGCGACCATTATCTGCGATCACGATGATCATGGTATTGTCCAGTTCGCCCCTCGCTTCAATCGCATCGGTAACGAGACCTATGTAGCGGTCCCACCGGCTGATTTCGTGATAATAATCCGCGAGGTCTTTTCTGGTCTTTTCGCTGTCGACCAGATAGGGCGGGACTACGATTTGATCTGTGGAATAGACCGTGTCCGGTTCTTTGATCTGCCAGTCGCGATGAGCGTCAGTCGAGGCGAACCAAAAGAAAAACGGGCGATCTTTCGGACTGTTTTCGACGTGTTTCACCCAGTCCTCCTCTTTTCCCGGGCCTCCACCTTTGGTGATTTTGTCAAAAGAACGGTCTTTGTTGCCGAACATGTGATTCTTTCCCGACAAAACGGTGTAGTAGCCCGCTTCGCGAAGCAGTTCGGGAAAGCGCAGCTGGGAATCCGGAAGCGGGGAATGAAGTTCGGGGGCTCCCGTATTGTGGGGATATCGTCCGGTGATGATGCTGCATCGGCTCGGGCTGCAGCTCGATGTGGTGAGATATGCATTGTCAAAACGCATCCCGTTTTTTGCAAGCCGGTCAATCGAAGGCGTTTTGATGTGAGGATGCCCGTAGCAGCCCAAATCGTCGAACGAAACATCATCGGCGATGAAAAGAACGATATTCGGCTTTTCAGCGGACTGAACAGCGGAATAAAAAGAAAGGACTAACAGAGCGAAAAAGGATTTCCGAATCATCCTGGTAAAATAGGCGGCGGATCAGGATTTCACAAAGCCGATTTGTGCCAATAGTTTCGTCGCTTCTGTGGGCTACAATCTTTTCAATATGAGACGTAGTTTTGTTTCCAGTATCCTGATTATCACTTTTCTGAGTGGTGTTACCATTTTTGCGCAAAAAAAGGCGAAAAAAGCACCGAAAGCCTTGCAGTGGAAAGTTCAGCAACTCCACAAGGACAATAACGAGGGCATTGCGGTCGGTGATATCGACGGGGATGGCAAACTGGACATCTCATCGGGGGAATACTGGTATCAGAATCCCGATTTCAAAAAGCGCAAGGTGAGGACCATTCTGCCTTTCGGAAAAGATTATATGCAGAACAATTCAGAACACCTCTACGACATCGATGGCGACGGCGATCTGGATATCGTGGCCGGAGCATTTACTCTTCCGATTGTGAACTGGTTTGAAAATCCGGGCAAAGATTACGATTCCGTCGATAGTTGGCAGATTCATGAATTGATCGATACCGGGACGAAAAATAACGAAGCGACCTTTCTCGAAGATATCGACGGGGACGGAACGCCGGAGTGGCTGGAGAATCAGTGGAAACCGACCAATCCTATGGAAGCCTACCGTTTCGCCAAGGATGAAAGCGGAAAGCCGATTCTCACTGCTCACCGCATCGGGGAAATCAATGGTCATGGTCAGGGGCTCGGGGATATCAATGGAGATGGTCTGAAAGACATCGTTTTTATGCAGGGATGGTTTGAGCAGCCGAAAGACGGTGCTTTTTCGGGGCCATGGAAGCATCATACCGATTTCGTTCTACCGCACGCCAGTTGTCCGATCCTGGTTCTCGATGTCGATAGCGACGGCGACAACGACTTAATTTGGGGCGACGGTCACAACTACGGTTTGTATTGGCAGGAACAGCTTGCTCCGGGAGCCGATGGAACGACCACCTGGAAGCAGCACCTGATCGACAAGAAGTTTTCCCAGGTACATGCTTTAGCATGGGATGATATCGATAATGACGGTGCACCTGAATTGATTACCGGGAAAAGATACTATGCCCACTCCGGGAATGACAAGGGAGCGCAGGATCCCAATACGGTTCACTACTACGACCTCGATAAGGAAAATCTCACCTGGACTAAAAAGGCAATCGCTTCCGGTGAGGCGGGGCAGGGGCCGGGAATTGGACTACAGATTCGTATAGCCGACCTCGATGACAATGGTTGGAAAGATGTCATCGTTCCGGGAAAAAGCGGAACTCACATTTTGTGGAACTACGGCTGGAACGAGTAGGGAATATTGATTGTACAGGGTACAGTCGACGACCTAACAGGGTACAGTCGAATATTTGGCGAGTAATGTGATGCGGACACTCCTGTCCGCATACTTAGGTTACCGGTTTTCCATGGCTCAACGATACGCGAACAAGAGAGTTCGCGAAACGGACTTACTATAAAAGTAAAAAGGCGGAAGAAACTCTTCCGCCTTTTTTATATCGTTTTGAATGGATAACAAAACCTAGTAACGGTACGTTTCCGGCTTGTAAGGACCTTCAACCGGAACGCCGATGTAGTCGGCCTGCTCTTTCGAAAGAACGGTTAGTTTGGCACCGATTTTTTCGAGGTGAAGTTTCGCGACTTCTTCGTCCAGCTTTTTCGGCAATACATAAACACCGGGAGCGTAGGTGTCTTTGTTTTTCCAGAGATCCATCTGTGCGAGGGTCTGGTTGGTGAAGCTGTTCGACATCACGAAACTCGGGTGGCCTGTAGCGCAACCAAGGTTGACGAGACGCCCTTCGGCCAACATGAAGAGCTGATTTCCGTTCGGCAAAGTATAGCGATCCACCTGTGGTTTGATCTCTTCCTTTTTCACGCCTTCGAGGTTATTCAAAGGTGCCACCTGAATTTCGTTGTCGAAGTGACCGATGTTACAAACGATCGCCTGATCTTTCATCGCAGTGAGGTGCTCAAGGCGAATGATGTCTTTGTTTCCTGTAGTGGTGACATAGATATCAGCCCAGCCGAGGGTATCTTCGACGGGCAGGATTCTGTAGCCTTCCATCGCGGCCTGCAGGGCGCAGATCGGATCGACTTCGGTAACGACAACCTGAGCGCCCTGGCCGCGCAGCGCCTGAGCACAACCTTTCCCTACATCACCATATCCGCAAACTACAGCAACTTTACCGGAGATCATCACGTCGGTTGCGCGCTTGATTCCGTCGACCAGAGATTCGCGACAGCCATAGAGGTTATCGAATTTCGACTTGGTTACGGAATCGTTCACATTGATAGCGGGAACTTTGAGAGTGCCGACTTCGGACATTTGGTAGAGACGGTGAACACCGGTAGTGGTTTCTTCTGAAACACCTCTCCAGTCTTTCATGTAGTTGGTCCATTTTTGCGGGCTTTGGCTATGGATGCGTTTGAGAAGGTCTTTGATGACGCCTTCCTCTTCGCTGCCGGATGGAGAATTCACCCAGGAATCATCACCGGACTCCAGGTCGAAACCTTTATGTATAAGGAGAGTCGCGTCACCGCCGTCGTCCACAATCATTTCCGGGCCACTGCCGTCGGGCCAGGTCATAGCGGCTTCGGTGCAGTCCCAGTATTCTTCGAGAGTTTCACCTTTCCAGGCGAATACAGGAACACCGGCAGCGGCGATAGCGGCGGCAGCGTGATCCTGTGTGGAGAAAATGTTACAGCTGCACCAGCGAACATCTGCGCCGAGATCGACAAGCGTTTCGATCAGAACAGCGGTCTGAATCGTCATGTGCAGCGATCCCATGATCCGCACATCCTTAAGAGGTTTTTCGGCGGCGTATTTTTCGCGGGTTGCCATCAGGCCGGGCATTTCATGCTCAGCGATGGAAATTTCTTTTCTACCGAACTCAGCGAGGCTGATGTCTTTGACTTTGTAGTCGTGTTCCGTGGTTGATATAGTTGACTGTGTCATTGCTTTTTTTATGTAAAGGGTTTGTTACGCTCCGCAGGCACTTTTCAGGTCGGCCGCTTTGTCGGTTTTCTCCCAGGTAAGGGCATCGGTATTATCTTCGCGGCCGAAGTGACCGTAGTTTGTTGTTTCCCGGTAGATCGGGCGAAGTAGATTCAGTTGGCTGATGATATCCGCGGGCTTGAACGAGAAGACTTCTTTAACCGCTGCTTCGATCTTCGCTTCATCGACATTGCCGGTACCGAAGGTGTCGACTCTAACGCTAACTGGATGGGGGTGTCCGATGGCGTAGGCGAGCTGCAGTTCGCAGCGCTGTGCCAGATCGGCCGCTACTACATTTTTCGCTACCCAGCGGCACATGTAGGCTGCGGAACGGTCCACTTTACTGGGGTCTTTCCCGGAGAAAGCACCGCCGCCATGGCGTCCCATTCCACCGTAGGTATCGACGATAATTTTCCGGCCGGTAAGTCCGCAATCACCTTCGGGCCCACCGATGATGAAAATACCGGTGGGGTTGATCAAAAGTTCGGTGTCCTCGGTCAAAAGATCTCCGGAGATATGCTTTTCGATTAAATCTCTTTTGAGCGCCTCGCGAATTTCCGAGGTCGTGATTTCTGCCGAGTGCTGGGTTGATACCACGACTGCCGTGATCCGGTTCGGCTTATCGTCGATATATTCGACCGAAACCTGAGTTTTTGAGTCGGGACGCAACCAGGTGTGAGTTCCGTCTTTCCGGAGGCCGGTGAGAGCTTTTCCCAGTTTGTGAGAGAGGTCGATCGGAGTCGGCATCAAAGATTCCGTCTCTTTTACGGCGTATCCAAACATGATTCCCTGATCGCCGGCACCCTGCTCGTCAGTGGTTTTGTCGGCGGCTGCCCCGGCGTCAACGCCCTGTGCGATATCCGGTGACTGTTGACCGAGAGCGTTAATGAAGAAAAAGTCGTCGGCACAAAATTTGCAATCCGGGTTGGTGTATCCTATTTCGGTGATGGCATCTTTGACCACTTCGCGATAATCAAATTTCGCGGATGTTGTGATTTCACCTCCCAGAACCACGAGATTGTCTTTCACGAGAGTTTCGCATGCGATACGGGAACCGGTGTCCTGCTGTAAGCAGGCGTCGACCACGGAATCGGAAATCGTGTCGGAAACTTTATCGGGATGTCCCTCAGTGACGGACTCGGATGAGAATATGTATTGGTTTGCCATGACGAATATATTTACAAATCAAGATAGGTTGATACATAGAATTGAAAGGTGGATTCGTCAAATTCGAAAACGAAGAGGGGATGTCATAGAAGCCTGCGGACTGGCAATATGACGTGAAAGATGCGCTGGATGCTGGCGAGATTTTTGAATCAGCAGCGCTGCCCGGTTTTCGGTTCACGTTGGCTGAAAATCTTTGAGAGTTCCGCAACGCCTCAGTTGCCGGGCACGATTGCATTTACAAATCAAGATGGGTTGATAGAATAGGCGTCTCATGGCATCCATTCTTAAAAATCTTCGGCTTATTACAGATCCTACGCGGCTGAGGATTTTACGGCTTTTGAAGGCTGAGGAGTTGTCAGTGGTTGAACTTCAGGAGGTTTTGGGAATGGGGCAGTCGAGGATTTCGACTCACTTGTCCCAGTTGAAGAAGCAAAAACTCGTTGCTGACCGCCGTTCCGGAAAAAATGTGATGTATTCCTTCAATCGTGACCCGGTTCACTTTCCCGCCGGGCTGGTGGATGTTCTCGATCTGGCGGCAACGGAGGTGGAGGAGATTGCGGATGATGAAGAAGCTCTCAAGCTGGTTCTCGCGAAACGGAAAGACAAGGCGAGGGCCTACTTTGATGAGTTGGCGGGGAAATTCGGGAGGAGTTATGTTCCGGGGAGATCATGGAAAGCACTTTCCGAAACATTGTTGAAGTTACTGCCGCCAATGGTGATTGCTGATCTCGGAGCGGGTGAGGGGACTTTTTCCCAATTGCTGGCACAGCGTGCGGAAAAGGTCATCGCAATCGACAGTTCGCCAAAAATGGTCGACTATGGAGCCGGGTTGGCCAAAGAACATGGCTACGACAATCTCGAATACCGAATCGGGGATATCGAAGAACCTCCTATCGAAGATAATTCGGTCGATTTGGCGTTTTTCAGCCAGGCTCTTCACCATGCCTCCCGCCCTGAGAAGGCAATTTCATCTGCCTACCGGATATTAAAACCCGGAGGGCGGATTGTAATTCTCGATTTGCTAAAGCATCAGTTTGAAGATGCCCGTGAGCTTTATGCGGATGTGTGGCTCGGATTTTCCGAACTGGAGGTTTCCAAATTCCTGGGGGAGGGCGGATTTGGAGATATTGAAATCGCGATAGTAGACCGCGAATCGGAACCTCCCCATTTCCAAACCCTAATGGCAATCGGGCAAAAACAACGAAACTAGATTTGTTGTTCCTCGAGCCACTCCACCACGGCTTTGGTCATTGGCTTGAGAGATTTTCCGGAGAAAACGTGGTCGCCGCCGGCGATTTCCACGTAGTGCTTGGGTTCGTAGCATTTTGCATAGATTTCCCGGCCTTCTTCGACTGGAACGAGATCATCTTTGTCGCCGTGGACGATGAGCCATGAAGCTTCGATCTTTTCTGTCTTGTTGCTGACATTTTTGATTTTCATCATGTCATCGACAAATTCCTGGGAAAGAGGGCAACCTTCTTCGTCCCACATGTTTCCTTTGCCCGGTGTGACATCGCCGAATTCCGCTTTGCAAAAGCGCGCGGTATCTACCATCCCGGCGAGAGAAATCAGCATCTCGATCCGGTCATCCCGCGAAGCGGCAAGCACACCGACTGCTGCACCCATACTGTGTCCTGCGTAGCAGATTTTGTGGTATCCGGCATCTTCGGCCGCATTCACAATAGCTTTGAGATCTTTAATCTCTTTTGTGATCGTACTCTTCGCGAAATCCCCTTCGGAATCGCCGTTTCCAGAGTAGGAAAACCTGAGTGCGGCGAATCCCGCGTCAGCTATAGCATCTGCCAGTCCCACCGCCCAGGGGCGGTCTTTATTGCCGGTAACTCCGTGCCCGATGATAACGAGCAAAGAAGTGTCGGTTGGATCTCCGTGAAAAGCGTAGTCGAGCTTTTCTTTTGTACTGTTGGTAATCGTTACTTCCATCGGAATTTGCAGCGTAAGTGTGGTGGTGTTTTCGTTAGAGTCAGCCGGCCATTTCAGTGTCGTACACACGCACTTGTTTGAACCATTTTGAAAAATTTTCGACAAAGACAGAATGTTCCGGATGAACCTGATAAGCATTGTGTTTTTCGACGTCGTCAAATTCGAGAAACAAAGCGTAATCGTAAGAGTTCTGGGTAACGGGTCTTTCCGGAGTATCAGCGGACTTTCCGAAATTACCGTTGGTCACAACATCAATTTCGAAGAGGGCTTTGAGCCCACCTTCGAAAGAGGTTCTATCTTCTTCGTTGAGAGATTCATCGAGCCAGAAGAATACGTTGTGCCGGACCATTTCGGAGAGTAGCGGGAAAGATGTTTTTTTGCAACTGCGAGCGGCTTTATTTCCAAACAAAAATATCAAGGACGTAGCAGAGGATCATCAACAGTCCGATCGCAGCCCCGGCTATAAGACCGGCCCCGCTGCCCACAACGGTTCCCACCGTGGAATTTCCCGCCTCTTTGATCTTCTTTTTGCCAAAAATCATTTCGAAAACGAAAACTCCGATGATCGGGCCGATGATAATTCCGGGCAGGGAGAAGCTCAGTCCGACGAGGCCGCCGAGGATCGCTCCGATAATGCCCCATTTACTCGACCCGAACCACTTCGCGCCGATCGCTCCGCTGAGGTTGTCGACGATCACCGATGCGACATATAAAATGGCGATAATTACGAGTGTGGTCACGGAAATCCCGCTTTCATTAAGTCCCAGAGCAAAATAGTGCAGGCACACCCCGGCGAGAATCAGTGTGGTCCCTGGCAGAAACGGAATGATAGTCCCGGCAAATCCGGCGATGATGAGAAGAGCGATACAGAGCCAAAGCGCCCACTTGCCCATGCCTCTGATGAACTCCAGCAGCCAGTCAAAAATGCCGCTGAAAAACCCGCCGATCGCATCGAATATTCGACCGAAAAAATCACCAATCGCGCTGAAGATTCCCCCGAAGAAATCCCCAATTGCATCGAAGAACGCTACAGCAGCCAAAAACTGGTCGAAATCAAAATCCATTTAAAAGAAAGTTCGGGGAGGCGCGATTGCTTTGGGTGGCTGGCAAATTCGGTTGATACACTGGTCGAAACTCTCTTCGTTGCTCAATATTCCGATTTCGACCCGGAGAAAGTAGATCGGTATATCCATCCGTGCCAGTCTGGGAAAGCGAACCGCATCTTTTTCTGTTGTAATGATGCAATCGACCTCCTTTTCGACGCAATTATTGATAAACTCGATAATTTCCTGCTCGGTGAACCGGTGATGATCCATAAACCGGCAGGTCACTTCGATGGTCGCACCGAGCTTTTTTACTCCGTGCTCAAAACTTTCCGGCACGGCGATGGCGCTTACTGTGCCGACCCGTGCTCCTTTCAAATCCTCAAGAGACCGGGACTCCCGGGTTTCGATGTGCTGCAGATACTGCGGGCGGTGTTCGCATTCGATAATCTCCGCCGTGCGGTTCAGGGTGCGGATCTTTTTTACCAGTTCATCGTTGGGATCGCCGTTGCATTTGGTGATGAAAATGTAGGAGGCCCTTTTTAGATTTTTGGTGGGTTCCCGCAGCGTTCCGCGGGGCAGGAGTTTGCCGGTGCCAAAGGGTTGCCAGCGGTCGACAAGAACGATATCAAGCCGGTGTTTTAGGCGCAGATATTGCAGACCGTCATCGAGCAACAGCGTGTCGCAGTTCAGTTCAGAAATGGCGTGTTTTCCGGATTTTACCCTGTCTTTGTCCACTACCACCGGCACATCTTTCAGGTTGGCTGCCAGCATGTAGGGCTCATCCCCGGCGGTTCGGGAATCCAGAAGCAGAGATTTGCCATCGGAAACCACACGCGGAGGATCGATTTCGTTCTCCCCTTTGATTCTTCCGATGAGACGTTTCAAAAAAGGTTGTTTCACCGATTTGTATCCCCGGCTCAGGATGGCAACTCTTCGGCCGCCGTCCTGAAGAGAGCGGGCGAATTTTTCCACGACCGGAGTTTTTCCGGTCCCGCCTACAGTCAAGTTGCCAATGCTGACGACGAGGCAACCCAGATTTCTCTCGCGCAGAATCCGGTTGCGATACAGCCAGAGGCGTGAGTCGACCAGTGAGCCGTACAGTTTCGACAGAGAAGAGAGAAATACCCGGAACATCCCGGCACGGACCCCTGATCGTTTATCGAGAATTACGTCGATGGTAAACTGTTCAAATTTTTCAAGAGTTTGGCGCATGGGTGGTTCTGAAACCGGTCGGTCAAATTTGCAGCGCGCTATGTTCGGGGATTGTAGGACGGGTCGCAACTTAGAAATCTGTTCAATTGCATAACGATTCAAATGCAGTCATCATTGACAGGATATGGATCGCCCCGACGGAAGAGCTATTGATGAAATTCGCCCCGTGAGTTTTCAACCCGATATTGCGGCACATGCCCACGGCAGTGTATTGGTCAGTTTTGGAGACACTCAGGTCATTTGTGCTGCTATGATCTCGGACGGTGTGCCGCGCTGGATGTTTCAACAAAATGTTCCCGGAGGCTGGCTCACGGCGGAGTACAACATGCTTCCTTATTCGTGTCTTGAGAGAAAACCCCGGGATATCAGTCGGGGAAAAATCGACGGACGCAGCTCGGAAATTCAGCGTTTGATCGGGCGGTCTCTACGGGCTGTTGTGGATTTGAAAGGATTTGGTCAGCGGACTCTGTGGATCGATTGTGATGTTCTTCGTGCTGACGGTGGAACCCGGACGGCTTCAATTACCGGAGCCTGTGTGGCTGTGGAAATGGCATTTATGAGGTTCCAGGAAGCGGGCATGATAAAAAGATCGCCCGTCAGACAACTTGCCGCCGCGATCAGTGCCGGGGTGTGGGAGGATACCTGCATTCTCGATCTGAATTATCCCGAGGACAAAGATGCTGCGGTCGATTTTAACTATGCCATGACGGAAAGCCTCGAACTGATCGAGGTTCAGGGAAGCGGTGAGGAAGCGGTTTTCACCGAGGCGCAAATGCTGGAAATGCTTCGGTTGGGTAAAAAGGGCGTCGCAGAAATTTGTGCCCTGCAGCGCGAGACGCTTGGCAGCTTCGATCCATCCAACGACTCCGATCTTCTCGACCGGATTCGAAAGGGGCGAAAATAGTGCAACCGGAGGTGCGGGTTGGTTTTCCGTCAGGAACTTTGTCGATTCTTCGTCTAAAAATGGATCGGTAAACGTTACATAGATAAGATGAAAAATACGGCACTTATAACCGGCGCTTCCAGCGGAATTGGAAAAGAGCTGGCTCAAATTCATGCAGAGCAGGGTGGTGATCTGGTTATCGTGGCCCGAAGCGAAGAAAAGCTGAATGAGTTGAAAGACGAGCTGGAATCACGTCACGGAATTTCCGTAACTGTTCTGGTAAAAGACCTCGCTGAAGCCGGTGCTCCAAAAGAAATCTATGATGCGGTAAAAGCGGCGGGAATCGAGGTCGATTTTCTAATCAACAACGCCGGCTTTGGCGGGCAGGGAAAATTTCATGAAAGAGACTGGCAAGTGGATCACGCCATGATCCAACTCAACGTGGTGGCGCTCACCGCACTGTGCCGATATTTTCTACCGGACATGGTGGCGCGAAACAGCGGTCGGATTTTGAATGTGTCGTCCACGGCCAGTTTGCTTCCCGGCCCTCTTCAGGCGGTGTACTTTGCTACCAAGGCATTTGTCACCTCTTTCAGCAACGCCCTCGCGGCTGAGCTTCACGATACCGATGTGACGGTGACAGCTTTGCTTCCCGGGGCTACGGAAACCGAGTTTGCCAGCGTTTCCGGGATGGAAAAAACAAATCTGTTTGCCAACATGGCATCGGCCCGGACCGTGGCTGAAGACGGTTATAATGCCATGATGGCGGGTAAGCTGGAAGTGATCACCGGTATTACTTTCGCGAACAAAATCATGCTGGGTTCGATTCCGTTTACTCCAAAGAAAATCCTGCTCAGTCAGATCCGCGGCATGCAGGAAGTGAAAGAGTAACACGGGATGAATTCCTGCTGGCTTTCCCTTCCGCAGTTTACGGTTTATGTCTCTGAGTGAGTACTCTATCCAGCGACAAGGACGAGGACGATAAAATCCATCATCCGAACGATAATTTCAATCGAACGTGGTTCCGCGATCCTGAGGCTGCAGCGCCGGTTTTGAAGGTGTCAGCGCCGGATTCTCTCAAACCGCTGATTGCACCCGAAAACCTTACCCTGGAGCCGGTTTCGTTTATCGATAAAAAGCTCCGCCCGACCCAGAGCGATCTATTGTGGAGTTGCCGCGCGTCTGACAGTGATGACGTCGTGGCGTTTTTCTACCTTCTCTGGGAACATCAGAGCTCGATCGATCATTGGATGGTGCTCCGGCTTTACTGTTACATGGCGCAAATTTGGGAGCGTTGGCTCGCGGAACTGGTGGGCTCAAAAGATCCCGATGAGAAACGGACCGGAAAAAGACTGCCACTGATCTTCCCTCTGGTCCTCTACCAGGGAGAGGCTGAATGGACCGCCCCGCAATCGCTTGCGGAGTTGGCAAGAGGGCCTGTCCCGGATGACATCCTCCCGTTTTTTCCCGATTTCAAATTTCACCTCGAATCGGTCAAAGCGCGCCCGGAAGACGAGTTTCCGCCCGGCTTGGCGCAGCTTGGCATTTCGGTGATGAAGCTTATGTGGGACGATGATTTCATCGGTTGGCTGAACCGGGTCCAGGACCAATTGCTGGAGTTGCAAAAGCGCGGTGAAGAGGATAAAATAACGGTGCTACTTGTTTACGCATTTTCTCAGGTAGACCGCTCAAAACGGGAAAAATTTATCGAACACATTCGCAAAAATCTCGAACCTATGACAGCAACCGGCCAAAGCATATACGATTCCTTGATCGAAGAAGGTATGGAGAAAGGCATGGAGAAAGGCATGGAAAAGGGCATGGAAAAGGGCATGGAAAAGGGCATCGGTATGATGGTTCATAACATGCATCAAAACGGAATGACAGTGGATGAAATCGTGAAGGTGGCCGGGCTTAAGCAAGAGGAAGTCGAGCGCCTTCTTGCCCAACCTTCCGATGATCGCTCCTCCTCCAGCTAGAGGTGTAAAATTGAATTTGCTGCCAACAAAAGCGGAGATACCAAATCGAGCCGTTCGAAGAGACTTCGCTGCGGGGCTTCTTTGATAATAGCACTGAAATTTCGATCAGAGTATGATTGGCGCATCAAGGGGGAAATTCTTCATTTGCTACAGGGCCAATCGATTGAAGAGTTTCGCTATGAATCAGCGCAATTTTGGCCTCATCTTTTCTCTCGTGTTTTGCACCGTTTTTCTTCATGCGGAAGATAGTCTCGTCTATCAGGACGATTTTGAAAAAGCAGAATCTTTTTCGGCATGGTTTCCCACACAGCCGTCGATGTGGAAACTGACCGACAGTGAGTCGGACCAGGGAACGGCTCTGCATTTGCTGGGCAAAAGCGGCAAGTATAATCCGCCTTACCGCAGCCCCCACAGCATTGTTCTTCTGAAAGACAAGATTCTGGGCGACTTTGAACTGACCGCGAAGGTGAAAACTCTACAGAACTCCCGTGGCCATCGTGATATGTGTATATTTTTCGGTTGGCAGAATCCTTCGAATTTCTACTACGTTCATCTCGGTGAAAAACCGGATCAGAACTCCAGTCAGATCTTTATAGTAAAAGAAGCGCCGAGAACCAAAATTTCCCAGTTCAATAAGGGCGGGATTCCCTGGGAAGATGACAAATGGCACGACGTCAAGCTGGTGCGAAAAGTGGATTCCGGAACAATTGAAGTATATTTCGATGATATGGAAACTCCGGTAAAAACGGCGGAGGACACCAACTACAATTGGGGAATGATCGGTCTCGGATCTTTCGACGATTTGGGAATGTGGGACGATGTCAAAATCAACGGAAAGTTGATTTCCGGTAAAGAAGCGGTGTTACCGACACCGAACCGGGAGGGGAAAACGGTTCAGAAGTAAGTTTACCCTTCCTTAGTTGCTATATAAACGGTGCTGCGGGATGTGATATCCTGCAGCGGGTTGTAGAACTCGACGACATGGGATTCACAGGTAGCAAAAGTTTCTGCCAGAGAATCCATAAAATTTGCTTCCGGTGGTGCATCCGACCACAATCCGAAGACACCTTCGGGGTGCAGTTGTTGTTTCAGTTTCTGTAGACCTTCGGTTCGGTAGAAGGCAGCGTTTGTCTCATGGAGCAGGTTGTCGGGCGAATGATCGATATCGAGGAGAATGGCGTGGAATTTTCGATTCGGATCGGAAGAGTCAAAACCGATGCCCTTGTCTTTTAGAGCCAGTTCGAAGAAATCTCCGTGAACCAGTTCACAGCGTGAATCGCCAGTCAGCGTTTTTCCCAGTGGAACGAGCCCTTCTCTGTGCCATTCAATGACCGGTTCAAGGTAATCGACAACACGCAGTGATTTAACAGCGGGATTTTCCAGTGCTGCGACGGCGGTATAGCCGAGTCCCAGTCCGCCGACAACTACATCGAGAGTGCCATAGGGTGATGCCGCTGATGCAGCAGCCAGGCCGATTCGGGAGAGTTCCTCTTCCACCACCGTGAAAAGGCTAGACATAAGAAAGGCGTCACCAAGGATGATTTCATATACCTCCAGGTTATCGAGAGAAAGTATAGTTCTTCTCCGGAGTATCAATTCGCCGAGATCGGTTTTTCGATAATCCAGCTCCTGAAATTGTGGTTTGATTGGCATAGTGGAATTTCTATTGCTGATCCCACAGTGGGTAAGGGTCGCCGTGGCGCTGCATTTTCTTTAGCAGCAGCCCCTCCATTTTTTTTCTGACTCCGGCATATTCCGGGTCTTCCGCGAGATCGCGCTGCATTCCTTCGCGATCAAGAAATTCGTGCGGATTTTCTTTCAAATTGAACAACTGGGTTTCGCGCACTTCGCCATCCAGCACATCGTATTTGATCAGCTTCCAGTCTCCCTGCCGAACCGAGCGAATTCCGGGTTTGGTGCCGCCGCAATAGGCACCATACATGACAGAACGAATCGTTTGTTTCTTTCCTTCGAGAACGGGTCGGAAACTGATGCTTTCCACTGATTCCGGTTTTTTGATTCCGGCGAGATCACACATCGTTCCGAGGACATCGAGCAGGTAGATATTTCCTTTCGTTCGGGAACCGGGTTTGATTCCGGGACCCTTGACGATAAAAGGAACCCGCCAGGTGTGTTCGTAAAGATTTTGTTTGCCCTGGAGACCATGACGGCCAATCGCCATACCATGATCAGCGGTATATAATATGTAGGTGTTTTCGAGTTCCCCCATCGCTTTGAGTTTCTCCAAAACCCTGCCGATTTGAATATCTACATTTTCACTACAGGCATACTGACATCCGATCTGATTACGAATCGTGGTTTCGTCGCGCCTCTCCCAGACACCGGCAACTGCGACTTCATCGCGGAGATTGGGGTGACCGTGGTGGAAAGGATGGGCGGGTAGGTAGTTGATTGGCAGGGCGGGGGCTTTGGGGGTCAAATTAATTTCCCTGTTTTTGTCGGTAAAGAAGACGGCTCCGTACTTTTCCATCAGCTCCGGTGGACCAGGGCGTGGATCGTGAGGGTGGGAAAAGCCGTAGTAAATCAGAAAGGGATCTTTATCTTTCGATGTTTCGCGTTCGCCGAGGTAATCGAGAACCTGTTCAGCGTGCCAGGCGGAGCCGGTTTCTTCGTCGGGGCCGCGTTTGGTGGCATCTTTCACTACCGTAAACTGCTGGTTGGCGAGTTCGAAACTGTTGCCTCTTTTGCAGGTTCGCATTGTGTCGTATCCAGCCCGGTTGAAAACGGCCGCCATACAGTTGTCGACCTGCTCCTGCACTTCCGGAGGCAGTGGTTGTTGCGCTGGTTTGGGCTCCCCTTTTTTCCGCTTTTTGGCTTTGGGTTTGTCCCGTAGATTCCAAAGCGTACGGCCGGTCATAATCATGTGGCGGGACGGTCTGCACACCGCTCCGGAATAGGAACCCATGTGGTAGGCCTGATCAAAGACCATCCCTTCGGCGGCGAGGTTTTCTATATTGGGAGCATTGAGTCCTGAATCCGGATTGTAGAAAGTGAAGTCAAAAGGTGACTGGTCGTCCGCTATGATAAAGAGAATATTGGGGCGTTTTCCGCTATGTGTAGTTGGGACGGGTTTCTTTTTGCCTTCGCTTTTCCACAGCACGATATCATCGGTGTCATTTTCCGAATCGGGTCCTGCTGTGCTTCTACCATTGGCAATATCGGCTTCAAGTTGGGCAAGAAGCTTTTCTGCGATTTCCGGTTTAGCCGTGTAGAGATTCTGTTTCTCGCCAATATCCGCTGACATATCATAGAGCTGGGCTTTCGGAGCATTGGCAGCTGCTTCGTTTTCTTTCGGGCTGGTCCAGCCTCCGGATGCTTTTGCGAGCAGGAGTTTCCAGTTGTCCTGCCGGTAGGCAAAATGGCCGCTGTAGGAATGGTGAATGACACCTTTGCGGGTGGATTCGATGGTATCTCCCTTCAGGGCCGGGAGAAAACTGACGCTGTCTTCGCAGCTTTTTTCCGGGACTGGGCTCCCGGTAATATCGCCAACTGTGGCGAACAAATCAGTAAGACAGATCAATTGATCGCTACTGGATCCGCTTTCCACTTTTCCCGGCCAACGGGCGATAAATGGAATCCGGTGCCCGCCATCCCAGAGGTCGGCTTTTGATCCCCGGAGGTGGGCGCTGACCTTATGTCCTTTTTTCGCCAGATCGGGAATGCCGGCTGCTTTGGAACATCCGTTGTCACTGGTAAAAATAACCAAAGTGTTTTCAGTGAAACCGTTTTTCTCCAGAGCAGCGGAAATTTCCCCGACGACATTGTCAGTCTGCATCACAAAATCACCGTAATCGCCGAGTCCGCTTTTCCCTTGCCATTCGGGAGAAGGTACGATGGGGGTGTGGGGTGAGCCGAGCGGGACATAGAGAAAGAACGGTTCTTCTTTACCGGCCCGGGAATTGATATAGTCCACTGATTTGCGGGTCAGCCGGGGCAGCATGTTAATGACCGGATCGTGAGCGATGACTTTGTCATCTTCGATCACGGCTTCCATATTCCGGGCATGGTGAAATCCGTGATAGAAGTCAAAGCCCCGGTGCAGCGGGCCGTCCGGAATCACCGCTCCGACGGGTGGGGATTTGTGTTTCTTTCCACTGAAGGCTTCTTTCGTTTCCGGATCGAGATACTGAAAATCGAGATGCCATTTCCCTACGATAGCGGTGTGATAGCCCTGATCCTGCAGAAAGTTTCCCACTGTGGGGCGGTCTTCTGCAATCAGGCAGGGAGCGAAACCTGTGACTACTCCTTTCTGGAGGCGGGTTCTCCAGGAATAGCGGCCTGTCATGATGCCGTAGCGTGTCGGGGTGCAGACACTGGAGCCGGAGTGCGCGTCGGTGAAAGTCATTCCCCCGGCAGCGAGTTTGTCGGTGTTTGGAGTGGGGATTTTCGAAGTCGCCGGAGCGAGGCACTGGATATCTCCATATCCGAGGTCGTCACATATAATATAAACAATGTTCGGTTTCTCTGCGTGAGTAATCGAAATTGTGACGAGAAAGAGGGAAATGACAGCGATAAGTTTTTTCATAGTTCGAAATGGCCGGATGACAATGAAATCACATCCCGCAGTATGGATCAAGGTATTCATGAACGGTGAAATGGGTATTTGCGCAGCGACTGTACCCGACTGTACCCTGTTAGGTCGTGGACTGTACCCTGTTAGGTCGTGGACTGTACCCTAGACCGGCAGAGCCGGAACCAAAAGGATTTTGGGTGTAGGTT
>JARGOZ010000141.1 GCA_029213025.1 Verrucomicrobiales bacterium
ATCGAATACATCGCGAGCGGGGATATATATCAGGTCAACCTGACCCACCGTTTCGAAGCAGACTGGTCCGGAGACGATAGCGACACCTTCGCTCTTTACCAAAAATTGCGCGAAGCCTCCCCCGCTCCTTTTTCCGGCTATTTCCGACTCGGTCACAAAACGGCACTTTCCACCTCTCCGGAACAATTTCTGCGAATCAGCGGAAAATCGATAGAGACCCGGCCGATCAAAGGCACCCGACCCCGCTTCCGGGACCGGGAGAAAGATGAAAAATCAGCCTACGACCTGATCACCTCGCCAAAGGAAATTTCCGAACTGATCATGATTACCGACCTGGAAAGGAACGACCTCGGACAGATCTGTGAATTCGGTTCAGTCGAAGCGACTGAATTACTGAAACTGGAACGGTACGCTCAAGTGTTTCATCTCGTTTCAACCGTGCAGGGAACACTCCGTTCCGACGTCGATCACATCGATGCTCTGGCAGCCTGTTTTCCTGGAGGCAGCATTACCGGCGCGCCAAAGAAAAGAGCCATGGAAATCATCGCTGAACTGGAAAACGTCCCCAGAGGTCTCTACACCGGAACGCTTGGCTGCATCGGCTTTAATGATGAAAGTCTCTTTAACATCGTAATCCGCACCGCGATTTGCGAAGCGGACAAAATTCACTTTCACGTAGGAGCGGGAATCGTGGCAGACTCTTCTCCGGAGGCAGAGTGGGAGGAAACCCTCCACAAAGCGGCGGGAATTTTTCACGCCACTTCCCAGGCCAACCCGAACCATTAAAAAGATTTTGCGAATCATTTTTATCAATGTTGCAACTCAACGGGATTGAAAATGCCCGTTTCGAAAACAACTCGTTTGCGGATTCCCCGCTAACGTTGCAAGTGAATAAGAGGAGCGCTTACCACCACCCGGGCGCCACTTCCACACTGCACAAACATGTCCACCACCACCGCCAACAATACGGAGAATTCGTATCTGTTTGAAAATGGCTGTCTTCATTTTCGCAAAAATTCCATTGAAGCAAAAATCTACGCCTGGGATCCGCCAAAGGCTGAATTTCGCTCCCGGGGATCCCGGGAATGGGAACCCTATATCCCTGATTTCCAGCTGGTTCGGCCTTACCGAAAGAAGAAGCGCAAGTCGGGTCTCACGCCCAAAGAAAAGGATGCCGGCCAGCAGGTTTTCGATTTTTTCCAGCAAACTGTGGAAACTCCCCCGGTCAAAAAAGCCCCGTTAACGCTCAACGAACAACGCCGTAAAGCGCTCGACAGGTTTCGATTCGCTCTGCCGAAGGATGTCGCCAAAGCTCTGGAACCTTTCCGGGTTCGCCAGTGGATGATGATGCAAATGATGTATCATGACCCGGACTCCGTCGATCTCGCGTTATCCAACCCGGCGCTCGCATTTTTCCTCGCCCAAAAGCTCAATGGCGATACCGGGATGATCCGCTCGCTGAAATGCAGCTCCATGCGCCAACGGGATATCCTTGCCCTGCTCGGATATCCGGCGACCCGTGCAGCCGTTAAACTGGTGAGCAAAATCCAGCCCGCCTCGATCACTACTGATAACTGGCGACTGATTGTCGACATGCTCAACACCGAGCTGAAGAAAGACAAAACGGCCCTTGCCCACGTATCGAGAATCAACCTGGGCGTCATGGAAATCGTGGTCGATCCAGTGGCCTCGTCGGCGGTTGGCTCCAAACTGCTCGAAGCAGTGGCTAACGATCACAGAGAAAAATACCGGGGACGAGTCGTACACATGATCAAATCCGCTCTCGAAATGCAGGACGATCTTCAACTGGATCGAAAGGTTTCATTTTTCCATGATTTGCAGCGCCTTTACGATGTGCACGAGCGGACCACAAGCCGCTACAAAAGGCGGGTCAGGCAATTGAATGATGCTGAGCTTGCTGCGATGTCCGGGACTTTTGATTCGCCTCCGCTGCCGGGTATTCCCGGGCAAATTGAACCGCTCACATGTCCACGGGAACTGGTCGACGAAGGCGAGATTCAGGGAAATTGCGTCGCCAGTTATGCGAAAAAAATGGTCACCGGCAAACTCTATGTCTACCGCGTCCTCAGCCCGGAGCGCTCGACTCTCTCCATTGTGAAGAAAAAGCAGGGTTGGGAGATCGGAGAACTGGAAGCGAAATACAACACCGCCGCATCAAAGGAAACCGAGGCGTCTGTGAAAACCTGGCTGAGAAGTCAACAGGCCAAATAACCCGCAGTTCCCAAACACAAAAAAGGCGACAGGTCGCCCTGTCGCCTTTCAAAATTAGGAAGAGTCGACTCTTACTTCTTCTGCTTCGCAGCTTTTTCTTCCGCTGCTTTAGCAATGATTTCTTCCGCCACATTTCTGGGGCATGGAGAGTAGTGAGCGAACTCCATTGAGAATTGACCACGACCCGAAGTCATCGTACGAAGGTCACCAATGTAACCGAACATACAGCTCAGAGGAGCTTCCGCTTTGACCCGGATTCCGGTAGGAGTCGTATCCTGCGATTTAATCATTCCACGACGCCGGTTGAGGTCACCAATCACATCACCAACGTGATCTTCCGGAGTAAATACATCCAGATTCCTACTGGGCTCAAGCAGTTGAGCGCCCGCCTTCGGCATGGACGGGCGATATGCCGCTCTTGCCGCCGTTTCGAATGCCACCGCAGATGAGTCAACCGCGTGGTGACCACCGTCTACAAGAGTAACACTGAAATCAAGACAGGGGAACCCGGCCAAAACACCAACTTCTTTGGAAAGCTTAAATCCTTTCTCTACGGCAGGAATAAATTCCTTGGGAACGTTTCCTCCGACAACTTTCGATTCAAAAGTGAAACCTGCACCAGCTTCAGCGGGTTCGATGATGTAGTCAATTTTCGCAAACTGACCGGAACCACCGGACTGCTTCTTGTGAGTGTAGGAATCTTCCAGACGTTGGGTGATGGTTTCGCGGTAGGCAACCTGAGGTGCCCCCACATCCACTTCAACTTTGTGAGTTCTCTTGAGAATGTCGACTTTCACATCGAGGTGCAATTCACCCATCCCTTTGAGAATTGTCTCTCCGCTGTCCTGATCTGTTTCCACATAAAAAGACGGATCCTCTTTGACCATTTTTCCGATCGCGATGCTGAGTTTTTCAGCGTTCGCTTTGTCTTTTGGTGCAACAGCGATTGAAATTACCGGATCCGGGAAAACCATTGGTTCAAGAGTCGCAGGATCTTTCTCATCACAAAGAGTGTGACCGGTCTGCACATTTTTCAATCCAACCAGAGCAACAATATCTCCCGCCTGGGCTGAATCGATTTCCTCTCTGGAATCAGCGTGCATTTCGACAATCCGGCCAACACGCTCAGTCTTCCCGGTAAAAGTGTTGAGGATATTGGTTCCCTTCTCCAGCTTACCGGAATAAATCCTGGTAAAAGTCAGAGCCCCATACTGGTCATCCATAATTTTGAATGCGAGCGCACGCAGAGGTTCGTTGGGATCAACGATCGCGAATTCCCCGGTCTCGTTACCTTCCATGTCCACCTCAGGCTGAGGCGGTACTTCGGTCGGGCACGGCAGGTAGTCCACTACGCCGTTAAGAACCAGCTGAATACCTTTGTTTTTGAAAGCGGAACCACAGAATGTGGGGAAGAAATCCAGATTGATTGTTCCCTTGCGAATACACTTTTTCAAAGTGGCCTCGTCTGGTTCGTTTCCTTCCAGGTAGGCTTCCATCGCATCATCATCAGCTTCGACGGCCATCTCGACCATTTCAGCGCGATACTGCTCGGCCTTTTCCTTCATGTCATCAGGAATATCGATGATCTCGTAATTTTCAGGTATACCGGAATCATCCCATACCCATGCCTTCATTGACATCAGATCAACGACTCCTTTGAAGTCGTCTTCAATACCGATCGGGAGCGTCATCACCATAGGCTTGGCGGCGAGAACTTCTTTGATCTGTTTCACGACGCGATAGAAATCAGCACCAAGGCGGTCCAGTTTGTTGACGAAAATGATACGCGCAACTTTCGAGTCGTTGGCGTAACGCCAGTTGGTTTCGGACTGAGGTTCTACCCCGCCGGAACCACAAAATACACCGACACCTCCATCGAGAACTTTCAGAGAACGATACACTTCAATTGTGAAATCAACGTGACCGGGAGTATCAATAATATTGAAGCGGTGGTGCTTACCTTTTTCGCCACCTTTGCCATTTTCACGGTCCCAAAAGCAAGTGGTAGCCGCAGACTGGATGGTAATTCCCCGTTCCTGCTCCTGCTCCATAAAATCGGTAGTTGCTGCACCGTCGTGCACTTCCCCTAATTTATGGATTTTTCCGGTAAGCTTTAAAATTCGCTCAGTTGTGGTTGTTTTCCCCGCATCAACGTGCGCGAAAATTCCAATATTTCGATACTTCGAGAGATCCGTCATGACACAATTGTTAAGCGCGTATAGTTCTTCAAAGAAACCGCTTAGCAACCGGGAATTCAGGGTTTTTCAAAATAATCTCGACAGTCGTCCGTCCGTCTGTTTAACGAATTTGCGTTTTTTCAAAATATTTTCTGTCTTCGCTCGTCCAGTTTACCGGGAGAGTACCAGATTTGGTCGTTCTTTCACAACAACAACCGAAACATGAAGACAACATTTTTTATCAAATTAACCGGCACTGTGGCTCTGATTGCCTTCATCACGCTGGCATTTTCTTCCTGCCAACAGGCGGGCCGGAACTACCAGCGACAGTCCAGCCAGGCTTACAAAAAGTCCAATACGATTAAATCCTATCCAGCCCGGCGCAGTTCTTCCCGCAGTTCTTCCAATTGCTCAGGTGGTGTGTGACGATAAACCCGAAATCTCAGTAGTTTACTGAGAACAAGCTTTTACATAAAACCTTTCAGTCCCTTTCCTGGCTGAAAGGTTTTTTCGCTTTTTACAAAAATGTTCGTATTTTGGAGAATCCATACAGGAAAATTTGTGGATTAGTGACAGCGTGAACTACTATCTTTCATCGAGTGATCATGTGACGGGTCCCTACGAAAAGGAGGAATTAATCGATTCCGTGAAATACGGCATGGTATCACCGGATTCCACAATTTGCCGGGAAGGTTCCGATGAATGGTTGCCTATTACCGTTTTAACCGAAAAGAAGGCCGAAATCGTCGCCGGTCCGCAAACGCCATTTACGCAACTGCAGCAGACCCGGAATCAACCGGTCAGTGTCCAACAGCAGCCCTACCGGCTCAAATCAACCCGCACTGCTGTTCTGCTCGAAATCATTCCCGGTCTGTTCATGCAGACTTTCGGCATCGGTAATATTTACGCGGGAAACGTCGTCACCGGCCTGATTTTGATGCTGACCTATTGGGCCCTGTTTCTATTAAACCTGTTCCTGATTCTATTCATCGTCGGGCTGATTACCTTGCCGCTGACCTTCGTTGCCTATTTGGTGATATCGATCATCTCTGCGCAAAAAGCCGTGGATCGAAATGCCTGGCAAACGATTATGTCCGGCGAAATCAAAGCATAAACAGCTCGGATTCAACAGGGTACAATCAATCATCCAACAGGGTACAGTCTCAAAACATATTGAAATCCAGATCCTCTTCGTCCTCCTCTTCCTCATCAGGTTCGGCAACACCTTTGGCCTGTTCATAGGAGATGAAGTTGATATCGGTCTTCTTCCCGATCAGCATCCAGATGGTTTCATCCGCGCCCTCAATCACAAACGCGGTATCCGCAGTGAGTCCCCCCCGGTAGCTGAACGGAAAGGTAAATATGCGCCCGGATTTCAGTTCTGAAACAAGGCCTTGCGGGAAAGAGGCCTCTTCTTCGGGCGAAAGTTCGTAGACCATCCTGATATTGTGATCGAGAAAGTTTTCCACGGTGCTTTCCTCCTCCAAATGAACCACTTCTTTAAACGTGGAAGTTACTCCCGTAATGGTATTTCCGTTCATATCGACCGCTTCGAGTTCCTTTTTATCTCTCCACGCACCGGTTGGCGAAATATAGGCGAGCGCGACTCCACCGGCGGGAATCAGCGTGCGCCCATCACTGGCGAGGGTGGCCATCTTACACAGACGACCTTCATCATCGAGAATCTCGGTTTTGGCATATCCGTACAGTTTCGAACGATCCACTTTACTAATCCCGCAGTTCACGGGATCCCCTTTGTACTCAAGCTGCAAAACCGGCATACACAAAAATACGTTATTTTGGGAAATCTTACACGTTCTTTTCAAATACCCCCCACTGGCTCAGGCCGGCAACTCTTCGACATTTCACCAATTCCAGCCCGCCCACCGTTTCCAGGTAATGAAGGTTGCTGTGAGGCGAGGTTCGTTTCTGATTTAATCCGGCAGATTCGAGGCTTTTCATGACCCAGTCCGCATGCGGCAGCGGTGTAGTTATCAGCAACCGCCCGCCTTTTTTCAACAGTTCTTCGCAGGGCGAATAGATGTCGATATGCTCGACTACTTCAAAAGCGATAATGACATCGAAACTACCCGCTTCGAGCCCGAGTTTCTGCCACTCATGAATATCTCCGACAATCTCTGCCGGCGGAACCAGATCAATTCCCCGGTAGTGTTGCCAGCCGTTTTGTTTCAGGAAATTGCCAGCCCAACCGGAACCGCAGCCCACTTCCAGAATTTTCGAGTCCCGGGGGATGGATTGGAGAAAAAAAGAGATCTTCTTTTTTTGAGCGTAATGGCTGAGAACCGGCATAGAAGAAACTTCGTATGATCACGCTATCAGATTTCCTGGTCAACGGGAATGAAGAATGACAGATTGAACGCGTGAAAACCATTCTGCTTAAACTGTTTGTCTTTTGTTCCCCGGTTCTTGTTTCAGTCCATGCGGCTGAGAAACCGAACTTCATCTTTTTCCTCGCTGACGATCTTGGATATATGGATGTCGGGTTTAACAACCCCGGGACTTTCTACGAAACCCCGAATCTGGACGTCCTTGCCGCGAGCGGGATGGTCTTTACCGATTTTTACGCTGCCTGTCAGGTCTGTTCCCCGACAAGGGCCAGTATTATGACAGGTAAATACCCGGCGCGAACCGGCACCACCAATTTCTTCAGCGGTCGAAGAGACGGCAAATTCCAGCCTGCTGACTTCAACACCGAAATGTCGACTGACGAGGTCACTTTAGCCGAAGCACTGAAGGAACAGGGGTACCGGACATTCTTCGCCGGCAAATGGCACCTCGGAGGAAAAGGAGCCCTACCAACCGACCAGGGTTTTGATATCAACAAAGGCGGCGGATCAAACGGCCTGCCTCGCAGCTATTTCTCTCCCTACAAGAATGTGGAGAATCTCTCCCCCGGCCCGGAAGGTGAATTCCTGACCAGCCGCCTCGCATCGGAGGCCGTTTCCTTCCTCGAAAAGAATGCCGGCAAGCCGGATCCCTTTTTGTTATACCTTTCTTTCTACTCCGTGCACACACCACTGCAGGCTCCCAAAAATCTTGTGGATAAATACAAAGCCAAGGCGAAGAAACTCGGCAGGGTAAATCAAAAGGACAGTTTCGATGAAGGGCGGGAGCGCCAGATTTGGCCCGGCTCCAAAGAGAAGAGAAAAGTACGGATCCGGCAGGATCACCCGGTTTACGCTGCGATGGTGGAGAGTCTCGACACCGCTGTAGGCGAGGTTCTGGCAACCCTCGAACAACTCGGGGAAAAGGACAATACGGTAGTTATTTTCATGTCGGACAATGGTGGCACGTCCACCTCAGAGGGCCATCCGACATCCAATCTGCCGCTGCGTGGCGGCAAAGGCTGGATGTATGAAGGAGGAATCCGGGAGCCGATGGCGATTCGCTGGCCCGGGGTGACGGCTCCGGGAACACGATGCGTGGAACCGGCGGTGAGCACCGATTTTTACCCGACGATCCTGGATATAGCAGGTTTGGAATTGAAAGGTGAACAACACATCGACGGCGTAAGCCTTGTTCCCCTGCTCAAAAACCCTTTCGCCAAATTCAACCGGGGTCCCATATTTTTCCATTACCCCCATTATTCGAATCAGGGCGGAGTGCCGGCCAGTGCCATACGCAAAGATAATTTCAAACTGATTCAGGATCTCGAAGACGGGGAATTCGAACTCTATGACTTGAAAGAAGACCCCGCTGAGCACAACAATCTCAGTCAGCTGGAAAGTGCCAAAGTAAAAGAGTTGGCTGCGGAATTGAACGCCTGGAGGAAAGAGGTCGAAGCCAGACCTCTTCAAAAGCACCCCAAAACCGGTGCGACTCCCCCGACTCTTTGGTAATCATGAATCGTCATTTTCCGCTTCTTATCGCCCTTATTGCATTCACTTCGTTGCAAGGAGCAGAAATTCCGAAATGGGAACGGTTCAGGGGCCCAAACGGCTCCGGTGTCGATGCCAGCCGGGAACTCCCGGTGAAGTGGGCGGAATCCAACTTCGAATGGAAAACAAAAATTCCCGGACAGGGCCACGGTTCCCCGGTAATCTGGGGTGACCACATCTTTCTGCTGAGTGCAGTCGCTGATCAAGTTTCCGAAGAAAACGGCAGTAAAAACCGGAAAAAGAAAAAAGGCCAACCCGCTCTACCCTATCAGTGGGTGGCGATTGCCGTATCCCGAAATTCCGGGGAGATCGTATGGCAGAAAAAATTTCCGGCCCGCAAATTCAAAGGGCATCGGTTTAACAGCCCGGCTTCCTCTACCGCAGCTGTGAATGCGGAGAGAGTCGTTTTCAGCTGGGGCACAGCGGACCAGTTAACGCTCGTTTCGCTATCTCATGAAGGTGAACTTCACTGGCAGAAAGACATGGGCCCGGTATCGGGAGGTCACGGTTTCGGGGCGTCTCCGATTCTTTACAAAGACCTGGTAATTCTAAACAACGATCAGGAAAAAGGAGCCGGAAACCTCTTCGCACTTCGCGCCGAAAATGGAGAACTTGTCTGGACCGTTCCGAGAAAAAGCCAGCGAATTTCCTATTCCGTCCCCTGCATATACCAGGAAAATCTGGTGTTTGTAAACTGGCAACACGGTTTCACAGCCATTCAGCCTGAAACCGGTGCCGTGATCGACGACAAATCTGTATTTAATCTCGATACCAACGAACGCGCCATCAGTTCCCCGGTTGTAGTGGGAGAAACCGTTATCGGAACCTGTGGTTTCACGGCCAATCCAAAACACTGTGTGGCGATGAGACTTATGGAAAACAAATGGCAGGAAATTTGGCGAATCGAAAAGAACGTTCCCCATATCCCGTCTGTAGTAGCCGTCGGTGACCGGGTGTTTCTCTGGGATGATGCAGGGATCGCAAGCTGCATTGAGGCAGCGAGCGGAAAACAGGTATGGAAAGAACGACTGCCCAATATAGAAGGCACCTGTTTCGGATCGCCGGTTTCGGACGGAAAACATATCTTCTGCGCCGATGTAAGTGGAAATATTCACGTAATCGCAGCGAGTGAAAACTTCAGCTACCTGGCTACCAATCCGCTCGGGGAAAGTTGCAAGACCACCCCGGCAATCGCTGACGGTAAAATGTATATTCGAACCGAGACCACTCTCCATGCCGTATCACCGGGAACGTAGTCGATGAAAACGGGAAATCTCTACCGGCAGATCCCTGAAAATTTGCCGGAGGAATTAGTCGAGATTCTGGCAGAGGGAAACGGTCAGATAAAAATCGAACGCATCGTTTCCCGAAACCATTCCACACCGGATGATACCTGGTATGACCAGGAAAGCTGCGAATGGGTTGTCCTGCTGACAGGCTGGGCAATTTTACGATTCGAAGAGCCTGACAGAACAGTAAAAATGGTTCCGGGAGACTGGTTAAAAATCTCCGCCCATGTCAAACACCGGGTCGAAGAGACTTCTTCCGGAGATACAGTCTGGCTGGCCGTTCACTGGACTGATTGCACGGAACATGAACATTAAAGAGACTCTTCTCGACGATTACTCCAAAACCGGATCGTCGCTCATTGCCTGTTACATTGGCGATAACGCAGGACGCTTCAGAGAACTGATGAGTCTTGTAACAGGAGCGGATGAGACGCTGTCCCGGAGAGCAGCATGGACCATGAGTCATTGTTGCGAATCCCATCCGGAGTTGATATCTCCCTATCTGCCGGAATTACTCGAACAGATTTCCAATCCCGAAACCCATTCCGCTCTGAAACGCAACACGCTGAGAACACTCCAGAATATCGAATTTCCGGAGAATCTGACCGGCCACATTTTCAACCTCTGCTACAACTTTGTAAACGATCCCGATGAAACGGCCGCAGTCAGAGCCTATTCGATAACCGTCCTGACGGAAATCTGTAAGTCGGAACCCGGCCTCGCCACAGAAGTCGCTCTTTTGATTCGTCAACATTTACCTCATTCTCCGGGAAGCTACAAATCGAGGGCCCGCATAACCCTTTCAGTTTTGGAGAAATTACAGAAATAAGCACCTCACAACCTTGCGACGGCATTGTTTCGATGCTCAGTACTGCACACCTCGATGCCCCGTAAATTTCTTTATTCCATCACCACCGGGAGGAGTGGCACCGTTTTTCTGAACGCACTTCTCAAAGCGAACATCCCGAACGCAACGGTCTATCACGAACGGGTCGGCTTCCCCCATTTCGGTGTTACCTGTCCGGACGCGTCCCATTCCTGCGGATTCAATACCGTCGGAAATATTGCTCCCGTGCAACAGTTTTGGAAACGCAAATTGGAACTTGATGCGGAATGTCCGTCCGAATATTTTGTCGAAATTTCCCACTTCCTCGCTAAGGCGGGCCTGGTCGAAAACCTCGGTTTTCTGCCGGAGGAGAGTGAGATTCATCTCGTAGCGCTCAAGCGTGATCCTTTTAAAATCTACTGGAGCTACATCAACCGTTTCGATTTTTTTAACTCCGGATTTACCTGGTTGTTTTCCCTCGACTCCCGATACCGCAACGTGATCATCGATAGCACTCCCTTCCGAAAAGAAGGTATGTTTGGAAACGCGCTCTGGTACGTGTGGGAAGTCTTTGCCCGGATGGAGTACTACCGGCTTCTCACGGAGAACGTTCCGAATATAATTTTCCACCAGGTCAGTCTCGAAAATCTGGTAACCCCTCAGGGCGCAGCGAAATTTATCACTTCTTTTCTTGGCGAGCCCCCGCAGCAAATACAGATTCCCGGTAAACAAAATGCGACGAAACAGGAATTTTTCGGAGATAGAGAAAAGGAAGCCGCAAAACAATTGATGAAAACTCTCCATTGTGACCCGGCAGCGCTCGGCGCTGAGTTTTTCCATTCCGGTCGAAGACTTGGCACTCCCACCCATTTAAAAAACCAATGATCTCAAAGGCATTTATTCTCGGAGCCGGGCTCGGCACTAGACTTCGGCCCTTAACCAACACTCTGCCGAAACCGCTGGTTCCGGTATGGAATGCGCCTCTGATTTCCTATGCGTTTGACCACTTGATAAACGACCTCGAAACTTCAGAGTTTATCGTAAATACCCACCATGCCGCCGAAAAATACCTCGAGCTGTTTCCGGAAAAAACCTACCGCGAAAATACGATAGAATTCCGGCATGAAGAGGTCCTTCTCGATACGGCCGGCGGTCTCGACAACATACGGGGCCTGCTTCCGAAAGACGAATCTATACTGGTCTACAACGGTGACATTCTCACTGACCTGCCGCTGCGTTCCGCCGCGAAAACACATTTCGAATCGGGAAATCTCGCGACTCTGATTCTCCGCTCCTCCGGTCAAAATCCCAATGTCGGCTTCGATCCCGAAACGGGCAAAGTAACAGATATGCGCAACGAACTGGCAACGAACAGTCCTAATCCGGTTCAGTTTACCGGGATCTATTTTGTAGCTCCTGAGTTTCTTTCCTATATCAAACCAGGCAAAATCGAATCAGTTGTGTTCCCGCTCCTTGAAGCGATTCAGAAAGAAAATCGGATCGGCGGTGTCGTAGTTGATAACGGGCATTGGAGTGACCTGGGTGATATCCCCTCCTATCTGGGCGCGCTGGATACCCTGCAAAGCGGTTTTCCGTCGTTTGGCCTGCATCCCAACAAATGCCGGATTCACTCAACGGCGACGGTTGCAGACTCGGCGGCGGTCGATTCCCTCTCCACAGTCGGTGCGGGCGCAGTTATTGGCGAAGGCGCGGATATTATCCGCTCAGTCGTTTGGCCCGGGGCTATAGTTCAGAGTGGTCAACAAATCACCGGCGAAGTGATTCTGCCCCGTGAAATCAGTCCAGGTCCTCGCTGAGGATATCGAGAGTAAAACCACCCACCGGAGTGCCGTCTTTTCCGGGATAAATCCAATCGTTGAGACGTTTCAGAGAAAAGTCCACTTCAGCGCCCCGAAATACATTTACCAACTCGTGTGGGTCGTTTGTCAAAATTCCCTTCACCCGGTTTTCCTGAATTGCGGTCACTGTGACCCACATAAATTCACTGCGAGTCCCCTCCGTAAACTCTGCTTTTACGATGAATTTTTCGGCATCTTCCAGATCTTTGACGGCGAAAGCTTCAACAAACTCCGGCCATCTGTCCCTGGCCGTCTTTTCCGCCGCCGCCATTCTGGGATCATTGTCAGAAACTTCGATCACCGGCTCAAAGGTGGGTTCATCAAAAATCGAAAGCGGATCTCCACCCATCAATATTTCGATTTGCGATGGTTCAAATTCATTGCAACGCTGAATTTCCGGACAATATAAGGCCAGGCAATCCGGTCCCGCCATCGCACCGAGCAGCTTGCCGATCACAGAATAGGCTTCCCGGGCCGATTCGATGTCGTCATCCATCAAATCCACCGAGATCCATGCCCGGTGCTTTTCCACCGCCGTGCGGAGGCGCTTATCGCGGATCGAGTCGCGGGCAAACTTTTCCGGGTTGGAAATATAAGGACGATTCGACAGCATCACACTGAATACACCCTGGGGTATACGAATCATGAAGTTTTCAATCGGAGTAATTCCGGAGGTCGGCGGACTATACTGGACGACAAAAAATTCGCTGTCCGCATCAGAATCATCCAGTTTGATGCCCAAAGCATGAGAAACACATTGCTGGAGATTCTCTTCTGTCACCTCCCGTGCCTCTTCTAGAAAGAACACCAGCGAAACGAGGGTTTCCGGTTCTTCGCGAATAATTTGGCGCGATGGATCTTTCTCCACAGTTTCATACCGCAGATTAAACAACCAGCGGGTAGCTTCGACACCGAACCAGAGAACAGCCAGCGAAAGCACCGTGACGCCAAACCAGTTCAGACCGCCGAAAGCGAAAAGGCGGGCCAACATGAACACTCCGATCGCCAGAGGGATGAAGGGAAACGCGCGAATTTTTCCTAGCAAAGCAGGGTTAGGCATCAGAGTCGTGCTTGTCATTTGATTTCAGTACGCGCCACAGCCCGGTACATTGGAATATCGTTACCAATCCCTTGAGGATGATTCGTTGTTCCGTGCGCAGTCGGTTCGAGGTAACCCAACCACTTTTTACCGGTGATTCCGGGAGCCTCAATAAATATAACCCGTGGCTGGAACGGAACCAGTTTTTTTCTCGGCGGACCGTCAATTTCGAAGCCGAGAGCTGATTTTGTTTTGGTGGGGACAAATGTGATCCGACTTGCCGCCACGTAGGCACCGCCGGATTTTACCTGTTGAATGTCAGCTTCGATAGGAATCCAGGTTTCTTTTGCTGTTTTAAGAAATTTTTCACGCTGTTCCCGAGCCGCCATTTTTGACTCGTGCTCCTGTCCTTCCCAAAATCTTTTCCACTTAAGATCTCTTTGGACTTTTAAATCCCTGCGGTATTTATCCATAGCCGCAACCGGATCAAAACCATGTTTATCCTGTAACTCTTTGCTGACATCAAAAAATGAGACTTTTGCGATGCCGTCGTCGTGTTCAACGATCAGGGCATCGGTTTCGACTCTCTTCACTTTGCAATTCGTAAGAGTAACGCCTTTTTTCGTTGTGAATTCTGAAGGGAACTCGACATCCGGATTTTGCGCCACCACTTGAAAATGAAACATCGCCAGGTAAATAAAGATCCAAAAACCTCTCATTTTACGATAATTCCAAACCTTAACCATGACAGGTGATAGCTTTTCATGCAACTTTTACCTAACACGGGGGTTGAACCCTTAAACCCATGAAACTGTTTCGCATATCCCAGTATTTCACCTGTATCATGCTGATTACCGTCTCTCTGACGGCTCAGGAACATGAGCGTAGAGAATCCGGTTGGTCAAATCTTCCGGAAGAGGATCAAAAGAAGCTCCGTGAAGCTTTACGGACGGTGTGGAGCGATCCCATCGTGCTGAGTGCCCGGGAAAATGTGAACCGCTCAGCTCGCGAATATCAACAGGCCGTTCGCGATACCATCAAAAAGCAGGATCCGGAAACCGCCAGGCTGCTCGAGAGAGTTCAGCGCGATCAAACCGGATTCCTCCATACCGCAATGGGCAGCAACGGAAAGAAAAAACATATCCACGGAGCCTCGGTGGGACGCCTTTCCCAAATGGTCGCGCCCCCGGGAATGCTGGACAAAATGTCGGAGGAGCAAAAGCAACGCTTCAAAGAAGCGGCAACGAAGGCACGCCAGCAACCTGATGTCATTGGAGCCATTGAAGAACTCAAAGCACTTTCCAACCAGGACGAGGAAATCCGCAGAAAAAAACTCGATGCTTTCAGGAAATTCCGGAAAGCCTATTTTGATGCGATAGCGGAAATCGATCCGGAATTGAAAATGCATATCCCTCCCCCGGGTCCACCCCCGTCTTACGGCGGAAAAGGAAAAGGTAAACCCGGAAAACCTCCGGGGCCCCGTCGGCCCGAATTGGATTCATCGCCCGACAAGCGACCGGAAAGACCTGAAATTGAGAAAGATCAAACCGGCATATAAGAAGCAAAAGATGACAGCCGGAAACGACGAATCGAGGACTAAACTGTAAATCAATACAAAGAAAACGGCAGGGAATAAGAGCACCAGGGCGAGCCCCTTCAGCCGATCAGAAAAAAGCAGTCCGCCGCTGATCAAAAACATGGCCCCGAACGACGGCCACACAAATTCCGCCGCCGTCAGGCTGATCAAAAAATTCAGGGCATCCACCGGCGGTTCCGACCACTCGATAAAACGGAAAAAGATATCCCCGGCCGTAACGATCAAAGCAATCGCAAGGCTGTATCGAAGAATCTTTTCAATATAAGGCATCTGGATATGGGACTTGAACTTTGTTCCATCGAAGCTTTAAATTCAATCTGTTATGGACCCCGAAAAAACTGTCAGCATTCACCCTTATTTTCAGGTAAACGAGGGCAAAGTGGAAGAGTTTAAACTGCTTCTGCCAAAGTTCATCGAAAAGACCAAAACCGAAAAAGACTGTCTTTTCTACGACTTTACCATCAACGGCAGCATTATTTTCTGCCGCGAAGCATACGTAGGAGGAGAAGCTGCTCTGCACCACCTCGATAACGTCGGCGAACTGCTTGGCAAAGCCCTTGAGATCTCTGAGTTGATCAGACTCGAAATCCACGGTTCGGCGATCGAAATCGATAAGCTGCGGGAATCTTTGGCCGATCTGAATCCCGATTGGTTCGTTTTCGACAACGGAATCGAAAAATAGCCGCTACCGGACTGAATCTCCAATGTGGACATCCGCACCCAATCTTGAACCATAACTGCAATAGTTTTTATAATTTATATTGTAATTCAGTAATCATTAGTTTAAGTTTTTAAAAATATTAGGAAAACTCGTAGAGTCTCCTGTTCCAACACGAACTATTTTTAGAAGCACAAAATGAATACTGGTATCCCCGCAATCGATCAGTTTACCGTACAGGCGGTAGACCAAATTCGCTTTTCCGGCGTAAACGAAGAGCTGAAATACTCGGTAGAGATCATTCCTCAATCGATCACAAACCGGGTCCTCGTCGCCATTATGGATCAGCGACTCCTCACCGGAATGGCTGTCGCAATCTACCCCGCCACCGGCGAAGTTTGCGATGTGGCTAACGGCGGCGGCGTTATTGGCTATCTCAGCCATGCTCCGCTGAATCCTTCTTCGCCTCTGCACTGCGAACTTAGCATCTTCCGTTTTGGCAGAAATTTTGTCTGCAGCGTTGTGATCGCCGGGGAGACATTCCTTTATCCGGCTTTCAGCTGTGAAATTTCCGAACCGATGGCTGCGTTAGTGGGCAAAGAGAGACACAACGGTGACAGCCATTTTAACTGGAACCATTTATCCGTCGAGTTGCAAGAGCTCAACGGTGTGATAGCCGCCTAAGTGCGATTATCTTCAAGGTTGGTAAGGGTGGACCCCGGGACGAGCAATCCCGGGGTTCGCTTTTTTTTGAATCCACGTTATCTTCCATTGTGGAACCGGTCGGAGATGATCGCCGGAACTGATTTATCAGTTCTGGAGGAAAGTCCGGACACCGCAAGGCAGTGCGCCCGTTGAAAAACGGGGCAGTCCTGTGAAATGCAGGATTGACGGAAAGTGTCGCAGAAATTAAACCGCCTCACTTCGGTGAGGTAAGGGTGAAATGGCGAGGTAAGAGCTCACCGCTCCGAGGGAAACCGAAGAGGCAGGACAAACCCCGCGCGGTGCAAAACACAACAGGGTGAACGGGTTGCCTGCCCGGTTGAAGACTCCGGTTTTCTATAGTACCCGGGTAATAGTTGCACCCCGTTTCGGCGGGGATTTTCCGGCAGGGCATCGCCCTCCGGGAGATAGACAAATGATCGTCCGTTGCAGTCGACCACGGCTGCAGCGAACAGAATCCGGCTTACGGGACCGGTTCCACACTTTTTCCCGCATTCAACAGGGTACAGTCCTGCATTCAACAGGGTACAGTTTACACCAAACCCGACATGGTACCGTTACCCGTGGCGAAGCGGTCAATCTCCAGCCCCATATTCTGAAGAATACTCACGTAGAGATTGGGTAATGGATAATTGTTCTTCGGATCAAAAGCGAGATGCTGACCATGCCTGTATCCCCCGCCGGCGAGGAGAACAGGCAGATTCGTGGTAATATGTCCACTCGCATTGCCAAGATTACTGCCGAGTAAAACCTGTGTATGATCCAGAAGACTCCCCTCTCCGTCCGGAGTGTCTCGCAGACTTTCCAGAAAACCAACCCATACCTGAATCGTAGCTCTTTCGATAATTTCCAGTTGGCGCAGCATATCGGGATTTTTGCCGTGATGGGTCAAGCCATGATAGCCCATCGAAACACCAGGCAAAGGCACAACACTACCATGGCCGGCACCTCCGAGGGCGATAACCCTTGTCGAATCCGTCATTAAAGCGAGGCGGTTCACTTCAAAATGAGCTTTCAACCACTGATCCACCTGTACGGGATGCAAATCCGGTGGTTTTGGCGAATCGACCTGCGGCTTCGGAGTATCAAGCCACTTTTCCGATTTGCGCAATTGCTGCTCAGACTCACGCACTGCAGTAAAAAACTGATCGAGCTTCTCTTTATCAACGCGGCTGACGGTTTTCTGCATGGCCCGGGCCTCATCGAGGACCGAATCAATGATACTGTGACCGTCCGCCAACTGTTGCTTTTGCCGACTGATTTCCTGATTAGTGCCGGAAAAGAACAGTTTTTCGAATAACTTCGCCGGAGAAGATTCCTGAGGAATCGCCACACCGTTTTCCGTGTAGGAGAGCGTCTTTTCTCCCGTCGACAGCGAAGCAAACCGTGTTGCGGCGCCCACCTCTTTCGCGATAACCTGGTCCAGTGAAATTGAGTTTTTGAATCCTCTTTCAGCAGGATGGGGCGCTGCGGTAAGAAATGATTTTTCCGCGCTGTGTCCTCCGTCCACGCCGGGATGGCTCACTCCGGATATTACAGTAAAGGAGTCGCGCAGATGATCAGCCGGCTTAAGATACTCACTGGTTTCATATCCTGCGCCTGCTGCTGAAGGAAAAAACTTCGGAGGATAAAATCCCAGCGGAATATTCACAGCCACAAAACGCCGAATGGGAACTACCGGTTCCGCCCCCATCGATTCAAGCAGTGGCGCCGCTATAGAGACTCCCATTCCACGCAGTAAAGTTCGCCGATCGATAGTTTTCATGGTTGGGAAAATAGTGGACTGATTACGAGATTTTTTATCAGCGTCCGGAATCCGTTTCCTTCCGCCTTTGTTTGCTCCACGATTTGCCTGATCGGCTCCCTGTCCGAAAAACCGAGTTCCCTCCCGAGAGCGTACGTAGCGAGTCTTTCGGTAAGACAGGACGCGAATTGATCTGAATTGGCCAGGAGCAGAGCCTTGAATTGTTTTATATCTTCGAACGAATCTCCATTGGCAAATTTTCCTGAAGCATTTACCGGCTTTGCCTTCACTACCGAGCCCCAACCTTTATCGGCGTGTTGCGGATTCACCTTAAATTGCAAATACCTTTCGCGGTAGCCTCCTATTGGGTCAAAACTCTCCAGAGCGAACCCGGGGGGATCGATATATTGATGGCATCCGGCACAACTTTCCGCATTGCGATGCAAATCAAGCTGTTCACGGATCGTGGTAGCTTCGCGAATATCCGGTTCTATACCGGCAATATTCGGAGGTGGCGGAGGTATATGTTTTCCCAGTATATTTTCGAGCACCCAGACTCCGCGCATCACCGGCGAAGTATTCGTGCCGTTTGCCGTCACTTTCAGCCCGCCCCGCACCGAATCATCCGGTATATCCACTGGTTTTACCTCCAACCCTTCAACACCGGGTATGTCATAGTGCCGGGCCAACCTCCGGTTCAACATTAAAAAACGGGAGTCGATAAAATTCGTAATCGGGAGATCGTCATCAAGCAGTTTCCTGAAAAAGAAGAGCGATTCGTCGACCATGCTAATTTGTAAAACCTCGTCAAATCCACTATACAGTTTACTATCGGGAGTAGTGGCTTCAATCTCCCTAAGCTTCAGCCATTGCCCGGTAAAGTTTTCCACGAAACGGCTGCTCTTGTGATCTTGCAGCATTCTATCGACCTGTGCCTGAAGTGTAGCCGGATCGGAAAGGATACCGGTTCGGGCCGATTCAAAAAGATCCCCATCGGGCATTGAGTTCCACAGAAAAAACGACAACCGCGAAGCCAATTCGTATTCATCGATCAACTTTTCTGTCTTATCCTCCCGAAGAAAAAGAAGATTGGGAGAACACAAAATACTCTCCAAACCCAGCCTGAGACTTTCTTCAAAACTTCTTCCGGTGGCTAGCGCTTCGCGAACCAGTTTCACAGGCCGGGCCACATCTTCGTCATCAACCGGTCGACGATACGCGCGTGGCATCAGTTTTTCGAAAATTTGTTTCGCATCATCCAGCCTCCCAAACTCCGGATCGATGGTCCCCAACAGATCGGTATGCTGTTCCGGAGGCCACGTTTCATATAGCGGACCGGTCAGGGTGACAGAGCTAAATCCTATCGCGGCATCTTTCTCTATCTTCGGCTCATTAACCCATAGAGGAAGACCGTGAGCAAAAAACTGAACGGCTCCTTTAGCGCCCAGCTCCGCTTCGATCTGAAATTCTTTTGTTTCCTTACCTACCTCAAAATAGCCGAGGTTTTCACTTTTGACATCATCAAAACCCAATACCGAAAAGACCCCCGGAATTTCACTG
>JARGOZ010000142.1 GCA_029213025.1 Verrucomicrobiales bacterium
AACCGAGGATCATTTTTAGCTCTTCGACTAAATCGGCTTCGGAGGACGGGTTGGCCCACCTATTGGCGCTCTCTTCCAGCAACTCGCGCAGGCGGCGGCGCATGCGCATCACTTTGACTTTCACATTGCCTTCACTGATTGCCATTTTTTTCGCCGCTGAGGCATAGGTCTCATCGCCGGAGTTCCAGGCGAGAAAGTTCTTTAATACCTCGTACTCATCAATTTTGCCTTTCGCCGCAAACTCTTCGTGCAGCTGCTCAAAGGCGGACTCCAGAACCATCGACGCCCAGCGCTGGTCAAAGGCTTTCTCCGGGTTGTTAGACTCATCCACCACTTCGTTACTATAGCGACCTTCGGCCCAGTCCCGGTCAATATGTACCAGGGAAACCTGGCCACCCCGCTTGATGGTACATTTGGAGCGGTATACTTTGGCCCGGTATTTGATCAGGGCATTGAGTAAAAAGGTCCGCAGCTTTCCTTTACCGGGATCCGCCATCTGGATCAGGTTTCGCTGCACTGCCATGGAAAGGAAGTCCTGAATGAGATCCTGCGCATCCTCTTTCGAAGAACCCGAGCCGCGCAGAAATCCATAGAGAGGATACCAATACGTTTCACACAGTTCACTCACCGCTTTGAACGATTCATTGGTGGATAGATCGCCCACCGCATCCACTACTGACCAGCGGGTCACGGGAAATGAACCGGCTTTCAAATTACACACAGAGGCGGAAGTGACATCAGTTTGTGATTGTTCAGCTTTCATAGGTAGTCTTTTACCAACCGGCAGACGTATCGTTACAAAAATTAGGTATTTTTCTTCTAATTCTTTTTTTCTGCCTGTGAGAACTTAAGGGTGCATTTCCAAAAAATTCGTATACTTTATAATTACCGTAATATGGACAAGGTGCCTTGCAAAAAGTGTGGGACAAAAATTCTCCCACTGACCGCAGCGGAGAACGACAATATGTGCGTTCCCTGTTGTCGTTCCTGTACGTTGCGAAACCGGATATTAGCGAAGTTCAATCGCGTCTTCGGCCCCATCGCGAGCTGGATAACCGAGCCACCGTGACGTTTTGGGAATTCGATCACGCGAGACATATTTGTGTTCGTTTTCGATCTTGATCTGTCGGTCGGCAGATGTTTGCTGTTGGATGAAAAAAATCCTGTTCCTGTGTATAGCCGTAAGTTTGCTCGCAAACTCTGCTTTGTCGGATGAAATCAAAGTAGGTATTATCGGGCTCGATACCTCCCACAGCATAGCTTTTACTAAAGATATGAATGCGGAGAATGCGACCGGGAACCTGGCGAAATGCCGGGTGGTGGCCGCTTTTCCGGAAGGCAGCAAAAATATAGAATCGAGCAGCAGCCGAATTCCCGGGTATACCGAAAAAATCACCGCGATGGGAGTAGAGATTGTTCCCTCGATCGAAGCTTTACTGGAAAAGGTCGATGCCGTGCTGTTGGAGACCAACGACGGCCATCCGCATCTCGAACAGGTCATTCCGGTATTACAGGCGGGCAAACGGGTGTTTGTCGATAAACCGATCGCCGGATCTCTGAAAGATGCGATTGCGATTTTTGAAGCGTCGGAGAAATACCAAATCCCGCTGTTTTCCAGTTCCTCACTCCGTTTCGGCAAGGATACCCAGGCCGTACGAAGCGGTGCGCACGGAAAAATCGTTTCATGCCGCACCACTAGCCCGGCGAAAACCGAACCGTCTCACCCGGATCTGTTCTGGTATGGAATACACGGTGTGGAATCTCTATTTACTGTGATGGGAACCGGTTGCCAGTCAGTAAAGAGAAGTTCTACCGAAGACGGGAAAATTATGGTGGAAGGAACCTGGGAAAACGGTCGCACCGGAACGTTTCTCGAAGGCAAAGGCTACCACGGCGAAGCGGTAAACGAAAAGGGCGAAACGATCAAAGTCGGCAGCTACGATGGCTACCGTCCACTTGTCGAAAAAATCGCTGACTATTTTGTTACCGGAGCGATGCCGGTTACTTCACAGGAAACCCTGGAAATCTACGCCTTTATGGAAGCGGCGGATGAAAGCAAGCGTCAGGGCGGGGCTGAAGTCACATTACAAAGTGTGATGCCCCAGCCCTGAGACGGGCTTTTACTCGATCTCGAGGATCACCTCGATTTCGACGGCGATATTTCCGGGCAGGACATTGGTTCCGAGAGCACTTCTCGCCCCGATCCCGTTGTCTTGGCCAAAGACTTCTCCGAACAGTTCGCTGAAGCCGTTGATGGTTTGCGGTTGCTCGACAAAATCAGCGGTGCTGTTGACCAGCGCCAGAGTTTTTATCACCCGTTTGACCCGGTCGAGAGAGCCGAGCTCCTCTTTGATTGTAGCGAGCAGAGCCAGCCCCACCTGACGGGCCGCCGCCTGCCCCTGCTCCAGAGTCAAATCCTCCCCGAGTCGACCGGTGATATAGGTTCCATCACTTTGAAACGGGCCGTGTCCCGAGAGGTAGGCCAGATTGTTTACCGTAACGAGAGGCTTATAAACCCCGCCTTTTGGTGGTGCCGGAGGAAGTTCCAGACCCAGTTCTTTAATTTTTGCTTCCGCACTCATTCCTGAGTCTGTAGCACGGGAGCAAACTTCCGAAAAACTGTTTTTCACAAGATTCACGGCTAAAGACGCCGGTTTCAAAACCCGCTGGCGCAAGCTATAGATTTGCTATGAAATGGATCGCTATCATGCTGGGAGCTGCACTTTTTCCGGTGCAACTCAATGCCGAAACGAAATTGAAAGATCTGAACGGCTTTTTTCCCTTTCATGTTCCCGACAACCTGGAGAGCTGGGAGGAACGATCAGAACTGCTGAAACGACGGGTATTAATCGCCAACGGACTGTTTCCGATGCCGGAAAAAACGCCCCTCAACGCTGTAGTTCACGGCAAAGTTGAACGCCCCGGGTTCACCGTGGAAAAAGTGTATTTTGAAAGTGTGCCGGGATTTCATGTCACCGGGCTTCTTTTCCGTCCGGCTAACAGGGAACCCGGCGTTCGATATCCTGCGGTTCTGTCGCCACACGGCCATGGTGGACGACTGCAGGATCACGGGGCAAAAGGGATTTTGCAGCAGATCGAAATTGGCGCGGAGAAATTTGCCGATTCAGGGCGGTTTCCCAAGGTCGCCCGCTGCGCCAATCTGGCCCGGCTCGGCTGTGTGACTCTGCTTTTTGATATGATTGGCTATGCCGACAATCAGCAACTGTCCAATGAAGTGGGTCACCGCTTGAAAAAGCGCCGTCCGCAGATGGAAGGTAACGATTCGTGGGGCTTTTTCAGTCCGGCAGCGGAAATGCGACTGCAGTCGATATTCGGTCTGCAAACCTGGAATGCGATTCGCGCCATCGACTTTCTCGAGTCGCTGCCCGATGTGGATCCGGCGCGAATCGGCGTAACCGGCGGGAGCGGTGGCGGGACGCAATCCATCATGGTATGCGCCATCGACGACCGCCCCGTTGTGGCCTTCCCCAACGGTATGGTTTCCAGCTCCATGCAGGGAGGCTGCACCTGCGAAAATGCCAGCCTGCTCCGCATCGGTACGGGCAATGTGGAGCTCGCCGCTCTGTTCGCCCCGAAGCCCCAGGGGATGACCGCCGCCGACGACTGGACCAAAGAAATGCTGGTTCCGGGCAAAGGATTCCCTGAACTGCAAAAGCTTTATTCTCTCTACGGCAAACCGGAAAACGTATTTTGCGCGGATCTCACCCGGTTTCGCCACAACTACAATGTCGTGACCAGAGAGGCGATGTATGAATGGTTTAATAAATACCTGTCTCTCGGGCACAAAACGCCTCCGAAAGAGCAGGACTTCGCCGCTCTGACGCCCGAGGAACATGCGGTATATGATGACCAACATCCCCGCCCGGAAGGAGGCGAAGCCTTTGAGAAAAAACTGACCCGGTGGCTCGCCGATGAATCCGATAAACAAATCGCCACCATGCCAAAAGAAGAACGCGGCCAGCTGATAGAGGAAGCGTGGCAAACGATCGTAGGTATCGATGATCCGGCCCCGGCCGCAAAACCTCCTTTGGATGTCGACGGCGTCGTAACTATAGCAATTGACATCGCCCCGCGTAAACCGGAACAAACACCTGTAGTTTCCAATCCGAGAGAAATCGCGGCGTATACCCACGGTTACAACCACAGCTTTTTCGCGCAGGAAGCGAGAAAACTCTACTCACAGATCAAGCAGGCCAAAGAGGCCGGATTCTTCGTCGAGGTAAATGCAGCCGAAGGTTCCGAAGCCGTGGCCCTCGCCGCTATCGCCGCCTCAGGCTACAACAGCGTTTCACGTTTACGGATGAATAACGACAAGTTTCGCTTTGCCGATATCACAAGCTATCGGGACCCCGACTTTGTGCCCGGCGCGGTGAAATACGGCGATCTCCCCGGCCTGATCGAGACCGTGAACCGACTTGGCACAAAGATAGAACTCAAGTAACCCGGTAGCGATTTTTTACTCAGAGCTCAGAGCTTCAGCCAGACCCGGGTCGTCGAGATCGAGGCGATAGAGAATCTGGTTGTAGTCGTGCCTCGGAGTCGGGAATTTCGCGTTGGAAAAAGTCTGTGCATAGGTTCCCTCGAAAAGCAGGACCGGCGAATCAGCCGGAGTCATTCCGATATGTATTTTCGGATTGTAAAACGTATAAACTCTGTGGCTCAACACCTTCACAGCTGTCCCCCATGGCCCCAGTGGTGAGCCGGCTTCTGCGTACCAAACCTCGCCCAAATAGGAAGGGCTTCCATTCTGCTGCGTAAAGATTGTGATCCAGCGTTTGCGAAATGAACTCCAAACAACCGAGCCCCGGTGCGGCTGGATTTTATTCCCTTTGGCATCCAGAACATACTTCGGAGTTTTTACCGTTTCCCACTGCGAAGGATCCGACCAGGATTCATAGCTGGATTTCATTCGCATGGAGGGAAAAGGATCGCCGAACAACAACCAGTCTTTGTCCTGCTCATCACGATAAAACACCGGATGACCCACCGGCAAGAGATCAGGGCGGGATTTACCGTCTGCTTTCTGCCATAAAACGCGGATCGATTCAAAATTTCCGGTTTCTTCCTGCCACTCACAAAGCCCGACGCGATAGGAGGAAAGCGGCGGGGTGATTTTTGAATAACAACCTACCAGGTGTTTGACGCCTTCGCGATCAGATACGCTGGTACAGCCGCTGATCCACGTTGGTCCCGGATCGTCGGGGGCCAGATTCGCCACATTGCGAACTACACCTTTCCCGTCGCGAAAGTAGGTGAGATTCAGTTTCAAGGGCGGAGTAAAATGATCCAAAGGTTGCAACGGTGTAGTAGCGCCAGTCATGTGGAACAGTCCCAGCGGATAGCGGGCCAATTTGGTATCACCCCAAAACCAATACCTCTTGCCGCCGTGTACCGCGCTTTGGATACTGTCCGAACCGAGGACTCCACTTTCCGCCCAGTCGACGTGTTCTCCCGACTTCCGGCTTTCACCATAAATGCCGGCACCGGTTATACGCCCCAGTCGTTTGGCAATTGATGTGCGGGTGATGGTGACCTCATGCCGCTCTCCAGGGCGCGGTGTGATTCGCACACCATGGAAGCCGAACCTGTCGGGCTTTCTTTCATACCCGTCCGCCGTAACCGTAAACCAGGTTTCCTGCCCCATCAATTCCGGCAAATCGAAGGCCACCACGCCTGCGTTATCGGTATAGAAAGTGACATTATGGACGGTTTTCAATTCCACCAGAGGAACCGGATAACCGTTTTCTTTATCAACAACACAAATCCGGCAGGGCTCGTTTGCCCGTGCATAGCTCGTGAATGCCAGCAAGCTCAGGCAGAGTATAGAAACAGCGAAGTGTGCGGTAGCACAGGTCCCACGGAGGACAGGATTGTTGCTATTTGTGTTGTTCGTCCAAGTATGCATAACGTGATGCGGACACTCCTGTCCGCATATCCAAACTACTGGCTTCCATTGGCTAATGATATATGCGGACAGGAGTGTCCGCATCACGATTTCCTCCCAATCCCGGGGCAATCGCTACTTCACCTGCCAGTCTTCGTCGAAAAACCCGGCTTCAGGAATGCCGCCCGGGAAACGACTCGATACCGGTGTCTTTACATCAATAATCGCCCAGTCCGGTAATTTCGGAGTTTGCCTGGCGTTGTTCAGGTAATCGTATTCTCTATAGGTAAAACTCGAATTCAAAACCACATACTTTTGCGGATTTAACGGATTGGGATAAACCATGGCTATACTGTGCTCTTTGGCATTGAATGAGGTGGCCCCTTCCTTTTTGAGCGACAGTTTTTCCGCTGTCCAGTCCAGTGGCAGGTCAGGAAGGATCTTTGCCAATAGAGAATTACTGGAGGGATCCCCCCACAGCACCAGGTTGTGTTGCGCGATATCCTCTTCGGTGACTTCCGAATCAAGCTTTACTCTCGCCTCGCCGCGCATTTGCTGGCGCCAGTGAGTCACCGCATGCTGCAGTTCCCCGTCGACCCAGTCGCCGGTTTTGCCGTGCCAGGACTTGCCACCGGGTTTTACGAACAGAAAAGAATCCATGAAGGCATCGTCGATCGGCCCGCTCAATCCGTGACGTTTTGCGAGTTTGCCCGGCTCCTCTTTGGATGCCAGTTTCCAGCCATTGCCATTTCGCTGGTAGGTGGCTTTCCACGAGCGATCCGAGCTCACAGGAAGTTCTTTGAAACTGTAGCCATCAATATCCACCACCGGTGAGTGGCCGACATCCAGCGGCCATTCGCCGGGTTTAAAATCGAGGGTAAATCGGTCTACGCCGGTTACATCGACAAAGATCCGGTTGGGAAACTGCATTTCCGCATCGATGCGCCCGGGTTCCCAATGCTCGGTCAAACGATCGATCGTGACCCAGTTCATTTTCGGGTAGCGAAGTGTATAGGTTTTGAATCGAACCACACGGGGAACCGATTGCCTACCCTGCTTTGCTATACTGTCGAGGCGGGTTTCGATATGATCGAGCACTTCGGGATGAAATTTGTGGCCCATGCCCGGACCAATCAGGTGGACCAGTCTTTGCCCGTTGTTTTTCATCGCCTGATCCATCATCTGAGCCGCCTGGATTTGTTTATCCACTTCACCGGAATAGGCAATCGTCGGGCAGTGTGTCAGATTGATTGCCCAGTCGGTGCAATCGTACCAGCGCCACAGCTTTTTCTCCCACGGAAAAGGATTGAGAGTCTCTCCCTGAAATGTTTTCAGAAAATCCGGAGTCTCGGAAAAGCCGGCTCCCGGTTGCGCTGCCGCCCAGCGGTCGGCGTAGTGAACGGCGAATTGCCAACAGGCCGCCCCGCCCATCGAAAAGCCGCGCACGAGAATGCGGTCTTCATCGATCCGGTAATCCTGCTTCACATGTTCGAGAGCCTCAAGGCAATCAACTTCACCGGCGAATTTATTGGCATTGGAAAAGCGAGCGTAGGGATGAAGGATAATCGTATGCTCCGGCGAGATTTTTCCTCCACCTTTGATTCTCTGTTGAACAAAAGCCGACTCGTGAGTTTTCTCACCGCGACCGTGAAACCAGAAATCGAGGCGGGTCGGGTATGGGTGCGCGAAATTGTAGCTGTCCGGAATTTCGAGCCCGTAAGGCTGCACGGTGCCGTCGAGCCTGGAGCGAAAACCTCTCACCACCGGCCCGGACTGCTGCAGCCACGATGCTTTGCGCTCTTTCAATTCCGCAGCCCTCGCCATGCCCAGCGCCAGTTGATCCAACGCGGGTTTCAGCTCGCCGGGTTTTTGAAATTCCTGATAAGTGAGCGGAAATCTCACCGCATTGTAGAAAACTTCGACATCCGGAATCAACCGGTAGAATTCGGGGTCTTCAGCCAGGTTCTTTTCCAGCCATACCAACTCCGCTTTCAGAGCATCGAGGCCTTTTTTTAGTGGCGCAGACTGCTCTTCGGACAACTCAAATCCGAGCGGCGGCACCCTTCTCACATTGTCGGCAGTATTGTCTTGCGGACCGTCCGCCAGCGCGAAAGTCGCGGCGAAAAACAGCAGGTGGATCAGGCTTACATATTTCATGGCTCATGCTCCACCGGAATTGGATTGAGAAAACTCCCTGTTTGCGTGTTCGGCAAATTTTTCAGATAAAAGTTGCACGTCTTGCCCAGCCTTTTAAGCGTAGCGGAATCCGCAGCCAAAGCCTGAAAAATGCCAAACGAACCAGCGCCCACTTCGCTATCCGGTGCCGAACCGCCGGTGCAATCGACTGAGCAAGTCGAGCCGACTATTCTCGAACCGATCACCAATACCGTGACCGCGTCGATTAACGCCAAAACAGAATCTCTGTCCAGCTACATCGTGGATTTTGTGGACGGCCTGGGCCTGCCTGTTTGGGCTGAGTCCATCGTGTCAGGAGCCGTGCTGCTGTTGGCCCTGGCGGTTCTCGCCTTCCTGATTTTCTTTGTCGTGCGCCCCTTTGCCCTGCGGATCTTTACCGGCATCATTCGCCGCACGACGACAAGTTGGGACGACGCCCTTGTCCAGTATGGAATCGCCAAGTGGATCAGTCATTTTATCTCCGCTCTTTTGATCAATATTTTGATCCCCGGTTTGTTCCGCGACACGCCCGAAATCGGGGAAACCCTGACCAAGCTCGGCCGCCTCTATTTGGTCATTTCTGGCCTCCTCGTTTTCAATGCTTTTCTCAATGTAGGCAGAAAACTCTTCGTCAAAACCCGGGACACTCATAACCTGCCCGCCACCAGTCTCGTTCAGGTGCTGAAACTGCTGGCCTGCCTCGTCGCGGTGATTCTTTTCGTCTCTGTATTGATTGGCGAATCCCCGCTGGCCTTTCTCGGTGGCCTCGGCGTTTTCACATCGGTGATTATGCTGGTCTTTAAAGACGCGATTCTCGGTTTCGCAGCCGGAATTCAACTGACCTCAAATAACATGATCAAAGAGGGCGACTGGATCGAAATGCCGAAACACGGAGCGGATGGTAATGTTCAGGAAGTGGGTCTGACTACAGTGAAGGTCATGAACTTCGACAAAACAATCACCACAATCCCTACTTACGCGCTGATTTCCGAGTCTTTCAAAAACTGGCGATCCATGCCGAAAAGCGGCGGGCGGCGAATTAAAAGATCCATCTATATCGATCTGAAAACCGTGAAGTTTTGTGATAGCAAAATGATCGACCGCTACCGCAATATTCAATACATATCCGGCTACCTGGACGAACGCCTGCGTGAAATCCGCAAATTTAACTCGAAAAGCAAACTGGACTCAACAAAGAGCCCGGTAAACGGCAGAAGACTGACCAATATAGGAACCTTTCGAGCCTACATCGAAGCCTATCTCCGCAATCATCCGAACATTCACCAGGACGGCATGACGCTCATCGTGCGACAGCTCGATTCCGGCCCGAACGGGGTTCCCATCGAGATCTATTGTTTTTCCAATATTGTGACCTGGTCGGAGTATGAAGTCATTCAATCGGATATATTTGATCACATCTTTGCGATCGCCGGGGAGTTTGATCTGAAGATATTCCAAAACCCTACCGAACTGACCTTTACCGGATACGGACCGGGCCCCCGCTAACCTGTGTTACATCCAGCGAGACGGATCTACACCGTAGTAAATCGCCAGTTGCTCATACAAATCCGGGTGTTCCTTTTTGAGATCCTTTGGTATTTCGAAAAACGCCTCGGTTGCCACGGCAAAAAATTCGGCGGGATTTTTCGCGCCATATGTATCGAGTAAAGGATCCGAACCGGGATCCTCCGCCGCCTCTACCAGTTTCTCATATTCCCTGCCGAATACTTCGGCCCACTTTTTGTAATTTCCCGCGTTGAGCAGTGGAGGTGCTCCGTCCGCCGAGTAATCGATCTGATCAAGTTGGTGGGCGAATTCGTGATACACTACATTAACGCCATCGTCCTCGTGTTTCGCACCTTTGACTACACTTTTCCAGGCCAGCACTACCGAACCGGAATCCCACGACTCACCCAACCTGACATCGTTAGATTCCCGTTGCAGATCAAAAGTTCGCCGGCGCCGGTCCTGGTAGGCATTTGGATAAATCAGAATCGAACGCAGCCTGGGAAAGTAACCGTGTTTATCCAGCCCCGCCAGCAGCAGGCAGGCCTGAGCCGCTACCAGCACTTTCATTTCCTCCGTCACTTCACTGAGTCCACCGCAGGCTTCGAACCGTTTTTCATCGAGAAAGACATTCATCACCGATACAAGACGGTCCCGGACATCCGGCGGAAGTAAAGAAAACGCCGGGAACCGTTTCTTGAGAATCTGCTGCCGTTGTTTTGACAAAGGCTCAGCCAGCAATCTTTTGCGTCGTGTATATTTTCGCACCTTTAATCCACTGTACAAGACGGCAGCGATCCCTAACGCGGCGAAAAATAGTAACACAGCAGTCAAAATTCTTTCTACCGACTTTCCGTTAAAACGGCCTTCAGATTCTCTATTACATCCGCATCCTGCTCCGGCATAATGGTGCGCAGATCGAGTCGGTATTTATCTTCCGCTACATAGCCGACCATAGGCAGCTCTCTGTCGCGCAGCAGCCGCGCAAACTTCTTCAGGCCCATGCCTTTCGGTGCTATATCGATCGTTACCGAAGGTATCTCCGCTTTTGGCATAGTTCCCCCGCCACAACGGGCCAGGCCTTCGCCAATCGATACACAATCGTTATTCAGCGCTTTGACGATTTTTTTCGCCCTCGGCATGAGATCGTCCACGGTCAACGAAAGCATACGAACCAGAGGCAGGTCGGCTTGTTTTCCGGAACTGCGGTTGAGGTATTCAATCACCGTTTCCTGCAGTCCGGTGAGGATCAGTTTATCGCAACGCAGTGCGCGGAAAAAGGGTTCTTTCTTCAGACCGGCTATCAAATCCGCGCGACCGGCGATAATTCCCGCCTGGGGCCCGCCGAATAGTTTATCGCCACTCACGCAGACGATATCGACACCGCGATTGAGAACTTCGGTAGCTGTCGGTTCATGCGGTATAGGTGCCAGCGAATCGGTCGGAAGCATCGCCCCGCTACCCAGATCCTCTACTACAGGAAGATCCCGCTCTCTACCCAGTTCGACCAGTTCTTCTGTAGTTGGTTCATGGGTAAATCCCTCCATATAGAAATTGGAACGGTGCACCTTCAGTAACATACCGGTCCGCTCGGTGATCGCGTTTTCGTAGTCGGCGAGAGTGGTTTTATTCGTTGCCCCGACTTCGACGAGCTTTGCTCCACTCACCGCCATAATATCGGGCACCCGAAATCCTCCACCAATCTCGACCAGCTCACCGCGCGAAATAATCACCTCGTTCTTCTCGCCGTTAGCGAGGTGTTTGAGAATCAGAATCAGAGCCGCAGCGCAGTTGTTACACACCGTCGCCGCTTCCGATTCGATCAAATTGGCCAGCGCCACTTCGAGAAACCCGCCGCGCTTGCCACGTTCGCCGGTTCCTAAATCAAGTTCGATGTTGTTGTAGTATTGCCCCACCTTCGTGAGTTTTTCGACTACCGTTTCGCTCAACGGCGAACGCCCCAGATTGGTATGAATGATGACGCCGGTGCCATTGATCACGGGATGAATCCGCGACTGGTACAAAGAGAAAATCTCAGCTTTGATTTCACTGACGATTTCATCGAATTCCCCGATCTCTGTTCCACCACCATTGAGATAATCGCGCAGCGACTCCACTTTCCCCCGAACCAGATCCGTCACCAGCGGAAGCGGCAACGGCGGCAGTTGATCATCATTGCCCAAAGCGTGGAGAACTTTGTCAACGGCAGGTATTTTGCTGAAAAGAGAAGTTTTTTTAGCCATGAAAACTCGGAAATTGACGGACTGTACCCTGTTAGATTACAGACTGTACCCTGTTGAGTCCCTGACTGGACAGGGTATAGTCATTCCGGGGAAACTGTAACACACTTTCAACCCCGGCCAATGCCATTCCCTTCCGACGTTCCTGCCATTGCAATTATGAAATATCTATCAACCATTCTCTGTTTCGTTTTCGTTTCATCGGCCATCACGGCCGAAACTGATTACGGCACGCTGATTTTCGAAGACGACTTCGAGAGAACCGAATCTCAGGAACTCAAAGATGAGCCCGGCAACGAATGGACGACCAGCAGCGATAAAACCGCGAAAGGCAATAAGCAGGTCGATCTGCGCGATGGCTATCTCTACATTTATACCCATGCGGAGGCAAACCATGCGACTTCGGTCAGACATGCGTTTGCGTTCAAAAACGGCACCATCGGAATGAAGGTAAAATTCGACGACGCAAAAGATTCGCTCAAACTGAACTTCACAGACCTCGGTGAGAAGAGCGTCCACGCGGGTCATCTGTTTAACGTCACCGTCAGCCCGGAAAAAGTCAGCCTCACCGATTTAAAAACCGGCGTGATGAATCTCCAGCTGCGCAACGCCTCGAAGCAGAAAACACTGACAAAAGAACAAAAGGCGGATCTGAAAACCAAAAACAAAGATTTTGCGCACCAACGTAAAACCGGTACGTGGCACCAAATTTATGCCACCGTCGAAGGCGATGAAGTCTCCTGCACGATCAACGGTGAAAAAATCGGATTATATCAATCTCCCGGATTCGCCCACGAAACAAAGACTTTGATCAGACTGCTCGTCGCCCGCAATGTCTGCGTCGACGAAGTAAGGATTTGGCGAAAGGAGTAGCTTACCAACTACTTCCCTTCCGCTGCCCAGCGTTGATACAGTTCGGAATTTTTCCGGTATTTCTCGCGGGATTCTTTGTTCCGCGTCGCAGTCATTTGGTCTTCGACCTCCATAGTATATACTTCAGGGGTCTCCGGGCCGGGATCTCCGGTTTGCTGAATCCAGTTTTCGAGCATGGCCCGGTGGGATTGCAGGACTTCTGCATACTTTGGATCACCGGCTAGATTTTTCACCTGCCAGCGGTCTTCGCCGAATTTGTATAGTTCCTCCGCAGGCCGGGCCGGAGCAAAGAGAAGCGCTTCGGTTAACTGGCTGAGTGCCCCTTCCGCGTGTAGTTCACGAAGACGCTGCAGGATTAGTTTGCTGTCTTTGTAGTTACTGGGCATCAAAAAGGGCCGTTTTGGGTAGAAATTTTTCAGGTAGAGAAATTCGTCAGTTCGAACTGATCTGATTCGATCGGCCGCTTCGCCACAGCGATCCCGTGCGGCAAACACCGCCTCTTTCGGGGAGTAGTCTGCGGCCAGAATATCATCGCCCTGCATCTTCGCAGGTAGAGGAATTCCCGCTGCTGCGAGGGAAAGCGCTGCTATATCAATGTGCTCGACGAGATCAGTCCGGGTTGTGGAGGGTGAAATTCCGGGACCGCGAATCACCAGAGGAATGTGAGTTCCCTCATCATAGAGAAACTGCTTACCTCGCGCGTGACTGATACCGTGATCGGTGAAAAAGACGATCAGTGTGTTTTCGTAAAGACCTTCCTCTTTCAAACGGGCAATCACACGCCCTACATGTTCATCGGTAATTCGAACGGTATCGAGATAGGTCGCCCAGTCCCGCAGCATAACCGGATCCCGCGGATAATAGGCAGGCAGAACGACGCTTTCCGGATCGGTAGCTCCGCCGAACTCCGCTTCCATCCGTTTCTCTACCTGCTCATATTGTCTTGCGGAGGCGCCGCGAATCTTGCCGCCGTGGAGCTGGACCTGCATAAAAAAGGGCTGCCCCTTTTCGCGACCGGCCCAGTCGTAGCTGTCGAACATATCCGGATCCCAGTCGAAGTTGTAGTCCGATTTACCGATCCGTTTTACCTTTGTCGGTTTTAACTTCGCATCATATCCGGGCAGGCCGCTACCCATGCAGGTGTAGTAGCCGCCATCCTGAAAAAGCTCGGGAACCGGTTGCACTCCTTCGGGTAAAAAAATCTGGTGATCGCCTCTGCCACTGCGGTGGTGATGCGCCCCGATCGAGGTTTGATACATACCGGTGATCAAAGCGGACCGAAAAGTCGAACAAACCGGGGAAGTCGCGTAGGCACGGGTGAACCGAAGCCCTTGTTTGGCGAGACCATCGACGTGCGGAGTTTGGATCGTTTTTTCGCCGTAACACGAAAAATTGGCCGACATATCGTCGACCACAAACCAGAGAATATTCGGCCTCTCTGCCGAAACAATACCCGGCAGGAGGAAAACAAACAGGAGACTGAGAAATCGCATTTTTCTACGGTTTCCGGGTCATGTCCTGCGCTTTTTTGACCAGATCATTCGCATCCGCACTGCCCTGCCTGAGAAGGGTGGTCGGAATCGGCTTCCACTCGGGACGCGGAACCAGAACCGGCTTAGCGCAGTCACCATGAGGACAGGGCATTTCCGTGCCGAACTGCGGAGGCAGAGCGGACAGACGGCGGGAACAATGCGGACAGAGAAATTTGACCACGGTCAGGTTTTCCGGAGGAGCACCGATATCCTCGGGGCGGGGAACAATAAGCGGTCTGGAACACTCCGGACAGTCAGTTTGTTGCGAATACAGCTCCGGCTCGGCCGACAAACGGGCCTTGCAGTGAGGACAGGCGAATTTTAGACTCATAATTAGAGATATAAACCACGGTTGATACAGTTTTGTTGCGGTAAACGGCTACGGATTGAGCACAGCAGCAAATCGCTCGCCATTCCTGCTCAATATCATAATCGACCGGTTATCACGAGGCAGACTCTCCAGCAGGTTGTAGAAAACATCAACATCAGTTACGGCGTCCCGATTGATCATGTGAATCAGGTCTCCAGCTTTAAAACGGCTCTCTGCCTGGGAACCGGATTTCACATCCGATATCATAATAGCAGGAAAATTCGCCGGCACACCAAGCGCATCACGCTGTTGACGGTTAATGTCTTGCACCTGAATCCCGAGGGATTCTGTGATGTTCTGGCCGCTGACTTTTCGAATCTGAAAGGTGTTTTTGTCGGCTTTCGCGACAAACTCGGGAGTCAGCGTAATTTCCTCGCCCTGGCGAAGAATTTTCAAATCCGCCGTTTCGCCGCTCTTTTTCCTCCGAATCCGCCCGATAAAATCCTGCGGCGAGGTAATCGCCTTTTTATCAAAGCCGATCACAATATCGCCACGCTGCATGCCGGCGGATTCGGCAGGTGAATTCGGAGTCACTTCAAGAACAAGCGCGCCGGGAGTCTTCATCCGGTAAGCCTGCATGTACTGCATCGGCACGTTATCCAGCCCGACGCCGAGATACCCCCGCTCCAGCGGACGGTCATTGGCGATGGCTTCGTAAATCTCCCTCGCCTCGTTCGACGGGATGGAAAGCCCGATCCCCTGCCAGACTTTCACGTTTTGTTGACCGGTAAAAATCGCGACATTCACCCCGATCAGTTCCCCTCTTATGTTCACAAGGGGGCCACCTGAATTTCCCGGATTAATGACGGCATCCACCTGAAAATATTCATTCGCGCTATCGGTAAGCTGTCTCTGTTTGGCACTGATAATGCCGCGCGTCACCGTTTCGCTCAGGCCAAACGGGTTGCCGATCGCGAGAGCCATTTCGCCGACCCGCACCTGATCCGAATCGCCAAAAGGCAGCGGATTGAATTTCAGAGGCGCCACGCCTTCCGGCTGGACGATTTTTAAAATCGCCACATCCACAATCGGATCACTGCCGATCAGCTCCGCTTCAAAAATACTACCGTCATTCAAGGTGACCTGGATTTGATCGGCCGTAGCCACCACGTGGTGATTGGTTACGATATGCCCCTCTTCCGATACAATCGCTCCGGATCCCAGACCGGCCGACCTCTCCGTCGGCTGGTTTTGATAGTATCCGAACATACCGAAAGGTCCGGTGGGCACCACCCGGCGGACATTGACTGTTTTCTTGGTATCAATACTGACCACGGACGGAACCACGGCTTCGGTTATATCGGCCAGAGCCCGGTTCACCTTGGTCAGAACCTCCAAATCATTCGGATCCACGACCGGTCCCTGATAAAAGCCGGATTGACCAAGCGCCGGGGAAGTCGCAGTGAGTTTGGTGCCCTTTACGAGGTCATAAATGGTGTATTGGCCGGGCGTATTGGAGACGACCCGATAGAGAAATACTGCGGTAAGCAGCACCACCACTGTGATGAGGAAATTGGAGACGAAGCGAGCCATCATTTGCTGAGAAAAGTATTTTGTTCCGGTTTAATCGGTCAGTTTGACGACCTGATCGAGACGGGGAAAGGAGCGCGCCATCTGCCGGTCTTCCGCAGCCAGTTGGCTGATAGCAATTGTCCACTCTCTGCCCGTCGCATCTCTTAGCGTCATCAAATAGTCATCTCGTCTTACAAATTTCGCAAACAGGCCCTTTCCCTCGGAATTACGCCATTCCCGGTAGCCGTGGCGGGCGAATGAATCTTTCTTCATCTTCAACTCCGTCAAAGTCGGAGCACAGGCCTGTTTCAAATTGTTGAAGTAATCCACCGGGCGACCTTTCCGGTAACCGCGCAGGGAGCGTTCCACGTCGCCTTTGGGACTGAAAATGAGCACGCTGGGGTAACCCGCCACTTTGAACTCTTTTTTTGCCCACTGCATCGATTTGGGCGCATCGCGAACGTTTGGCGGGTAGTTCAGATAACAAATAACGAGATTTTCCTTCACGAAATTGTTAAAGCTTTTTGTCGAAAAGACTTCCTGCGACAGATCCATCGCCTCCGGCCGCCAAACGGCGGTGAACAGCAGCAGCAGCGGCTTCATTTCCCGCTTCGCCCGGCTGAACGCATAGCGAACATTCGTCTCCCACACGGCGCTCTCCGGATCGTCCGGGTAAACCTTAAATTTCTCAGGACGATACTCCTCAATCACCCTCGAACGGGAAACCCGCGCACCCATTTTCGATCCGTTGCCCATATCCTCCGCCGGAACGGGCGGATTCAGCGAACCGGAGTCAGTCGCCGCCGCCACGGGAGGTGGTGAATCTTTCGAAGTCAAATCAATCAGAGGGGCATCGCCCTCTTGAACAGGCTCTTCGGTGCCGGGCTGATTATTTAAATTCGGACCTCTGCCGGGTCGGAAAAGAGACTGTACCCTGTTAGGTGGCGGACTGTACCCTGTTGAATCCGGGACTGTACCCTGTTGAGTCCCCGCTTCCGGCTGAGCATAGGGATTCTGCGCCTGCAGCTGGCTCAGCAGCAGCGGGAAAAAGAGAACTAAAATGGACTTAAAAGGGGGCATACAATCAGTAAAAAAGCACGAATTCGTAAAATAGCGAATATCCAAAGGAGTTGAACCACTCGTTTGAATACGCTGTTTACGGAGATGTTCTTACATTGGGACGGGCCTGCCCTCCGCTTTTTTTAGAGAGGCACAAATTCGGAGCGGGCGGAACGGTTCGAAATCAGGGAATACGGCCGTCAGCCCGCGTCCGGGAAATTGTCCCGGTTATTTGCTTTTTCCGGAGACTAACAGATGCCCGGTGAAACTGTGTTCACGCGGTACGCAGATTCGTTCCCCGCATTCTCATAGAAAGGCAGTAGGCTTGGTCTGATATGCCGCGCCTACAGACGATTTCGGGAATTTTGGTTACTCTCTTTTTGATTGGAACAGCCAGCGCTCAGAGCGATTCCTGGAAGCGAAATGCGTTTGCCACGGAGCGGTTTGAAATTAACGGAACCGGAGGGCGCAACAATCCTTTGCGTAAAAAACTGCCAACAGCCTTCGCCGGCGACGAACTTTTCGTGCGCTACCGGGTCCAGTACGACAAAGATACAATCGACTCACCACCCGCTTCCAGTGGCGAGTTTTTCGTTTTCTGGCTCGATCAACACGAAGGCAATGATAGCTCCACCCACAGCGGCGGGGTTCCCAATATCGGCATCCATGTCTCCAATAATCAGAACAAATTTATGATTCGCTACTCTTCGGGCGGCGAATCGTTTTCCCGTGAACTGGAGGGCGACCGGGAATTCCTCGTCGTCGCACGGCTCTGGAAATCAATTCCCGGCGAAGAATCTTCATTCGATCAGCTTGACCTCTGGATCGATCCTTCAGAATCCACGGAGTTCAAACCCGACACATCGGTTCATAGCAGAAAGGCGATCAACACCGTCAACTGGATCGGCTTTTCCACCGGCGGAAAAACTGAACTGGAAGATCGAATTTCCGTTTGGGATATCGATTGGGCAAATACCTGGCGGGACATTCTCGAACTTCCCCCGGAAATCGAGCTGACTCCGGCAGCCCCGAAAATCACAAAGATGGAACGCACTGTGGATTTCGATAAACACGTCGTGCCCATTCTCGAAAACAAATGCTTCAAATGCCACCAGGGAGAAAAAGCGAAGAAAGATATCCGTCTCGATATCCACGACGAAGTTCTGAATCTCACTTCGCCCGGGGATGCCGGCTCCAGTCAACTTTTCCAAATGGTATCCAATCACGAAATGCCACCGGAGGACGAGGAACCCCTTTCGGATGCAGAACTGGAAGTACTACAGAAATGGATCGACGAAGGTCTGGTCTGGAATGAATCTCTATTCCCCCCACCCGTTCCGAAAACTGATCACTGGGCTTTTCAACCGGTTCAAAAACCGGACATCCCCGAAGTAAAGAATAGCGGTTGGGTGCGCACGCCTGTGGATGCTTTTATCGCCCGGAAACAGGAGCAAACAGGCACCGCCCCCGCACCCGAAGCCACACCGGAAATACTCGCGCGCCGACTGTCTCTGGACCTTCTCGGTTTACCGCCCTCCGGTGATTCTGTGTCAGTCGACGAACTGCTCGAAAACCCGGCGTACGGAGAACGATGGGGCCGCCACTGGCTGGATGTGTCGCGCTGGGCCGAGAGCAACGGCCACCAACACAACCGCGACCGCCCCTATTCATGGCGCTACCGGGACTGGGTCGTTGAGGCGTTCAATAATGACCTGCCGTTTGATCGCTTTGTCCTTGCCCAGCTTGCCGGGGACGAAATTGAATCAGCCGACCCTGACAATATCATCGCCACGGGTTTTCTCGCCGCCGCCCGTTACTCCGGCAACGAGATGGATAAAGAGATTCAGCGCAATGATATACTTGTCGATATCGTAAATGCTACCGGCAGCGCTTTCCTCGGCCTGACGATGGAATGTGCCCAGTGCCATACCCACAAATTCGATCCGATATCGATCCGGGATTACTACCGAATGAAGGCGTTTTTCGAAAAAGGTCAGCCGCATAATATTTCTTTATCCACCAACAATGAATCAGCCGGGGCACTGGTCGAAGAGCGATGGTCGATTTTCGATCAAACTTATAATCGCATGGTGCTGGTCCGGCGAAAAAAAGGTATACCGAACCCCGCTCTCGTGATCCCCAAATCTGTAGTTAAATCGATAGCTGCCAGTGAGAAAAAACGCTATACCGAACTCGAAAACGAAATCGCCGGCCTGAACCAAACCTGGGCTTTCTACTCGCCGGTTACGGCGGGTATTCCCCGGGTCGTTACACCTC
>JARGOZ010000143.1 GCA_029213025.1 Verrucomicrobiales bacterium
GCCGTTCGGATTCGTTCCGGACATGGAAGACGCGATCTGTAGAACCGGTTAAACGGTGACGCAGGTGTCACATCTTCCGGATAGACGGGACAGGTTCTTTTGATAAACATGGACTCGTCTATCACAAATCAAAAAAAGACTAGATGATAAAAGTAACTAAAAATATATGTTTTGCCATCGCGATTGGTGTGTCACTGCTCACAGCAGGGGCGGCTAAGGCCGGTGATAAAGAATGCCTTATCATTGATGATAAGTGCCCGATCGAATGCAAAGATTTCAAAATCTGCGACATTTTCGATAAGACAACTCTCTACAAGAATGAAGAAAACTGCCTGATCCAAAGCGTTAAGTTTCAGGGCCGTTACCACGGTCAGTATGAGCACATCGACGTGGATGGCCCTCGTTATGCAGACGGAGATTACTGGAGACATCGTCGTTTCCGTGTTGGAACCAAAATCGTTTTCCTTAACGACTTCACCTTCTCAACAAACTGGAACATCGGAGGTTCTGACGGTTTTGGAACCAATGCCAACAACAACCACGATACATTCAATTCGATCGAAGATATGTCGATCACCTGGAAGCCTTCCGACCTTGATCCTCTTGTAAGCATCCAAGTTGGTAAGGTTAAGAATAAAATCATGCGCGAAGAGTCCGTCTCATCCAATTCCATCAAGACTCTTGAGCGTTCCCACTTCGTAAATACTTACAACGCGCAACGTCCCTGGGGCGCTGAGGTAGGTCTGAAACTTGGCGGTTTGAAACACTACTTCGGCCTTTGGAGCAACTCCTTCGATCAAGAAGTGCAGCCCGTCCCAGGAGGAAATGCCTTCCGAAACGACGCCGGTCAAAACTGGGCACGGTGGGATCACGGAGTGATCGGAACCTACAGAACCTCCTACGAGTTCAACGACTGCACTGAAGCTCACTTCAACTACATGTATACCGATGTTTCTTCATATGGGGACATCGCTAACGCTGGCGATATTGAAGCTGGTGGATCTGCCGAGCACATCTTCTCTTTGGGAACTGTTACTGAGTCAGGAAGATTTGAACTCCTCACAGATCTTCTCTTCGCTGCGAATGTTGACAATACTCCAGGAAGATCCGGAGCTGGTCAGGGTAACGAGAACCCGTTCGGCGAAAAAGATGCCTGGGGTGTAGTAATTCTACCTTCATATAAATTGGGATGCTGTGAGCGTCTTGAAATCGTAGGTCGTTACCAGTATGGAAGCTTTGTCAACGACGAAGATCCTTACGATAACGTTGACAACAAAGTTGGCAACACGAACAACTCCGACTGGATGAAGGATCTTCACGGATTTTATGCCGGTCTTAACTACTACATCTGCGGTGACAACCTTAAGGTCATGGCCGGAGTTGAATATTTGACAGGCGAGAGTGTTGACGCAGCAAACATCGCTGCAGGAGCCGCTGACTACGACGCTACAGCTTTCTCTTTCGCTGTCCGTTCCAAGTGGTAATTCTCAATTTGGTTTTCGTATATCGAATCCCTTGGTTACGAGGCGGAGTCGCAAGGCTTCGCCTCATTTTTTTGTACAAACTGTACCCTGTTGAATCGGCGACTGTACCCTGTTAAGTGATAGATGGCGGCTATCTGGATTTCGAGAGTGCCGACAGAGGATGTAGGGTGGAGCCGATGGCAATAAATCAAGGTACCCGGCTCAGAGAGAGCTTTCTGCGATCAATCATCCCGGGACAGGGCTTCGAAAAACTCTTTGATCATATCCCGGGTATTCTGTTCTTTGCCAAGGACCGGGAGGGGCACCTGCTCGCTGCGAATCGTGCTTTACTCGATCTCTACGGCTACCCAAACGAAGATGATTTCTGGGGAACAACCGATTTTGATCATCTTCCCGGCAGCCTCGCCGAAAAGTTTCGAAACGATGATCTCCATGTGATCCGAACCGGGGAACCTATGCTGGAGATCGTCGAAATCTTCATGAGCCGTACCGGTATTCCCGCCTGGTTTTTGACCAACAAACTGCCGGTGCAATCTATCAACGGCGAGGTAATCGGGGTGATGGGGACGATTCAGGATTACGAAGAGCAGCGCAAACTGCTTCCGGTGGACTCCGACCTTACCCCGGCTTTGGAACACATTCAGGCCCATTTTCACCGGGAGATTTCGATCCCGAACCTTGCCGAAATGAGCGGACTGTCGGTCCGGCAGTTCGAACGCCGGTTCAAAGATCACCTCAAAACCACTCCGCAGCAGTTTATCGTGAAAATGAGAGTCCACGCCACCTGTGATGATCTTCGCCGGACCAGACGCTCGCTCGCCGATATCGCGACCGATTTCGGATTCTACGATCAGGCGGCTTTTTCGAAGTATTTCAAAAAGCACATGGGAATGACACCGATGCAATACCGTCGAACCTACTGCTGACCAACAGGACTGAAGGCCGCCCCTCTCTTCAACTGATCTTTGAACCACTCCCAGCTGGCGCGAATCCCGCCGAGGACGAAGTTGGGTTTCACTTCATTCAGCTGCAGTTTATTTTGGATCTCTTCGGCATGGGAACGGTAACGCAGACGGAAGTCGAAAACACTCACATCCCGCTCCATTTGCCGGTCGCGAAGGGTGACCGACGGCAGAAATAGACCTTTGCGGGCTGCCGTATCCGTTTCCGCAACGGAAATTCGACTCCGTTTCGATGGCAGGAACAGCCACGGTTTCCACCGGAACACCAGCTCGTCGCCTTCCCGGGTGATGCGCCCGTAGGTCCTGGTTTTCACTCCGGGGAAAAACCGGGTGGAGAATCCTTTCAGTTCTTCGCCTTCAGTCAGCGGCTTATTAAAAGCAGCGGTAAAAAAATCTTTCACAAACAGTGTTCCGAACACATTCCAGCGGAAAGCCCAACCGAAGATAAAGGCGCAGGTTATTACGATAGCGAGTGACAAAATAAGCCCAACCCACGGGTTGAGCGCTGCCAGAGCGGCGAAAACGGTGATCACAGCCCCTTTACAAACCGATATGGCCGAGTTGATGAAACTGGATGGACTGAGGATCTTGATGCTGCTGAGAGCATTGAACGCAAACCAAACCACGACGAATGATACAACCGCCGCAACCGTGACTAAAACGGGAACAAGAATGGGCGCCATCGCCATTGGAGCTGTGGCGGAATCATCCGGTAATAAATTCAATTTTTCCATTTCCGCCCACACCGCAGGCGGGACTACGGCCAGAGCGACGATGAGAGCACTGGCCTTTTCCGCCACATCATCGAGAACTGTGATCGGTTTTTTCACCATTTCCGGAATCCACGCCCCGAGCGTGTCCTTTGATTTCAGCAACAGGAAAATCCCCAAACAAATGCTCCAAACCCACGGTTTTGAATACCATGGCAGGCTGTTCCGGTACATTTCGTCCGATTTATAGTACTTCCAGGCACCGAGGACACCCATCCCGAGCAGTGGCGACATCGCAATTCCTGTCGTGGAGGAAAAAGTATGACTGAAGGCCGCGATCACTCCGAAGGCGGATTCATTAAATTGCGTCTCACCAGTTTCTTCAGTCTGCGGAACCGGCGATGTCTCCAGTTCAGGAGACTCCTGAGCAAGGGCTGGCGGCATCCCCGCTAACATCATAAGAGAGGCGGTAAACAGACAGATTTTCCTTTTCATAACGCTGTACGGACGAGGGAGATGTTCGCTCCCCGGCAATATTCACAAAAAGGGAAATCTGTCCTAAGAATTTTTTTAAGAACGAAACCCCTTTTCAACCGTCTAAAAGGGTAACAGCAAATGCCATGATATTATCCGACACAGCAAAACAGATGGCGCTGAGCCCCAATGAATTCACAGGCTACTATGTAGCTTCTCTGAAGCAGGCCTCCCCTACCCTGGAGGTGGAAGTGGTTCACGAACTCGAACTGAAGGTAAGCGAAGAAGGAAGTGAGAATCAATTTCAAACTTTCCTCGATAATGCTTACGCAGCCTACATCAACGATCAGGAGGCACGCGACGAGATCATCGATCAATTTGTCGCCAGCCAGATTGAGACGTTCGAGATGCACAAGCGCCCCGGAATCGATCCGGAAAGAATCGTTCCCATTGTGAAGGACCGTTCATGGATGGAAGCCGTCCTTGCTTCCATGGAAAATAACGAAGCGGAGTTTCCCACTCCCATTTTCGAAGATTACAATTCCGAGCTGCAGGTTTTCTTTGCCGAGGACAGCGAGCACAACATTCGCTACCTGAACAAAGAAAATATCGAAAGCCTTCCTTTTTCCGATGAGGAATTGTACGACGTGGCCTGTAAAAACCTCAAGCGCATGCTGGAAGACAACATCGAGATTTCCGGCGGTGACGGTATTTTCATGCTCACAGCCGGCGGAAATTACGAAACTTCTCTGATGCTTTTCAATTCACTCTGGAGAGGCAACTTCCTCGAAGTGATGGGTCGCACCGTAATTTCCATCCCGACCAGAGACCTGCTCCTTGTGACAGGCTCCGAGGACGAAGAAGGGATTGCCAGAATTCGCCACGTCGCGGAACAGGCCATGCAGGACACTCCCTATACCGTCTCCCCGGTATTGTTCGTCTGGGCAGACGGCAAATTCGAAGTTTTCGAAGGATAAAACATTTCCGGTGAAGAAGGGTTGCCCGCCCTTCTTCACTGCCCGCCCAGGTCGAGAGCATACGACTGGGTAAGATCAACAAACCGCTTCGCCACCGGCTTCAGTTCACCGCTGTAAAGTGCGCCCAACGACAATTTCGGAAATCCTTTCGGCAATTTGATCTGCTTCACGCTGTCCGGCCAGCTCACGCCGGGAATATCGACCGATATTCCAAAACCAAAGCCCTTCTCAACATACTTCTGGATCAGGGCCAAATCACTGACTTCCATGGTCGGCTCCCAGGTCATATTTTGGCCGGCCAATCCGGTTTGAAAAACGCGCTCCACCGCTTCGTGGCCTGGCAGGGAAACCAGAGGCTCCTGTATGTGTCCGCCAATGCTCTTTTTGGCGATATCTTTGAACTTCTCCACCGGACAGGACGCCGGGGCCAGCAGAGCCAGGGGAAGTTCGAGCAGTTTGATCGATTTGATCCCTGCCGCCGCTTTCCGGTGGAGCACCGCAATGGCGACATCCGCCTCCTGCTTTACAAGAACCGATTCCACTTCGGAAGCAGTGAGCTCTTTCAGCGTGAGACGCAGATTCGGGTGTTCGTCGCGAAGCTTTTGAAGCACGTTCGGCAAATGATGCGTCAAAGCCGAAGCCGAGGCGGCCAGCCGAAGATGCTGACTTTCCTCCCCGCTCAGTCTGCGGGCCATGTATTCCAGCTTGGAAAAGAACGGCTCAATAAATTCAAACAACTCCTCACCGGCCGGGGTCAGGGCAAAAGGTCTGCGCCGGAAAAGTTTAACACCCAGATGGTCTTCCAATTGCAAAATCTGCCCGCTCACAGCAGGCTGTTGAATTCCATACGGCATCTTGCGTACGGCTTCGGTGATTCCCCGAAATTTGGCTACAAAGTAGAACAATTCCAGGTGGTGTGGATTCATGGTAGCAGCAGCGGTTGTGTGGTTTCGTGATTTTGAAAACAAAAACGTTACCTCTCGTAAATGAGGAATTTATGGCGTCGTTTCTTGAATTGTTTGAGTGGCTTCTCCCAGTCCTTACGGATCACCCGGGTCGATTTTCCAGCCACCCATTTTGAGTGTGTTTCGGGCTGCCTTAACAGAACATTCCCTTTTGTTTTCAGCGTGAAAGTTTGCGGGTAATCCGCCTGAATCGCCCGTCCAATTGCTAGCCCCACATCGATAGGATTCATCGCATCCCGGTCGGTGACAATCATCCGTACCCCGCCACAGTCTTCGTTTCGATACTCGCTGGCATGAGGCGTGAATCGAATCGGAACAAAGATGATTCCCGGAAGTTTTTCTGAATTCAAGCGGTCGACCAGCCTGCCCTCTGTGATCCACGGAGCTCCTACCACTTCAAACGGGGTGTTGGTTCCCCGCCCCACTGACAGATTCGTAAATTCTAAAAGTCCGATCCCCGGGTAAAGCAACGCCTCGGTCAGCGAGCGGATGTTTGGCGAGGGATTCAACCACGGCAAGCCGGTCTGATCGAAAAGCATCGCCGGATGCCAGCCCGCAACCGGAATGATCTGCAGATCCAGTTTGTCGAGTTTCCGTTCCACCTTGAACAGGCGCGCCAGTTCTCCCGCCGTCATCCCGTGAACCACAGGAATATCATGATAAGCGACGAAGTCGTTTCCGTCCCCCGTTCGGATCGGACCATCATAAGCCATGCCTCCGATTGGATTCACCCGATCCAGAACAATGAATTTTTTACCGTGCTCATTGGCCGCCTCCATCGCCAGGCCCATCGTGGAAATATACGTGTAGAAGCGACACCCGATATCCTGAATATCGAAAACCAGCGCATCGATATCCTGCATCTGCCCGGCGGTCGGCTTGCGGTTCGCAGATTTGTACAAACTGTAAACAGGCAGGCCGGTCTTGCTGTCTTTCCCGTCCGACACGGAATCGGTCTCCAGCGTTCCGCGAATGCCGTGCTCCGGCGAAAACAGCTTTTTCAAATTTACATTCGGAGCTGTGGCGAGCAGATCAATCGTTGATCGGCGCGACATGTTGATGCCCGTGTGATTGGTGACCAGTCCGATATTCATCCCCGCAAGAAGATCAAAATTCCGGTCCTCCAACACGTCGATCCCGTTGCGGACAGATCCCGGTCCCCCACCGGCGGTCTGACTGGAAAAATCGAGAGAATCACGGTTGTCGGTCGTTTCCACAAGAGCAGGAGCTTTTTCCCAGTACCCCACCGCCTCCGCCGCGAGAGTTCCGATTTTGATCCGCAACTTGCGGATATTCCCCGTTTCGTCCGGATGATTGCGATTGGCGAGAAGGATTACAAAAGTGTCCGATCCCGGATCCACCCAGATAGAAGTTCCCGTCCAACCCGTGTGACCAAATCCCTCCGCCGGAAAATTTTCCCCGCGCTGATAGGAAAAGGGAGAGGCGATGTCCCAGCCGAGCCCCCGGGGAGCTTTTAATTCCTCCGGCACATGCGATATCGTGGCCTGACGGACCGTTTCCTCCCGTAAAATACGGATTCCGTCCGTCGCTCCTTTATTCAAAAAGACCCGACACATTTTTGCGATATCCTCCGCCGTGGAGAAAAGACCGGCATGTCCGGCGACCCCTTGCATCCTGCGACACACCGGATCGTGGACTTCACCCCGGACGAGCCCGTATCCCTTGATGAAGGTAGTCGGTGCAATCTGCCCGATGACATCGCGGGGAAGCACGAAACCGGTGTTACACATCCCCAGCGGTTGATAGATATTTTGGCTCGCGTATTCGTCGAGCCGCAGCCCCGAGACCTGGCGAACAATTTCCCCGAGGAGAATATAATTCACATCGCTGTAGCGGAATTTCGTTCCCGGCGGTTCCACCAGCCCGATTTCGATCGCTCTTTCCACGCCTTCCTCATGGCCCCAAAATTCCTTTGTCATCAGGGAGATGGAGGGCGGCAACCCACTCTGGTGCGTCAGCAGGTGCAGGATCGTGATCTGTTCCCGGTCCTCCGGCTTTACCTCTTCACTTTTCGGTTTGGCGCTGATTCCGCCATCAAGAAACCCGGGCAGGAAACGGGACACAGGGTCGTGCAAATCCAGCTTACCCTGCTCATACAATTGCAAAATCGAGGGCGCTGTAGCGAGGACCTTGGTGAGACTGGCGACATCAAATATCGTGTCCGATGCCATTTCCTCCTCATGCGGGAAGGAGATTTTGTTGCCGTAGGCGGAATGGTAACTTTGACCCTTTGATTCCAGCCAAATCACCGCTCCCGGGATATCCCCGGCGTCAATTGCAGCGCTGATAGCTTCGTCGATTTCCCGCAATTTCTCCACTTTCAGGTCATCAATGGCGGACGCGATGCAAGACATGCCAAAAATTAAGGCACACACGGTCAACTTGAAATGGCTGCGGCGAATCACGGGAAAAATCAAAATCAGTTGGATGGAGGATACACTCTTTACGAGACGATTGTAAGCCTCTTTTTTGATGCTTTTGGAAGCCGAATAATAGAAGCTCTATCAGTCATATTAACAGATTGCGGCAGGCAGGACAAAGCTCAGCATTGTGCCCGGGCGCACGGATACCGGAAAATTGACACAATCATTAATCGCTATATAGTTATAAGTTAAGTTTAAGTATTGTATCCATGAAAATGTATAAGCTGTCATTATTTGCCGTCCCGCTTCTGTCGCTCCTGATGATTCCCCGATCACAAGCAGCTGAAAACGAAGCAATGAAAGGTATCGAGAAGCATCCATCCGGTCATGACCGCATCCCGATTCAGGTGACGAAGGATTTGAAAATCGCTTATCAAGTCAGTGACGACAAACTCAAAGACTGCGTCAATCGCGCCCTTTTCTATGCGAAAAAATTGCTGGATGTTTACAATCGCGAAGGAGTACCCGATAGCGAAATTGATCTGCACCTCGTATTTCACGGCAGCGGAACCGACGCGCTGGTTGATGAAAAAACCCGGAGGCGACTCGAAGCGAAAGGTGGTGAGAAGAACCCCAATTTAGAAATCATCGAGGAACTGACTTCCCGGGGAGTGAGTATTGAACTCTGCGAGAGTTCAATGGAGCAGCGGGATGTTGTTTCAGATGATCTCGTTACAGGCATCGCTACGGTCCGAGGTGCTTTTCCACGCCTGATCAGCCTGCAACATTTGGGCTATGCATATATCAAATTTGAATAATCAAGTCCAACTGTCGGCGGTATTCTCATCGACTCCATCAGCTTTGTGACGCCGGCGGCTTAGGGGAATCACTGAAATCATCGATCATCCCATACGCCGGAACCTATAACGATGGCTTTTGAAAAGATGGCGCGAGCCAAAGCATTGAGCCGTCTTTACCGAAGACCCGCTGCTTGCCGAAGTCCGCAATGTAGAGGCAGCCTGACTTTGGGTCCTGAGTGATGTCGAGCGGGCCGTTGCATTGCAGTCTGCCTTTCCGGGATTGTAAAAATTTCACCGAACCCGGCATTCCGTTTTCGCCCGGTGGCATGACCGCAATGCTGTTGGCTGAATAGAAACAACACAGTAATGCTCCGCTGAGCGGGTGACGAAACTCAGGTCGATACTCGATCATTCCATTGGGGCTGGTGCCGCCGTATTGCCACAGCGGATACATCAATTCCGGCGCAAAGCCTTTTTCCGGCTGCGTTCCCACGGGATAATCACCGATTTGAAAAGGGTCGAGGTCACTGGCGGTCGGGTTTCCGCCGCCCAATACATAGTTTCCTATCGAAGGATTGGGAAAGCCGTAGTGGCGACCGCGTTCAAGGATATACAGACTTTCGTGGTCGGGCGTTGTTGCTTTGATTAATTCGTTTTGATCTCCGGGAATATCAGGGTCATCGGGAACGCCGTCGCGCCTGCCCGCCCGATCATTGATGTTCACGGCGGTATAGAGATTTCCGTTTGAGTGGGCTACGATTTCAAGGGCATTGCGAACCCCGGTGGCAAATCGTCTAACCCGAGGATGACTGTCAACCTGAAACAAATCGACCGTCGTTTTGATGTCCTGATAGTCTATTTCGATGATACAAGCTGAAAATGCCTGCTCCTTTAATCCCCAATTTGGAGGACCGCCGGAACTGCTGGTTGATCCCACAGATTGATATAACTTGCCGCCCTTGAAGCAAAGTCCATTGGGTTGATGTGGCAGGGTTTCGGAATCACCCTGTTTTTCCCTGCCATGTGGCAGGCCGGTCACAATCACTTGATTGCCGGTTAACTTTTTTTCTTTGATGGTAAGTTTAGCAATTTCGCCGGTAAAGAAATGTCCCGGGTTTCGTTTCGGAGTGAGGCGTTCTGCATAACTGACCCAGAGTATCAGATTGTCGGATGACGCGGCAGGGTCCCACTCCAAATCTATATACTGACGGGATGTGGATTTGTCCTGAATGATGGTCGTCCGGTTGGATGGTTTTCCTGAGGCATCGACATCGTAGCAAACCAGTTCGCCAAAGGCACTGGCTGCATAAAGTTTGCGATCCGGCCCGAACAGAACGGTGGTCATCGATCGCGTCTTGTCGAAAACCTGTCCATCAAACGTTGTTGATCCAACCCTGGCTGCGGCCCCGGTTTGGTATAGTAACCGGAATGCTGAGACCGGTTTTCCAGCAGCTGTTTTGAGGCCTTTTTCGCCGGATAAGATGTAATCACGGTCAGGTTCGAGGAAATCGACCGGCACTACGGTAATGGAAGCATTGGTGAGATCGGTGGAATACTTGACAGTGATAGCCTTGCCGCCGGACCGGATCTGGATGTGCTGCAGTGAATTGGTATCAATTGCCTCATGAAATTGGAGGTTGAAAGTGGTACCCGGATCAATAGCGGTGGATCCGTTTGCCGGTGTGACACTGCGGAGTTCTTTTGCAGCACTGAAACAGCAGGGAGTTAGAAAGATCAACAGCAACAGGCGAATCATACCTGATGATAGATTTTACCGCCGTGCAAATCAATGCAGTTTAGGTGGTATTCTTTACTTCAGTCAGTTGACTGGCTGTCTCATCGAGTCGGATTGATAGCCTTTCGTTGCGTCCCAGACGATTATCCGGTCTCTTCCGGCTGAAAGGAGTTTCCGCCCGTCGGGACTCCATTCCAACGAGTTTACTTCGACTTTGTGACCTTCGAGCGCCATCACCTGAGTGTGGCTTTTCATATCCCAGATTCGAATGATTCGTCCGGCACCGGAAGAGGCCAGACGGTCCCCGACCGGACTCCACGCGAGCGCACGAACCTGTTGTCGATGCCCTTTCAGTTCGCCTGCAAAAGCTCCGTCTTTGGCGTTCCAGATACAGACTTTCCCTTTTACGGTTCCGGTCACCAGGTAGTTTCCGTCCGGGCTCCAGCAGAGTGAGAGCGTCCGCCCTGTATGGTAGGAAAATTTCAGGATTGCAGTCTTTTCCCAGGTCGCTGTGTCCCATATATGAAAGTGAACGCCGAAATAGTTTGCAGCGGCCAGCCTGGTTCCGTTTGGATTCCAGCGCATTGCCAATAGATCTTTAAATGGCAGGCTGACGAGGAATTTGTTGTCCCCGGGGTGATATATTTTCAACTCGTCACTCCGGCCTCCATAGGCAAGTCGCGTGCCGTCGGCACTCCAGGTAACCGTGGGAATACCTATGGCACTGCCATTGCTTGAATCATCGAGATTCAGGGCTTCTACTATTGAATCGGTTTTTGCTATATGGATACGAACATGACTGTGATCGTCAATCGCAGCGATACGTGTGCCATCCGGGCTCCAGACGCAATCTATGGTAGCGGCATCCTGCGGAGACGGGAGTTCACGAATTTGGCGTTGGGTTTGTGCGTCCAGTATAGAAATATCGGCCTGGTACCGGTCGTACGATTTAACCAGGATTTGATTACCATCAGGACTCCATCGCGCCACCCGTGCGCCTTCGTGTTGTGTCCCGGGTGTTGAGGGGAGAAATTTGCTGATATTCCAAAATCTTACTGTTTGGTCATTGCTGCTCGAAATCAGCCGGGTGCCGCTTGCATCCCATGCGACTGAAGTCACCAGATCTCTATGCCCTTTGAGTGTGGCGATCATCGTTTTGGTTGTCGTGTCCCAAAGCCGAATCGCGGTATTTCTCCCTCCGATCGCTATGATGTCTCCCTGTGGTCGCCATGCCATGGTGTGGATATACGAATGGTTGGGGATGACCTGCAGCCGGTTTCCCGTTTTGGTATCCCAAACGGTGATTTCTCTATCTGTTCCCAGGGCAAAACGTAATCCATCCGGACTCCAGAAGAAACGATTACTGATTGGTCGCGCGAGGGTTTGAATTTCATTGTGATTGCGGGTGTCAATAAGGCGGGGCAGCACGCCGATCTGGCTGATAGACAATAGATCGAGAGTTGGGTTCCAGGCGACCCCCATATATTTGGATCGCGATTTTTCTTTAGCAGCGTATTGATGTATTTCCTGACCGGTTTCCGTATTCCAAATCTTCGCTGTGCGATCGATTCCTCCTGAGGCCACCCTGGTTCCGTTCGGACTCCATGACAGGGAAAATACCGGGCTGTCGTGTGCTTCGATTTGGATCAATTCGTTACCGTTCAAAGCATCCCAAATCCGAATCGTGCCGTCTCTTCCTCCCGAAGCAACACGACGTCCGTCTGCATTCCAGGCAACAACTGAGACGTAGCCCGCATGCCCCTCCAGTTTGAGCCGAACCTGCCGATTGGTTGCATCCCACAGGGTGACAATTCCGTCAGATCCCGCCGTGGCGATAGTATTTCCATTCCCGCTCCAATCCACGGAAGCCATCCTGGGTGTATCGCTTAGCAGCATGTCAGGATCGACCCGTAAGAGGGATTTGAGATAGTACCATTCCCAGCCCCTTAAATCGGTATCGTTTTCGGTCGGTAACCACTTCGAGAGGAGATTGGCGATTTGGTCAAGCCCATCGAGTCGGGTCGCAGCCTCTGATGCGAGGTTCATTTCGGCTGTGTATAGATTTCGCTGAATTATTTCAGCTCTGTCCCTGGCGATTGCGGTCGCCTGCTCCGCGGCACGTCTGGCTTGTTGGGCGACCAGGCGCTGTTGATCAGCCTCCTTCCATGCCAGAGTTGCCAGCACGCCGCCGGCAGTGATCGCCATCACGATCAGCAGTGCGGCAAAACTCGCCGCCTCGTGCCGGCGCACAAACAGTTTTACATGCCTGAGGATTCCGGCGTCTTCCGCTGCGGTGGCAAAGCCATTCTGCCAGGCTTCAATTTCTGCCTGAAGTTGCTCAACATTTTCGTAGCGATCTTGCGGATTCTTCGCGAGGGCGTGCATCGCCACGGCGGAAAGCGATTCGGGTATCTTTGTGTTTTTACCGGCCCTCGCCACGGGAGATTCTATGTCAGCGGATATCGTTTTCTGTAGTGCGTCTTTGATCGATTCGGCTTCCACCGTGCGTTTCAACGTAAGGATTTCGTAGAGAATGGCACCGAGAGCGTAAATGTCGGAGCTGATACCTACTTCGCGGGATTTGCCCAATGCCTGTTCGGGAGACAGGTAGCCGATTGTCCCGAGGACGGCGCCTTCGAGAGTTCGATTGGGGGTGTCGTCGCCGGGAGTCAGGGATTGCGGAAAACCAGCCTCCGTATCCGGCAGATTGGTTAATTTCGCCAGGCCCCAATCGAGCACTAACACTTCACCAAAGTCGCCGACCATGATGTTGTTCGGATTAAGGTCCCGGTGGATCACTCCCCTGGAATGAGCAAAAGCAATCGCGTCGCAGATTTTTTGAAAAACAGTAAGTAATCGGGTCAGAGGATATTCCCGAAGCGTGACGTCATCACCGCCTTTGAGTTTTTTGATGATGTAGGCAAGAGTTCGACCCTCGATCCGTTTCATTGTGTAAAACACCTGTCCCCGGTCATCGATGTTCAGGTCATGCATAGGGACGATTGAGGGATGCTCAAGTTGACCGGTGATTTGAGCTTCTTCGATGAAGCGGGCCCGCACTGCCGCGTTATCCCGGGTCTCCTCATGGATCACTTTCATCGCAACGCGGCGACCAATCGGAACTTCGCGAGCTTCGATGACTTCACCCATTCCACCTCTGGCGATGGAAGACCCGGTTTGGTAGCGTGGTTGATCGGGGTGAGGCAAACCGTCTTTATCGACTTTGCTGTCTTCCGAAAGGGTTGGAGCAAAGCTAAGCCGGGTTCCTTTGATGACTGAGGAAAGCACGCACTTCGGGCACAACTCTTGTGACCGGTTGGTGAGTGCGGTTCCACAATCCGGACAGACATTGGCACCTTTATCCGACAGGTTTTCGCTCATGGCTTACTTGTTATCAGAATCATAGCATAAGCCCGGGGCGTCAAAAAGTCGCCTCGTCATGTTTATCTGTAGCAGGATTCGCAGCCCGCTACCGGTAGCCTGCCCGGATCTCGATATTTCGTTTTGTTCCGATCCCCTGCGATTTCGATGAAGACGGGGATCTGGACAGGCAAACCGATGCGCACTATCTTTTTCTTTGAGAATACGGAGTAAACCGTGGTCCGGGCAGCGCAAAAAGCCGATTCAACAGGGTACAGTTCCGGATTCAACAGGGTACAAACGGTGACCTGACAGGGTACAATCCGCAATCTGCTCGATATTTTGATGACGATTTTCAAACCCCTGCTAACAGTTTAGGCATGAGTAAAGACGACGCAGGTTCGCCGAAAGTGGGAATTATTATGGGAAGTACCTCCGATTGGCCCTCCATGCAGAAGGCCGCTGAAGTTCTTGAGGACTTCGGTGTTGCGCATGAATCCCTCGTCGTCAGTGCCCACCGCACTCCGGAGAAAATGTTCTCCTACGCCAAAGAGGCCCGCGACCGGGGGCTGAAAACCATCATCGCCGGAGCAGGTGGAGCCGCTCATCTGCCGGGTATGGTTTCCGCGCTCACAACTCTGCCGGTTCTCGCGGTCCCGGTAAAATCGCGGGCTTTGAACGGCGTTGACTCACTTCTATCCATTGTGCAAATGCCTGCCGGAATCCCGACGGCGACGTTTGCGATCGGGGATGCCGGGGCTACCAATGCCGGACTTTTCGCTGTGTCCCTGCTGGCGCTGGAGGATTCCGAGCTGGCGGATAAACTCGCCGAATACCGGGAATCGCTGAAAGCCAAAGTCGAAGCGATGGAACTTTCCTGATACGAAAATGACGCGCCTACCAAACGAAACTACAATCGGCGTCCTCGGCGGAGGTCAACTGGGCCGGATGCTGGCCATTGAAGCCCGCCGGATGGGATACCGGGTGATCCAATGGGTCGGTGGCCCCGACTCGGGACCGGCCCGCCTTTCCGACGAGGTGATCGAAGAACCGTTCTCCTGCGAAAAGACTCTCGCCGATTTTCTGGAGAAAGTGGATGTCGTCACGGTGGAGTTCGAAAACATCCCCTCCACCCTGCTGCGCGCGGTCGAGGCGGAGCGTCCACTCTACCCGCCTTCGTTCGCTATCGAAACTTCCCAACACCGGGAAAGGGAAAAGCGTTTTCTCGAATCAAATGATATTCCCTGCGCCCCTTTTGCCGTCATCACCAGTGCGACTGAATTGCAAAAAGCCAATCTCGAACTGCCCGGAGAAAAACGGATTCTCAAAACCGCCGAATTCGGCTACGACGGGAAGGGGCAGATTCCCATCGACAAGGAATCGGATACCGGGGTGATCTGGGCGAAATTTGATTCTCCGCGAGCTGTTTTGGAACAGAAAATCGAGCTGGCCGGGGAAATTTCCGTTCTCGTGGCGAGAAATGTGTCCGGAGATATCGTCGTTTTCGATCCGGCGGAGAATATCCACACCAATCACATTCTTGATTTTTCCATCCTCCCGGCCCGCTTTCCCGCTGAAACTCTCGAACGGGCGAAGCAAATCGCCATTTCTCTGTGCGGTAAGCTCGATTACGTGGGAATTCTCGCCGTGGAATTTTTCCTCTCTAAAACCGGGGCGATTCTTGTCAACGAAATCGCGCCGCGCCCGCACAACAGTGGCCACCACACGATCGACGGATGCTATACGTCTCAATTTGAGCAGCAGCTCCGGGCTATCTGTGACCTGCCGCTCGGGAGCCCCGATTTAAAAGGCCCGGCGGTGATGTGGAACATTCTCGGGGATATCTGGCCGGACCAGGGCCAACCCGACTGGGAAAGAGTCCTGTCCGAACCCGGAGCCAAACTGCATCTGTACGGTAAGCGAGAACCACGGACAGGTCGCAAAATGGGCCATATCAATTTCACCGGAGACAGTGCCGAAGCACTGATCCGGAGAGCACAGCACATCGCGGACTACCTTCGGGGCAGCTGACGATCACTCGGAAAACTGTACCTCAGTGCTCAGCATAGCATCCCGGTTATCGGTTACGGTGATCAACCAGGTATTCGCATCGCCCGGAGGCAGCGGCGAGGTGACGGTGACTTTGGTTTTGCCATCCACTTTTTCGCTTCTTGCCACTTTCGCCGGCACAGTCTGCCAGTTGCGACCGGACCGCGGACCGCTGTCCGTGGTGTAGAGAAGTTCAGCACTTTTCCACTCACTGCCCTGGAAAATTACCTGTACTTCGACACCATCAGCGGTTACGACCGGCTTTGCCACGACCGGGAGAGGAATGGAGCCTTCGACACATTTTGAATCGACAAAAATCCCGATCTCTTTCGGTTCCCACCCGGCCTGATGGCCGTGGCGCATTTTCTTTTCAATCCGAATCTGCTTTTCCCCCGGCACCTTGTTGTAGGATTTCATGTAACTGTCGAGAACGTAGTGCTTATCGTTGGTGCCGTTGACGAAGAGAATGGGAACCTGACACCGGTGCAGCAGACTGCCGGGATCATACTGTTTCACCCACTCCGCTCTGCGATCCCCGAGATTATCAATTGCCGGCTTTTGGACCGATTCCCCCTCGTGAAGGAATCCGCAGCCGTAGACAGGAACAGCTGCCTGAAACCGGTCATCCAGTGAAGCGACGAGACAGGTCGTATACCCGCCCCAACTGATGCCGGTGACCGCTGTGCGGGCAGCATCCACCTCCGGGAAACTGCGGATCAGCGAGTGGGCCCGGATCGCACTGGCCGCTGCGTGAAACGGCCAGTCATCACTGAAATCACCTCCGATGGAATCAAACTTCTGCGCGTGACTGTGATCCAGCCCGCCTTTTGCCAACTTTGTCCGCTGTTTGGTATTGGCCAATCCGGGAACAAGATTACCGGATTCGTCAAAAGAAGGATCGATTGGTCGCGATCCGGAAAGATCCATGGCTATGGCGGCGTAGCCCCGTTTGGCCCATAGATAGACCCAGTCCGAAAATGCGGTTCCCCCGCCACCGTGAATCAACACGATCCCGGGAAAGGTCTTTTTATCTCCCGCTTCACCCAGCGTCTTCGGGCTGGCGTAAAAGGCAAAAACCTCGGTTTCAGCCCCGTTTACTTTCTCTCCTTCGTAAGTCAGCGAATGAATCGGCTGATCCTGCCTGAGCCACGTCACAGCGGGAACAACGCTTTTTAGTTCGTCCAGATTCCAGGGCCCGACTTGCTCCGCTCCGGCGAAAGTGGCTGACAAACACGCAAAACCAAAAATGACAGATAAAATTCTCCCTCTTTTCATAAGCACCATCCTATGTGGTAAGTCATAGAATATGCGATAAGATATCCATAAAATTATGGGGTTTGAAGTAGAAGATTTTCAGAAACAAGTCATTGAGCGATCCAGTGAGATTCCCGTAGTCGTGGATTTCTGGGCAACCTGGTGCGGGCCGTGTGTGGCTTTTGCTCCGGTTCTGGAAAAAGCGGCAGCCGAAGCAGACGGGAAATGGGAACTGATCAAAGTTGATTCCGACCAGCATCCGGATCTCTCCGCCCAGTTCGGCATTCGCAGTCTGCCCACCTTAAAGATTTTCATAAACGGTGTCCCGGTGGATGAAAAGTCAGGCGCGATGACCGAACCGGACTTGAAAAAATGGATCGAATCCCACCTGGAGGAATCGGCTCCGTCCGATCCCCGGATTGATGAAATTCGCGCTGCGATTGGCTCCGGCGACTTTACTTCGGCTACAGCTTTACTTGAGGAAGTCATTAAGGACCAGCCGGGTAATGAAGAAATGAAGTTCATGCGTCTGCAGGCGGCCCTGGCGATGGAGCCGACCCGGGTAAACGATCTGGCCAACGAATTTGCCGGAGATTCGCCGTACTACGAAAGGACGCTCTATCTCAAAGAACTCGCCAATCTGATCAACGCAGGGGGCGAAGGAGCCTATCTGGAAGGACTCGAATTTCTCCAAAAAATCAAACTTCCGGAAGCGGCAGCGAAATGGATCGATGTTCTGCAGACGGATCGCGAGCACGAAGGGGCCAAAGCCGGATTGAAGAATCTTTTTCTTTATCTGGGCCGTGAACATCCCGTTACCGCAGAGTTTCAACCGAAGTTTGCCAGTATCCTTTTTTCCTAATCGAATCGTTACCTAGTCATGTCAGAAGTATCCAAAGACGAACTCAAAGAGCGCCTCTCACCGATGCAATATCAGGTGACCTGCCAGTGCGGAACAGAACCTCCCTTCAACAACGAATTTTGGGACAACAAAGAGCCCGGAATCTACGTCGATATCATTTCCGGCAAACCACTCTTCTCTTCGAAAGCAAAATTCGACAGCGGCACCGGTTGGCCGAGCTTTTTTCAGGCACTGGTTCCGGAGGAAATCGTAGAGGTGGAGGACGTAAGCCACGGAATGCGCCGGGTGGAAGTGCGCTCAAAGACGGGAGACGCCCATCTCGGCCATCTATTTCCCGACGGCCCGAAACCAACCGGTTTGCGATATTGTATCAACTCAGCCTCTCTCCGCTTCGTTCCGGCAACGGACCTGGAGGCAGAAGGGCTCAGTGAATACAGCAGCGAGTTCGAATAAGGTCCTGCTACGCCACGATCCAGGTACCAAAAAAGTTTTCAAAGACAATAAAACAATGGCATAATATTTTCTTCCAAAGGAATCCGGATTACTCCGTTCTAGAGTAGATAAGAAATGGCAATTCCCAAACAACAACAGGAGAGGTTGATCAGTTCCGCCAAAGCCGTTCCGGCTTTGAATTTTGAACTGGAACGACCGTCCTCTCTGAGTGGAACTGAACTGGATGCTTATCTGGCCGCCGGGTGGTATCGCCAAGGTCAGGGATTGTTTACCACATATTCCACTATATCCCGGAAGATTCTCATGGCGGCCCCCTGGATCCGCGTGGAAACCGGGAAATATACTCTGAGTAAAAACCTCCGGAGACTGAAAAACAAAAACGATAAGCGGCTCACATGGCACATCGGAAAAGCGATGGTTACTCCCCACCGCGAGGATATGTTCCAACATTTCCGCACCTATTTTAAAGGGGAATTTTACGAAAGTCTGCAGAGTGCTTTGTATTGTTATCAGTCGCGGACTGAATCAATATTTGATTCCCGTGAAATCACTTTCTACCTCGACGGTAAGATGATCGGTTTCAGCTACTTCGATGTGGGAGAAAACAGCATCGCAAGTATTCTGAATATTTATTCCGATGAATACATGCAATACAGCCTCGGCATGTATTCCATACTTCTTCAACTGGAATGGTGTCAGCAAAACGGAAAAAAATATTACTATCCGGGATATGCTATGCCGGAAAATCCGCGGTTTAACTACAAATTACGAATTGGCGGAATTGAATATCTCGATCAGAAAGCGAAGAGCTGGAAACCATGGCAACAGTTTGAACTGGAAAAGACTCCTCTTTTTGAATACCGGGAAGCTATGGTTCGCGCCCGCGACCGCTTTTTCGGGCTCGATTTGGGATGGCGAATTGGGGTATATCTAAACCACAGCAACCCATGCCCTCTCCTGATCTATGA
>JARGOZ010000144.1:0-15010 GCA_029213025.1 Verrucomicrobiales bacterium
GTAAACGCGACTCCGATGACCAGAAACTCGAAAAGATCCCCGGTGCCGAATGGATCCACCCACGATTCCACCCGGTTCTCGCTGCCGAACATACCAATGCACATCAGCATTAGGGCAATGGCCAGAATAAAAGCACCGATGATCCATTCCAGCTGATTCACCCCGCTAACCGAGACATAAACTTTGAACAAAAAATACAACGCGGCCCCGAGCACACAAATCAGCCCGAATGTTACGAGATAACACCTTTCAAAAAGCAGATAAGTTCGGTCCCTCATCGAGCCGAAGAATAATGAAACGGACTGTGATAGCAAGCCCTACGATGAGCTAATTCATACCGGCGGCCCAAACCTGTCGCGCTCTCATCCAACGGGCAAAAAGAATCAGAGCTACTATATAGGCCGTCAAAATCAAAACCCGGATCATCAACATGACGCCGGCTCCCACCATCATCCCGATAACTTCCGGCCTCGCGAAATCCGGCTCTCCGCCGGTCATTTCCAGTAACTGCAGCGAAACGGTGGCAACGCCCACCCCGATGCTCAGAATCGAAAATACCACCATCAGCCAGCCGAGAGGGATCGCCGCCTGCTTTTTTCCAAGCAGCAGGATATTTGCAACGATACCGAAAACCGCGACGAACAGAGCCGTTACCACTTCCGCTATTCCGACGACAAAATTGTTTGTCAGATTTCCAACATCGGCACCTTCACGGGCGATCATTGCCACCCCGACGATACCGAACAGCCCCAGCAGACCGCGAATCACCGCGAAGGCGAGACAAACAATCGCCATCACTTTGGGAAAAGTCGGCAACTTATCCTGCAGCGGTCGATATTCCGGAGGCGTTGGGTTCATGGACATAGGCTATCTGTTATCTTACTTACCATTCAACAGGGTACAGTTTCGGATTGTACCCTGTTGGATCCGCCCGATTACTCCGAAATACAGAATAGATGCTTTTCACCCCGAATGAATATTTCGTTATCCACCGGAACCGGAGTGGCATCTACCGTCTCACCAACGGAATTTGTCGTTACAAATTCGAATGAATCAGTGTCTTTAATCACGGTAGTATTGCCGCTTCGGCCGGTCAGAAAGACATAACCTCCGGCCGCAACCGGGGAGGCATAGGTATTGGAAATACCCGGAGTTCGCTCCGGTCCGAAAAGAACCTTGCCGGTCGCAGCATCGACGCAGGTCAAAATACCGGTTTTGGCTTTGTAGAAGTAGATCCGGTTTTCGGAAAGAAGTAGAGATGCGATGTCCGGAGTATCGCGATCAATCGTCCACACAACCTGATCGGAACCTTCTATATCGCCCTTTCCTTCCAGTGTAAAAGCGCCGAGAAACGAACCTCGGAATCCACTACCTATATAGACAATCCCGTTAGCATATACGGGTGAAGCGACCGGACGGGTCGTCTGTCCGCGGCAGCGCCAGAGTTCTTCACCGGTATCAAAATCGTAGGCACGGGCATAATTCTCTCCATTGGTAATCACCTGCTTTTTGCCGTCCGTTTCGACTACCAGCGGAGTCGCCCACGAAGTTGGTTCATCACGCTCAGTCTTCCAGATGATTTCCCCGGTCAATTTATCGAGAGCGTAGATGGCGGATTGCCCTTCGTGATCCCATGGCACAAAAATTCTATCACCGGATAGAGTCGGCGAACTGCCTTCGCCAAAGCTGTTTCGAGTCGCCATATTCCCGAAACTCCGGCTCCATTTCAGAGTGCCGTCCATAGTATAACAATACAGACCCCGCGATCCGAAATGAGCGTAAACATGTTCCCCGTCAGTACAGGGTGACGCAGAGGCAAATCCATTGGTCTGATGAGTACCTTCGTGAGGCTCCGCTTCTATTGCGATTTTCTCCCACTGCAGTTTACCGGTTCCCCGGTCAAAACTGTATACCGTAAATTTCAGCTTGCCGGAGCCGACCGCCGAAACTGCAAATACCTGATTTCCCCATATCGCCGGGGTACCTGAACTGCGGCCGGGAATGGCTACTTTCCACTTCACATTTTTCGTAGCACTCCACTCGATTGGAGGTTTTGCCGTTACTGACGCCCCGTTGCCGTTATCACCCCGCCAATGGCCCTGGTTTTCACTCCTGCCTGCGGGGCCAATGATAATGACAGTCAAAATACAGAGAATCGAAATCAAAGAGCTAATTTTCATAGTTTTCCGCCGTAAACAGGATCGGTTTTTTTGTTAGTAGTAAAGAATTTTTGTGTAATGATGGAACCCTGGAAACGTCCCTATCGTACCTCATGAGAAAATCACTTCCACCCTTCATTCTTTTTTTCGCTGTATCCGCCGCACTTGTATTCGGCGGGATCACTCGTGCTGCTGAAGGCGGCCCCGAGTTTTTTGATGATTTTGACAAAGCGCGGAAAGCCTCTCAGGAAGCAGGAAAACCGCTGATCACGATCTTTTCCGCTTCATGGTGCGGTCCGTGTAAAAAGATGAAGAAGAATGTTTACCCTTCTGCCGAAGTCACTCCGTATCACGACCGGTTCGTCTGGGCTTATCTTGATGCTGACCAGGGCAAAAACAAAAGCCTGATGAAGCAGTTTCAGGTCAACGGCATTCCTCATATTTCATTCATTTCACCCGGCGGAGAGCTGATTGGCCAGGCGCGCGGCGCCGTCGCTCCGGCCAGCTTTGCAAAAACACTTTCCGAAACTCTGGTGAAGGCTGGAGACACCGCTCCGGTCGCTCCTGTGACATCGGCGCCTCCGAAGAAAAAGGGCTTCTTCAGCAATTTTTTCAAGAAAAAGGAGTAGGCGTCGGTTCGATGTGGACCGTGACGTCCTGGATACTGAGTTCCGAGCCCATCAGTGATTCTTTGACCAGATGGGCAATATCGTGCCCTTCCCGCACGCTGAGGCCGCCGTCGACGATCACGTGAAGGTCGATAAATAACACCAGCCCGCTTCTCCGAACCCGGCATTTTTCCGTATCCTCCACATCCGGCACGGCATCGGCAATCTCCCGAATCCGCAAAATTAGTTCCGGAGACGGGGACACATCAAGCACATCCCGAAACGCGGAACGAAACAACCGGACTCCGTTAAACCCGATCACACCGGCCGCAAACAAAGCCGCCCAGTCATCCGCACTTTCGTACCCCGGCCCCATACAAAGAGCCACCGAGATCCCGATAAATGCGGCGATTGAGGTCAGCGAATCGGAACGATGGTGCCACGCATCGGTTTGCATGGCTTTGCTGCCGATGTTTTCCCCTGTGCGGAACAGAATGCGGAACATCATTTCTTTGGTCAGAATCACCCCGATCAAAACAATCAAGGTAAACGGCTCCGGCATGTGATGCGGCGTACGAATTTCAATCAGGCTTTTCATGGCAATCGCCACGGCAGCCCCCAGTAAGACGGTGGAAACCACCAGTGCGGCGAGCGGCTCGGCCTTGCCGTAACCATAGGGAAAGCGCTCGGTAGCGGGCTGCGAGGCGATCCGGAGACCACCCCAAACCATCAGCGAACTCATGATGTCGAGGACCGACTCCACCCCGTCCGCGACGAGAGCATAGGAATTTCCCAATATTCCCGCCAGAATCTTCACTACCGCCAGACAGGCACTGGCAAAAATACCCCACACAGTTGCTTTCACGCCGCGGGCAGCAGCGTCGGCAAGAATATCCCGTTGGGATTGAGTGAGGTTTTCAGCCATGAGCGGAATCGGAGAGCGATCCGAAATATGGCAAAAATCCGCAAAGAAATCGATAGAACAAATTGACGTGACTCCGTCTGCAAAAGAAGGTCAGTTTTCCGGCACCGGTAGGATCTTCTGCCTGGGATGATTGATCCTCCACACCAGCCGAATCACCATTCCAGTCACACTCGCGCCTGCCAGGTTGGCAACCAAATCCCACCCGGTGTTGACGTAATCACCCACATTGGTTTTCGGAAGCAGCATGACCGCAAAAAACTCGATCACTTCGTTGAGCGCACCAAACCCCATGCCGGCGGCGGCACAAATGGCGAGCATACCCAAAGTCGGCTTCAGAGCGGATCCATCGAAACTGCGCACCCGCACCGCAAGAGCCTGCCAACACAGCCAGGTTACCAGGCCGACGCCGAAGCCGTGAACCATCTGGTCATACTTCAGGTAGCCGGGAACGACCCGCCAGTTATACACCACCCCGGTAGTATCGCTGTCGTGCCAGTGCGCCGGTATCGGAGTGAGTCCACCGATGAGATGAAGCACGCCCCAGATACTGAATCCCCACAATACACCCCGACTGATCCCGGCCCGTTTGTATACGCCGATTACCGCCAGGATAATCATCATCATAACCACGAGATAGAGGAGAAACTCGTGATTCCCCCCCAGTATGATCACTATGCCGGCTACGGCGAGATAACACCCGCTGAACACAAGAACATTTCGCAATTCCTTTCGCGTCGCTATCCGGTGCATATCCCGCTCAAAAAAATCCCCATCCGGTTTCTACGGAGTTGTGTAGTGATAGTTGTCCAGACTCGGCTCGATCAATCGATACCGGGAATGCAAAAACGCGGCCACATCGACAAGCTGCCCCACCGTCATTTCTTCATTATATACCGGCATAGGAGAAGCTACATCACCTTCTTTTTCCGGTTTTGAAAGGATAGCCAGATATTGCGGCGAAATGACATGCTCGGGATTGATGATTGAGGTCACCAACTCTCCGTAGGAACGAACCCGGTTCACCTCGCCACCCAGCGGGATCTTCGGAGGTCCCTCAGGCCCGCCGGTTGCTGCCAACTCGACACCGGCGACCGTGTGGCAGTAGACACAGTCAAATTTTACGAACAACCCCTGCCCGACCACCGCATCGCCTTCCGGGAGATGAAATCCCCTCGATTGAGCGACCCGTTCCTCCGTCCCGCAACCTGACAACAACAGTGAACCAGCCGCGATGAGAACCGGAAAGAAAATCAGCCTGCATTTTTTCATGCCCGATCATCGCCGGGATTGAGCCTCAACACTCTCCGTAAATTACGATTTTTGGACCGTTTTTTGTCGGGGTCGACATCATCGACCATTCATTGCCGCCATATGGCCTAAAAGGCCTCACTTTCCCGCATCCGGCGCGGGATACTCCCTGGAAAGCTTTCTCGCCCTTCCATCCCATACTCGGAGGACACTGTCCTGACCGCCGGTGATGAAGACTTCTCCGCTTTTGGCAAATTCGGCCGTGTGGAGAAACGTCGCTTTCGCGCCGGTAAGCGGCTGATTGGCGAAGGCGAGTTTCCCTTCGCCGGTAGCGGTAAGCAGACCATCAGTTCCGGGAGCGATCGATACCGCGACTACTTCGTTCTTGTAGTTCGTCTGCGACCGCTCAACCTGATTAGCAGCCAGGTTCCAGTATTTCACCTCAGAATCCGCCCCGCCGCTTACGATATACAAATTATCAGAGGTCCAGGCGACATCCAGAATGTGATCGGAGTGCCCTTCGAAACTTTGCGCATTCCGCAGCGTGTTGCGTTCAAACGTTTTCACAATCCGGTCGGCTCCCCCGCTAACTATATATTTGCCATCGGGCGAGCAGTCGACGGCATAGATGCTGTCGCGATGTGCTTCGTCGTTCTTCTCAAGCTGTGTGTAGGTTTTTGCATCAAAAAGAAGTAATTCACCGCTGCGGGAAGGAATCCCCGAAGCGGCGATAAGATGTGCTCCATCCGGATCAAAAGTAATGGCAGCGACGTGGCCGGAGAAAGGTTCGGGGGCGGAACCGTCGCCGATAGAATGTGCCAATACCCATTGATCTCCGGGTAAAGAAAGTTTCACCAGCTTGGTAGTTGATGTGATAGAGATTACATCGCGATTTGTTAGATAGTGAATCGAAGAAGCGCTGGAGGCATCGACATCTTCCAACCACGTTCCGGTTTCAGCTTCCCTGCATCGAAGGCCACCATCCTTAAGCGCTACAGTAATAATCGAGCCGTCGGGAGAAAAATCCAGAGATGTCGCGGCAAAGGCAGATGTTTGGGCGCTTTGCTCCTTGAGCAGAGCTTCTTTTTCCGCTTTCAACGCCGTAGCGAGAGCGGCGGCTTCGGCAGTGGCGGATTCGGCGGCAAGCTTACGGGAGAGCGCTTCCCCGGCGAGGCGGGCAGCGGTGTCACGTCCACGGATGAGACGATCAAGGAGCCGGGTGGCCTCTTCGATAGCGTTTTCCGCCGTCTCGTTCTCATTGGGTCCTACCGATTTCAGAGCCAGTTTTTTCGCAGCGAGATCCCTGCGGGCGGCAGCGATCTCTGCGGCAGCTTCAGCGGATTTAGTCGCTTCAGCCCCGGAAAGAGTTTCCTCTACCGGACCGACTTTTTTCCAATGAGCTTCGAGACGCCTGACGATATTTTCCTGCTGCCCGAGGTCTTTGAAATGCCAGTCTGATTCCCCGTCACGATTGAGCTGGTATCGCAATTTGCCGTCGTTCAAATTCCATACTTTAACGGCGCCCGTTTTGCCGACCGTTGCGAGACTGGTTTGATTCACAGCCAAATCAATCACCGGTGAACCATGGATGAAGGTTCTGACTTTTTGAGGCGCTTTTGCAAAATCTGCCGGATCGAGCTTAAGTAGATCAATCTCACCGTTTGCATATACGGATAGCAATTCCGGACCGGAGCGCAATGCCGCAACGGGAGCGCGGAGAGAATGTTCAGCGACCGGTTGCAGATCAGCTGTGTAAAGGTGTAGTTTCTTCCCCGAAGCCAGCGCGATATGTTTCCCCTGCTTGATAACTGCGACAGCCGCGGCCTCGATATCGACAGAAGCAGGTTCACCTTCTTTTTCGGAAAGTGAATACCGGTACAATTTCTTATCGGCTGCGACGGAGTAGAGATTTTTTTGATCCGGCGAAAACGCGAGATCGATAACCTTGCCTTTGTGAGTTGAGTATTGAAAAACGGGCTTCTCAGGAGTGTTGGCCCGGTAGACATTTACGGCTCCGTTTGCGAGACCGGTAGCGATCCATTTCCGATCCGACGAAAGTCGGGTCACGCTGATTTCCGCCGCAGTTTCACAAAACAGCGAGGAGGTGTGTTCAGCGCGTTTCCATACTTTGGCGATCCGAAATCCGCCGGAAGCGAGTTGGTTACCGTCAGGGCTGAAGGCGAGTGACTGCACCCGGTCCCGATGAGCCACAGGATGTTTCAGCTCCGGGTCGCGAAGAGTAGCGACGAGTTTGTTACGCGGCAGATCGTAGATATCTATATATTGTCCGCGCGCCACGGCAGCGAAGCGCCCCCGGCCGGAGATCGCGGAAGCAAGAATCGGCTGATTGCGACTCAGGAGCTGCCAGTCCCTGGGCGCTTCGGTCATGACGCGGCCTCCTTTGGCCCCTTCGTTGACCCATTGTTTAAGCAACGCGAGCTGGTTGGGATTCAGATTTTTCGCCTTCGATTTGTTATTGGCCGGCGGCATGGTCGGGTCTTCAATATGTGCCGCCGTGGTAAAAATCAGTGATACATCAGCATTACCCGGTTCGATCGCCGGACCGAGGTCGCCGCCTTTCAGCATGTCATCCGGCGATTCGAGAATGAGGTTCGCCTTGGCCTTCGTGTTGTTGTGACAGGCGAGACAATTCGCTTTGAGGAAAGGATAGATTTCAGTAGCGAAATCGACCGGTTTGTCGCGGGTCATTTCTGCAACCGGCAGTTCCGCCCGGGAGAGAGACGGCAAAAGAAATAACAGGTAGGCACAGCCAAACGCGAAACAGATCCTTCGCCGCAAACTGTACCCTGTACAATCCGGGACTGTACCCTGTACGGTCCGGCATGATGCTTGATCAGTTCGCTTTCCGGTCATTTCTCTATTTCTTTTCGGTGACAACTACCGAAATCGGCAGGGAGTAGGTAGCGAATTGAATCTGACCTTCTTTCGCTGCAGTGGCTGCCTTCTTGTCAGCGGCCGTCGCTGCGGCGATGTTTTTTTTCAGCGCGGCCTCGCTGGATTTCCGGGTTGCTTCATCCGCCTCTTTGGCTACCCGGGCGAGCAGATCGTTGAGCCGTTTCAGCTCCGCTTTGGCGCGCTCCGCTGCGGCCGGGTTGCGGCTGTATTTCGCATTACCAACACCTTGAAGCACAAATTGGTATTTGCCGGGTTTGATATCAAAATTGCCGCTTTTCTTCATGGTGATTTTTATCGTCGCACTGGTCTCGCCCTGTTTGATGGAGACGTTTGGCGGCGAACGGTGCAGGCCCGGAAAGCCGTGAACTTCGACCTGTAAATTGCCGACCCGGGTGCCGGTTTCCACCGTTTTGACCGGCAGCTCCAAAGTATCATTTAATGCTACCTCCCACACTTTATCTTCGGCCGGAAGCAAACGGGTCGCTTCGGTTTCCGTATCCATCACGGACAGGACGGTTTCCATATCGAGGCGGGTCCGAACCTGCGAAGCGGCGGCAAACACGCGCTTTCCCCAAATAATCGAAGCCGCCCGTGCGGTTTTAACTACAGATTGCTCAGCGATGGTCGCCTCACCCGTAATCTCTACTTTTCCCGACCAGCGTTTAGCTTCCGGCGAAGCCTGAACCGTGAGATAGCCTTCTTTCGCGTCGCCGCTGAGAATCAGGGGATCTGCGGAGACACCTTCGGGAAGGTTGCTGATCGTTACTTTTATCTCGCCATCAAACCCGTCGCGGCGAAATGCGAGAACCCGGTACACCATACTGCCACCACGCCGCAGCAGAGGGGCATTCTGATAGGCATCGTTATTAATTGTTTTAGTGAGCTCAGTTCCGACGATGAGGTTAAAATCCGGTTTGGCATATCGCACCGCGAGCCGGTAGAGATGGGCAATACTCCCTCCGGCGCTTTGATTCAAAAGGGTGATTCTGTAGTCACCATCCTCTTTCGGAGTAAAGGAAAGTTCGGGATCGAGAGAGTCAGCGTTCAGATCGTCGAGCAGGTCCAGGCCATAGTAGGAAGGCGGATCGTCGTTTTCGGCGACTTTAGTATAAGTTTCTTTTCCGTCTTTACCGGTTGCAATCTTTTCCAGAATGACGACCGGATCTGCAATAGTTCCCATGCGGTAGGAAATCGCCTCGATCCAGTAGGTTTGATCTTTCTTTGCGGAAAAGCGGTAGAAATCAAAATCTCCGGGTTGATCGAAGCGGCCGGAAACTTCCGCCGGAACCGTTATCGTCTGAATCTCCTCCGCCGGTTTCTCCAGAACGACGGGCGCAGTCGCAAAACCTATTTTCACTTCGTTCGAATTTTTTGCCCCGGGCAATCCGGTATAGAAACCCTCCAGCAATCCCTGCCGGGGCAATCCGGGATCAAAACGGACCGGGATAGTTACAGTCTTCGGCACTTCGATCTCGTGGTTTACCGTTTCGAGGGACTTACCTTTCCATTTCCAGTTTTCTCCAAGTGATCCGCCGGGCAGGTTTCGTCCAAAGAATGTAAAGGGTGACTTTTTGCCCGGCTCACCCGCAGGAGGAAAGACAAAGTCGATGTGCGGATTACTGTGCAAATGCAGTCGATAGAAATAGTCGCGCCCGCCGCTGTGCAACGCATCATTCAGAACCACGTAGTAAGTTCCATCCTTCGGTACGGTAAAGTCCGTAAACGGATCGCGACCGTAGTGATGACGGTCACTCTCCAACTCGCGACCATTCTCATCGTAGATCGCCATGAGAACATCAGCCTTTGAGTCAAGACGCTCTGACCAGACATTGGCGAAAATTCTCTGCCCTTCCTTTGCGGTGAACCGATGCCATTGAAAGTTGCTCGACGGCAGCAACCCTACCACTCCGGAATTCACAGAAATATCGGTTGCCTTCTCTTTTGAGGTAAAAGATCCACTGACCACAGTTTCATTATCGCCGGCAGGAAGCACAAGAAAAGGCCGGGCCGTAGACAGCCCGAAATATCCCAGTGAGCGAACTTCGTACACCCCCGGCTCAATGTCGGCGGGAATCGTGACGGTGAATTTGGTAGAGAATAGCTCCGGCTTCGGATTGAATTCGGTAGGCGCAGCGGTGACGGGTTTCGCTGTGATGAGCGGGCTCGAGAAGCGCAGCGTTTCGGCTTCGTCCAGATTGGTTCCTTTGATCGATATTTCAATCGTGTCACCGGCTTTCGCGACGGCTGGATTGATGGAAAGCAGATCAGGGTTCGGCATAAAACCAAACGACGCAGCGACCGGAAAAAGCACGAGTGCTATAGTTAGAAAAATTCGCATGGAACGATTCGGGTTGGAGAAATCAGCGATTAAACATGAATTCCTTCATATTGATCATCGCCCAGATCAGGTCTTCGTAACCTTCGCGCTCTGCTTTGGCCTCCCGCTTTTTATTGAGGTGACTGATCGCCATTTGGAGTTCGCTTTCATCCGGCTCTCTCGACAGGGCCCGGAGATAGAGATTGGTGATTTTTTCTTTATCGCCGGTTTCTGTATCTTTCGCCAGGGATGCCGCGAGGCCATTGCCGTTGGAGAGCTTTTTCTGTATATCGTCGGAATTGAGCAAGTGAAGACTCTGGCCCAGGTTCGCTTCGTCGGTTCGCTCGCATTCGCACGCGGTGTCCATCGACGGGCGGCCAAACATCATGAGAAACGGCGAATCGGTAGTACCTTTTTCATTAGGTAGTGAAACGGCCCGCACTCCGAGCGGTTGATACTGAAATGAGTTTTTCGATCCGGCCATTTCGTTGACCGAATCAAGCAGCACCTCGGCCTGCAAACGTTTCGGGTAGTAGCGGGCGTAGTTCTGATTGTCATTGATATTTTGCTCGGACGGATCCGAACTGCGCTGATAGGTAGCACTGTTACACATGGTGCGGATCAACGCTTTCAGATCGTAACCACTGTCGCGGAAAGAATCCGCCAGCGCGTCGAGCAACGCAGGATGGGTCGCCGGATTGGTCGGGCGGATATCATCTTCCGGCTCGACGAGGCCGCGACTGAAGAAATGCTTCCAGTAACGATTCACCAGAACCCGGGCAAAACGCGGATTTTCCTTTTCGGTAAGCCAGTCAGCCAGGGCAAAACGGGGATCGACCATAGGCGGGATATCTTCACTTTCTTCGTGGCCGAGGAGTCGAGGTTTCAGCATTTCACCGGAGAGAGGCTGTTTCATTACCGCCGCTTTGCGGTTGTGATGGTAGATATTCTCTTCGGGAAGTTTGCGGATATTCTTTGCTTTAACCGTAGAGAAGAAAGCTGTAAACGCAAAGTAGTCATCCATACTCCACTGTTCGTAAGGGTGATGATGGCACTGCGCGCACTGCATACGAACGCCGAGGAAAACCTGAGCGACATTTTCCATGCGCTCCTTTTCATCTTTCACCACCCGATACCAACTCACCGCCGGGTTTTCATAAGCTTTTCCCGAGGCGAGAATCAGATCGCCGGCGAATTGATCGAAAGGTTTGTTTTCAATGAGACTCTTGCGAATCCACGCGTAAAACGCATGCGAATCGCGATGCACCCAGGGCCGCCCCCGTTCCACCTTGTTACGCAGAATGCCGGCCCATTTACCTGCGAAATAGTCGGCGTAGTCCGGACTGTCGAGCAACTGATCAATCTTTTTCGCACGCTTATCGGCACCGGAAGTTGCGAGAAATGATTTTGTTTCTTCTATAGTAGGCAAACGGCCTGCGATATCTATAGTAACCCGGCGCAGAAAGGTGGAGTCATCGACCTCGCCCGAAGGAGGCAGCCCCATGAGTTTAAGCTGACTGAATATATGTTCGTCGATGAAATTTTCCGGAGCCGGTAGAGAATCGACAGGATTCCCGATCGGAATCGTTACGGCAAGGGTATCGATATGTTCCTGAAATCGCACCAGAACCGAGGCATTGCCGTTTTTATCCCGCACTGTCATCAGACCGGTTTCGCTGGCAAGAATTCGATCCGGATTGTTGGATTCATACTGAGCAAGGCGGGTGATGTCGCGCTCGGTCCCATCGGAGAAGTAGGCGGTAACGGCGACCTGGATCTCTGCACCGGGCTTTGTCACCGCAGTCTTCGGGAAAATGCTGATCTTTTCGATATCGGGATCATTATCCGGGCGATAGTTGAGTCCACTGGTGATCCACTGCTTTAATATTCGATAGTCCGCCGAGTTTTTATCGAGCCGGGCTCCGCCTTCGTGGGGCAAATCACCGGTCGCTTTCATCAACAGCAAACTGTGCGACGGCGCGGCGGGAAGCACCCGGCGGCCCCGCGAGTGGAACACGATTTGCTCGTAATCCGCCTTCGGCTCGTAGCCGAGAAGTGAAAGCTGAAACCCGTTTTGTCCCGTTGCTTTGGCGTGGCAGGCACCGGCGTTGCAATGATTTCGCGTGAAAACCGGAACTACGTCGTTGGGAAAACTGATTGGCGGCGCATTTTTGAAGTCGACGATCTCCAGCGCGGCGCTGACTTCGCCGTTTTTGCCCTTTGCGATCAGAGTTCCGCGACCATTGGCGAGCGGCGTAACAAAGCCCGCCGAATCAACTGTTGCCATATGGGCCGGCTCGACGGAATACTCGACCTCGCGAGTCAGGTCGCCGCCTTTTTCATCCAAAATCACCACCTGAGCCCCTGATTCCGGACCCCGGAGGAAGATCCGGTCGGCTCCGGTTCCGGAGTGAAACTCCATAGCGTCTTTCGCCGTGGCAAAACCGCTGAGAAACGCCAGAGCGCTGACGATAAAAAAGACAGGTAAGGTTTTCATGGTCTCTGAACTATGCCATGGGGGCCAGTTCTTTGATCGGTTTCCCGAACGGCAGAATCTGCATTGGGAGGCCATCCAGGTTCATCAGATAATCGTTGTAATCGATACCGAGATGCTGATAAACCGTGGCCCACAGATCATTGGGTGACATAACCCGCTCGATCGGGTGTTCGCCTTTGGAATTGGTCGCACCGATCACCTGCCCCATCTGCGCGCCACCACCGGACACGAGAACTGACATCGCTTTCGGCCAGTGATCGCGACCCGGTTGCATAACTTTCGATTTGTTGCCCCGGCTCGCTTTAATCTTCGGTGTGTGGCCAAAGTCACTCGCCACCACGATCATCACTTTTTTATCCAGACCGCGTTGGTAGACGTCTTCGATCAGGGCTGAGATCGCCTGATCGTAAACCGGCATCCGCCATTTGCAGTCTTCAAAGACGTGGCAGTTCACCGCGTGGCAATCCCAGTTACTGGCGCAGTTTTTCGGAATCGCTTTCCCGGGAAACGGATTCTCCAAAACGGCGGTTACAAACCGGCTGCCCGCTTCGACGAGGCGTCTCGCCAGCAAAACCCGCTGACCGTACGTATGATGGCCGTAGAATTCGCGCATTTTATCGCTTTCACCGGCGAGATCGAAGGCATCGCGAACTTCGTCGCTGGTGAGCATTTCGAGAGCCTGGGAATTGAATGAATCCATCGCGCTCATGATCCCACCTTCGTCGACGTCGCGCCTCAGGCGGTCCATTCCCTGCAGAAGAGAAAGACGATCATCGAGACGGGCTTCCATCGACTGTTTCACCCCGATGCTGTCGACCTTAAAACCCTTACTGTTCGGGTCTCCGCCGACGAAAAACGGTGTATTGGCCGCGCCGAGATAGGCGGAACCCATCGCGAAAGTATCGACCTTGTCCCGGCCTTTATCCATCGTCGCCACACAGGTCGGCATGCCGTTGGAGCCGGAAGTGCCGCCAAGGATATCTTTTACGATACACTGAGTCGCCGGGGCATCGTTGACCGTTCCGTTTGGAATCCGGGGGCGGCGGCCGGTCATCATCCGTTTATGAGCCCCGCCGTGATCGGAAAATTCGTGATGAATCGAACGAACAATGGCAAATTTATCCGCGATTTTGGCGTGTCTCGGCAACAGCTCGCAGACATCGATTCCGGGAACATTTGTTTTAATCGGCCCGAATTCGCCCCGGTACTCCATCGGAGCGTCCGGTTTCATGTCGTAAGTCTCCATGTGCGGCATACCGCCGGGGAGCCAAACGAAAATCACCGAGTTATCGTTGGTGGCATGATTTGCCTGCAGCTCGGAAGCATGGGCTTCGTAGCGCAGAAAATCACTCAGACCGAGGCCGGCAGCAGTCAACCCGCCAACTTCAAGAAAGCCACGCCGGGAAACGGGACCGGGACAGAAACGGTTCAATTTCATAAATACAATATGCGGTTGGAAGATCAGCGGCGCGAGGCACTCATTCACGCAAGACGCATGATGCGTGCCAGAGACCGTAAGATCGAATTCGGGGCACTACCTGTGTCGCGGTCTCTCCTGTCCGCGTTTTGCCCGTCCATAGAAAACCAGTGTGCTTGAAAATGCGGACAAAAGTGTCCGCATCACGGAACAAGGACCGACGACAATCCTGTCGTCCGCGGAATCCGTGCCACTACTCTCGCCCCATTGCAGCCGCGCGACAGGATTGTCGCACATCCCTGCATCTACGTGATGCGGACACTCATGTCCGCATACCATCACGCGCTGGATATCGATAGCCATGCATACCGCGGACATGTCCGCATCACGTTCGTAGTGCCATCCCAGCCCCCCTCCCGACTGTACCCTGTTGAGTCCGGCATTTAACAGGGTACAATCGAGGTTTTCCCGCAACCAAAATCCTTTCCTCCGACGGCGAAAGTGAAGTGATCCCAATTTACCTGCCTGCCTTTTTTGCCAGGTATAGCAATTCCTGCCCGGTCAGAGCGCGGGAGTAGATGGAAAGATCATCCAGTTCACCGTTGAAATAGTTTCCGATCTCTCCTCCCCGGTCGACCGCACCCACTGTGAAATCGCCGTCGCCATTATACAGACCTCCGCTCAGCGGATAGGGATTATAGCCTTCCTCAGCGACGAATTTTCCGTCTACATAGACCCGGCTCGCTTTGCCATCACAAGTCATCGCGATCAAAGTCCATTGCTTCAGAGGAACCGTCGTGCCGCTTGAACTATAGGTAATGCAAAAGGGATGCCCCGCTGTAGGCCCGCCGACATTGGACACATGGCCGTGAACCTCGTCCTTCGTCGGGAACCGTTTCATGATCTGGGAATCGGAACGGGTC
>JARGOZ010000144.1:15037-19250 GCA_029213025.1 Verrucomicrobiales bacterium
ATTGACGTTGTTTTCTGGTTTCGTTCCAGATACCGGCCACCGCCTGCCAATGAGAAGCGGCCTGTCGTCGCACCAAAGCCACGACCGACACTTGAGCTTCCGGTCCATGAAAATCGATCGCTTTACAATTTTCGTCCGGAATAGAGAAATATTGCCCGGACTTGATTCGTGCCGCGTGCTTTCCGGGAGCCGAACCCTCGACCCGGGCAATCGGACCGTTCACTTCCTGCAGCGAGTAGTTTTGTTGCCCCTGCGATACCCGCACTTCTCCTGCCGGTTCTTCAAAATCCCAGAAACAAACCAAATCCGGAACGGCCGCAACCTTGTCTTCTCCACGCAGCGAGGCATGGATCAGAAACAGCGAAAGAATCAGACTGGATCGGAAAAATCTCATAGCGGGAATCCCTAAGCTGTGACCGGCCCGGGTTCCAGTTTAAACCTGGCCGCAAACAGTGTGTTTCCTCTATGGGCATGCCGACAAAAACCGCCGATGCGTCCGTGCGAACGAGACATGCCCATCTATTTTCGCTGAGCCAACATGAAAATGCGTCCATCCATGAGCCTCCAGCCATTTACCAGCGTTTCCGCTATTGTTATTTCCGCTTTGCTGATCCAGTCGGCGGCCATGACTGCGGATATCGAGATCACCAAAGTCGAGCAGATGACGATGAGCCACAGTCTGGACTGGGTGCGCAGTAAATTTGGCCACTCTCAAGGTGGCAACTGGGACAGCGTGCTCGATGAAATCAAATGGGGCACCCCGGCGGAGGGCAAAAAAGCAGTTCGTAACTGGGATTACCGCGTCACTGATCAGCAGTGGACCGAATATATAGAGAAAAACGGTGCCGCGCCGGATCAGGAAGTGAAATTCGATCTGTGGATCCCGGGGGAAACGAAGGTCGTGAAAGGTCTCGTCGCCATCTCATCCCACGGCTCCGGAAAAGCCCTGTTCGAAAATCCCGAACTCAGAAAAATCGCCAGAAAGTTGGATCTGGCCCTGTTTCGATTCCTCGGCAACCCGGTGCAGCGGGGTTTCTGGCCGCGCAGCCTGCTGTTCGACAAACTGCGCGATTTCGGCAACGAGGCCGGCCATCCCGAGCTGCCCAATGCCCCCCTGTTCCTCTATGGACACTCCAACGGAACCGGTTTCTCCGCGATATTCACGGCGGGCGCGAGCGGCCGGGTCTGGGGCTGGGTTTCGATGCGTCCGGGGACGACGTTTCAAGTCTTCCAACCGCGAGCCGCCGCCGTTCCCGGGCTGGTGATCTTCGGAGAGGACGATCACTTTCTGGCCCGCCCGTCCATCGAGACCAACCTCGATGTAGTGCCCCTGATGCGGAAACAGCACAACGCCGTCTGGAATTTTGCGGTAGAGCCCAACACCGGCCATGGCCCGACCGCCAAAACCTGGCCATTGGTTTTCTCCTTTCTCAAACACAGCTTCGCCGCGCGAGTCCCCGCCGATGCCGATCCATCAAAAGGCCCCGTCAAATTAACCCAACTGGATCCCGACTCCGGCCTTCGCGGCGGGAACTGGAATTCAAAAACAGACGGCTATCAAACCCTGAAAGTGGGCACTCTGGAAGACTTCAAAGACGATGACACCGGAGCTTCCTGGCTGTTAAATGCCGACTATGCCAAAGATTGGCAAACGTTTCAGCAGTTTGGGGAAGTGAGGTAGTTTTTCGGTTATCGGCAATGTCCCCTTCTAAAAAAAAAGGGGATTGCGTCTCTTAATGCCAGGATAAGTAAATCAGCGGGAGTCTTTTGTATTTCCATAGCGAATCTTTAGAATTACGAGATGTCCACAGAGGTTTGACCATTAAATGGACGCTTTTGTGAGACTGCTTCGGCAATGTAGAAGGACGGGCACAATTTGATTTTCAAGGGCTAAATAAAGCCTCCTGCGACACACTGCTCTTTCCGGGCCTTGTACTCAGACGATCAAGGGAGGCTAATCAGATTCCTTTTATTGACCGGTATGTGATGATTCGGAAATATTAATTAACTATCGGCCAGAGAGTGTGGGCAAGATTCGAATTGGGGATACAGTTCTCCCCTCATCGCTTGAAGATGGATCCATCACTGAATTCCGGCACAGGGTCGAGGCTGAAAATGCCGAAAATGATTCTCCTGGTTAACCAGGACACCACTACTAAGAGGCGGGCAAGGCGTTTGGGTGTTCAGTTTGACGCAGGCTAACTTTTCCTGTCACACAGCTTTGCGGATTCACGGAGTTCATCGGCGAGAAGCTCTTCAAACTTCGTTTACCCATGCAGTTGGCAATCAACATGCTTTGGTTGGCTTGTAGAGTTCACTTTCTCGGACAAACGATCGAATATTACAGCTTTGCAGCGTAGTTATTTGCATCTGACAGAACGAAGGATAACCGCTCAAATTACTCCAGAATAACGTTCCATATCATTTTAAAGGGAGCGTCAGAAACCAAAGTGCTGAAAGATAGTTTCTATAATCACTTCCCTTTTCTTCGGTAATTCTCTATAGCCTCAATAATCCTCTGATCTTCAGAACTAAGTTGGTAACTGAAGAACGACTTAAATTGGCCATCGGTTGTTTGAAGCGTGACGACTAGCCCACCTTTGTCAGAGACTGCCAATCGCGCATTTACGATGTCTCCGTTTGCGAGGTGCCAGATTCGAAATCGGTTATCCTCGCTTCCAATCATCGCTGGTAAGCCTGAAGAATGAGCTGGGTCATTAGTTTTTCCCGTATCTCCAATTTTCATTACAGTTTCTTCATTGGTAACCCCATTGATTTTTGAAGCCAACACAGACCCGGATGTAATTTTTACCATCGTGCCCGTAGATTCAACCGAGCTTTCTTTCTGGGTCGCTTCCATGGCCGCTAGTTGAGTTTTCAATTCATCAACCCGCTGGCCATTCGCCTCCAATTCCTCGACCTGCTTCGTCAGCGACGCGATTTGGGCCCGTAGCTTCTCTACTTCACCCGATGCAGGACTTGCGCCACTCCCCGCAACGAACGAAAAACGGGTTCCGGCCCGGTTCAATTTCGTGTATTCCGCCGGCTCATGCCGGACGCCCTGGTTTCTTGTGGCTAGCTCCGTGGAACGCCTCACCACTTCTTCCCGGGTCGCAGCAAATACCTCCAAAAGCGGCAGGCCCGGCGTTTGAAGATTCTTCGCCAGCACTCCCGTGAACAGTCCGTCGTTCGCCTGCTGCCCCGCATCCGCCGAATAGGCGATCAACGTTCCCGACGGCGGCGTCACCTGGGCCAGCCCGCGGGGCCGTCCGAACACGCTTCGCGTCCCTGTGCCGTCATCGATCAGCAGCGGATTGTCCCGGCAGGCGTCGAGAATCACGACCTTAACCTGCGCTCCCGTTCCGTCCAATTCATCCACAATCGTCTGGAGCGGAAGAGCGGCCAGCCGCAGTCGGCGTTTCATCCGGTCCACATCGGGGCTTACTTTCGAGACGTTTGTATCGCGAGCCAGAAGGAAGTTCGATCCGTGATACTCGACGCCATGCCCCGCGAAATAGACTAGCGCGCACTCCGCCCCGTCCGCATTCTCCACGAACCGGGTCAGCGATTCCATCGCGTCCCGCTGTTGGACATCGGTCAGAAGTTGCACCACAAACGGTGGATTCAGCCCCTTGAGGGTGTTCGCCATCAGGTTCGCGTCCTTCACCGCGACATCCAACTGCGACTGCCGGGGTAAATGATCATACCGGTCGATCCCGATGACGAGAGCGACGCGATCTGCCGCGCTCGAATTCCACGAAATTAACCCGAACGTCAAACAGGCAAGCACTCCCCGACAAAAACAATGAAACACCTTCATGCAAACTCCACTCTCGAATCGAACGGTAATTGAATGGATTACAAAAAACCAGAAAATTTACCCATTCCGAGAGGCGTGAAGGCCGTCAATCCCAAATTAAATAAGGGGATTGCGCCGTTTCCAAGAATTCGAAACGCACCCGGGCAGACTGATTCCGTTCAATCCTTTTGAGGGGTGTCAGGCAATCGCAGAAATCAGGGACAAATCAAGAAATCAGCAAATAGAAATCAGGGACAGGCAGAATATGTTTTCTCTGCGAAGCGGAAACCGGACAATTCTTTACATTCCTGCATCCACCTATACCCCGGTCGCAACCTTCATTAAATATTGTGCTTTCAGAAAAATGGCGTGACCGGGGCGGAATCGAACATTGACGGTTGGCAGCCGCCTGGT
>JARGOZ010000145.1 GCA_029213025.1 Verrucomicrobiales bacterium
AATTTATTGGATCGTCGGGAAGCCATAGATTCTGATTTATCCACGAAGAATGCAGGAAATCAAAGCTCAAAAAAATTCGTGTTCATTCGCGGAGATTTCCCGGCTTCATTCGTGTTCAATCCTTTCGGATGACAAAGATGTTTTCAAACACGAATCATTTTTGCGGAAGGAGTGCGGCCGTGAATTACACGAATTCTATACAGTTCCGTCCGGAAGCTTTTCTATCGACTTTTCCGGCCGCATCATTTTCGACCAGTCGTAACTACCATATCTTCGCCTACGGCCACAGCACCCAAAGGTAACAGGTGTAGATTGCGAGCAGCACACCGCCTTCCCATCGATTCAGTCGGAAGCCGGACCTCATAAACGGGATCAAAATCAGGCTCGTGCCCAGCATCACTCCGAGATCGATCCAGCCAATCCCGCCAGGCGAAAGTGGATGTATCGTTGCAGTAATTCCTCCGATGCAAAGTAGATTGAAGATGTTCGATCCCACCACATTTCCGATCGCGATATCGGTTTGCCTCTTTAGCGACGCAACGATTGAAGTCGCCAGCTCCGGCATCGAAGTGCCGGCCGAAACGATCGTTAAGCCAATCACCGCCTCACTCCAGCCCAGTCCTCTGGCAAAACCGACCGCGCCATCGACAAAAAGACGGGCACCGAAGACCAGCATGACCAGCCCTCCAACGACGAAACTGATACTCCCCGTCATCGAACCACCGGTGTTCACTGTCGGGATCAAATCTGCCCCGGCTGCCTCGCGTTTGCCGGCATAAAAAGACCAACCCAGATATCCTGTTAAAAGCAGAAAAAGCAGCACACCTTCCCACCTCGCGATACCTGAGCCGGTGAAAAGAAACAGGATAAAGATCAGCGAAAACCCTATCACCAGCGGCATATCTTTGCGGACTACGCCGAGATGCACGACAAGCGGGCAGACCAGGGCTGCCAGCCCGAGGATCACCCCAATGTTAAAAATATTTGAACCCACGATATTGCCGACCGCGATGGTTCCCTGCCCGCCGAGAGCCGCCTTGATTGATACCGCCAGCTCCGGAGCGCTCGTTCCGAAAGCCACCACAGTCAAACCTACAAGGATCTCGCTCAACCCCAGTCGCAGAGCGATCGACGTCGCCCCGCGCACCAGGAATTCGGCCCCAACCGTCAGTATTGTCAGGCCAAGCAGCAAAAAAAGTATTTCAGAAAACATGATCGGTCATTGGGTCGTCGATCCGCCGGGAAGTGACAGTAGAAAAATCGACTGATTTTCCATTCAATCAGGGGATAAGGCAAGGCCCACGCACACGCCGGATGGAATCAACTCACTCATCTCTCCGGAACCTCTCCCTGCTCGTCACGGTCCCATCATTTCAGATGAGCCGAACCAGGGCTGGCAAAGCCGAACCAATGAAAAGCTCCGTACGATCCGCATTCCATTCGTGTAATTTCGATCTTCAGCTTCCTTTATGAGCCATCCGCTGGTATCGCTGAGTAGCGGTAGAGCCAATCTTATTCAAGTGATTACATCTTCCCCGATCGGTCGTCCGAATTCAATGGCGTCCCATTGGGTGATTATTCCTTGAATGTCACTATCCATAGTGCCGCTATCTGTAAGAAGTAGTGCTTCCAATGCTGGTTGATTGTGGAACATTTGAATGGCATCCTGGATTTTTCCAAGGCCAGGAAAGAAACTATAGTTGGGCGCGTTCCCTTGAAAATCAATCACATCTCCGACTTCTATTGTTCGAGAACTAATTTCAATTTCATTATCATCGGAGAACTGATTTGCCAGCCACTGCGTTATGCCATTTTCCGTCAAGAGTCCGAGGAATGACATTTCATCGACAACTGGAAACTGGGAGAAATCGTTTTCGCGAATCAGTTGAAGAATCCTTTCCAGAGTGTCGGTTTTCTTTACTTTTACTACGGGTTTATGAGAGGCTGATAGAGCATCTGAAGCGATTGTGTTTTCAATGACTCCAATCAAGTCGCTGATATTACGATCAAAGTTGCTATTTGAAGAGATTTCCATTGCATGCAGTTCCGGTAATTTTTGTAGTGATACCGGCAAAGTAGCAGATCGAGGCATTCGCGCTCCATGCACAAGAACAGGTATAATTGGGATTTTTGCCTGCAGGGCACTTCTTAGTTCAAACTCCACCCAATCACCGTTTTCGGGTTCTTTCAGAGCCGTGCGATTTGGTGTCCATTCGTGTCCAATAACAGCGATTACTATATTCGCGTTTCGAATTCGGGATTTGATGTGCTCGGCAAACGCCATGCCGGGAATGATATTGCTGAAATCGATGAACACCCGTTCCGAGCCAAAATGTGATTTCAAATGGTCGCTAATGCGGGCACTAATGTCGATCGTGTCACTTCTCCGATATGATACGAAAATTCCCCTCATTTTCCGATATTACCTAAGCATAATTGCGTAACAACAAAAAGATTTTTGAAAAAACCTCAGAAATCGAAATAACAGAGTTTGTGAATGTGAAGTTTGTAGTAGAACTCATAAGTCGAGGATCTCGCCACCACGTGCTTTACATTCCGGGGGCTTGAGCAACGCCCTATATCGTCCTCGAATACCTACTTAGATGATACGCTGCAAGATAAACATCGTCTTTTGACAGGCGCGCAGGCTCGTTCTGGAGAAATTTTGGGAACCCTTTTGGTTCCAGAATCCAGGTTTCGTCAAATTTTTTTGTTCGACGCGGGTTCATAAACCAGCCTGGAAATAACAGCACCGGTTTACAGGGGAGTTCTTTTCCTGTGCTTTCCAGAAGCAATGATCGAAGCCAGCGGGTTTGAGCCGCCACCTGGTCAAAGTATTCAGCCCTCGCTTTGCCGCCGGCGAAAGAAATCCCTTCGTCCGAAACATCAATAGTTGCGGGGCCGGATGCCGGTTTGCTGATGGTCTTGGTTTCGATCATGTAGATGCCTTTCACCGAGAGGACGACGTGGTCGATATTAAAGTTGTCGCCGGGAATGTCATGCATAACGACGGCGCCGGTAGCACGAAGTCTCTCGAGGTATTGACCAACTGCTTTCTCCCCGTCCCGCCCTTGTTGCATTGCACGGAGTCGAGGCAGCCGTTGCCAAATCCGGAAGGCGCAATAGGCAATGGTCAAAGCCGCAAAGACAGTCATGAACCAGGGACTGAGCGGCCGCGGAAAATGCCAGCGTATCCAATCCCAAATCGCGAACAATAGTGTCCCTGCGACCATGAGCAAGTAAGGCATAAAATGGTCATCAATCTCATTATCCAAAGCCTGTTGCACGGAGTCTCCAGGGTTTCTTAACGGCTTATCTTTTAGAGGGGATTTTTTTCCTTTGGGCATGGCGAAAGCGAGATCTTACGAAACCTGTAGATAACGAGGTTGAAAAGTAAATGCGATGGATAATCCGGGTGGCGTAATGGCGTGAACTCAGCCGTCCGCCTTCGAGTAATCTGTCTTACTGTCACCCTTGATTGTCATCGATACCAACGATTTCCCGGGATTCAGTCAATTCCCGCGACTCGCGTTGTGGTTCAATTTTGCGGAAGCGCCCGGAGCACCAGCCGTATTCCTGTGTACCGCACAAGAGCCTGATTCCGACGAGGTAGTATCCATAAATTTCCGGTCGGTACTCAAAAACGTTTTCGATGCAGTAGATGGCCCCTTCTTCGATAAATCCATCAGGAAAAGTAAACTCATCGATATCCGCATCCCGCGGGGCAAAATTGGGGAGCGGTGTGGCGTCGATACAGACTACTTTATCTCCGGCGGCAACTTGTCGGTTCTGATCATCCATGGTTTGCGTGGTGCAACTGTCGGGGATTGTAATTTGAACGCAAAATGACAGTTTTCGCCGGTAAATTAGCTCAGATCCAAAGAAAAGCTAACTCGTAAAGTGTAATCTGTTTACACATAAAATGAGTGCATTGTCTGGTGGATTCGGGGGGGAGCATTGGGGCATGGAATGAACATGGATGAACGGGATTTACATGGATCTGATGGCATCTGATTTTGCGCAGGCTTAAGGGTGGGGCAGGGCGCGAGGGTAATTGCGAAGATGTGAAACAGGCACTCTTGCCTGTTTAGTTTTTGCATGGTTCCGACTGGCCAAAAATAGTGCGGCCGGAGAAGCCGATAAAAAAGCTTCCGGATGGATCTCTGTTTAATTCGTGAAATTCTCGGCCTCATTGTTTCGGCAAAAGAAATTCGTGATTTAAGACATCTATGCGGAACGGGAGCCGGTGGATTTGGAACACGAATTTTCTCGAATGACCACGAATTTATTCGGTGAGGATGCGGGAAAGGTTTTTCCTCCCGTTATGGCTTGCTTTGCCTTTTTCTCCTCTTTGAAATTCTTGTGACAGCGATCTGATTCAGGTATTAGGTGACTGCTGCATGTCGTTTCTGATTCCGGATATCTCTCTTAGCATGCCCGTCGCGGATATTCCCGCTACGCGGCTCGATTCCAAAGCCAAAGCGGCTCTGGAAAAGCTGGGGCTGAAAAATGTGGAGGATCTGATCGGGCACTTCCCGAGTCGCCACGAAAACCGCAAGAATTTTGATGTGTTCCCGACTCATCCCACCGAACAGGCTGTCTGTCTGTGCGGAGAAATCGATGACTGCCAGACGAAGTTCGCGGGCAAGGGGAGACGATACTTCGAAATGACGGTCAAACCCTCGGAGGACTCGGTCTTTGATCACCAGATCGCCTGTCGCTGGTTCAATATGCCTTACATGAGCAAAATGTTTCTTGTCGGGCAGCAGGTGGTGCTGTTCGGGCGGCCTAAAATGAGCGGGCGGCGGCTGGTGATGGATCATCCGGACTATGAAATCGTCGACGAAGGCGGTAAGGACGATGATTTCGATGCTCATATGGGGCGGATTGTGCCGGTGTATCCGATGGCTTCGGGAATTTCCCAGAAACCGCTGCGGACGTTGATCTACCGGGTGCTGCAGTCGCTTTCCGCCGATCAGGTCCCGGATACCTTGCCGCGGAATACATCGGTCGGGGATATGTCGCGATTTGCAGCGATCCAGACGCTGCATTATCCGGAAACAATGGAGGCGGTGGAACCGGCAAAGCGGTACCTCGCTCTGGAGGAATTTACCTGGCTGCAGATGAATCTGCTCCGCAAAAAGAAAACGACCGTCGCAGCCGGAGGTGTTGCACACTGTGGCCCGGGCGGGCTGGTGAAGCGATACCTGGAGGCGCTGCCTTTTGATCCCACCGGGGCGCAGAGCCGGGTCATCGCTGAAATCCGCGGAGATCTTGATTCGGAACGGCCGATGACGCGGCTGCTTCAGGGGGATGTCGGAGCGGGAAAAACGCTGGTTGCGGCGGCGGCGGCTCTTTACGTGATCGAAGCGGGATTCGATGCGGCGCTGATGGCGCCCACCCAAATTCTCGCGGAACAGCATTACCAGAACTTTCAGCAGTGGTTCGAGCCGCTCGGCATCGAGGTGCGGCTCCAGACCGGGAGTAAAGATACCGGAGGCAGTTTGCCTTTGTTTGATACCTCGCCATCCGATTCGCCACTGGGAACGATGACGGTGGGAACTCACGCTTTAATTCACCGGAAAGAAGGCTTCGAGAACGGGCTGGGTCTCGCGATCATCGATGAGCAACACAAGTTCGGCGTCGGGCAGCGGCAGGCTTTGGTGAGCCGGGGCGACCGCCCGGATCTGCTGGTGATGACGGCGACACCGATCCCCCGAACCCTGACGCTGTCTTTTTACGGCGATCTGGATGTTTCCAAACTCGATGAGCTGCCTAAAGGCCGCGGCAAAATCATAACCGGGATCCGGACGACCGATCAGACCGAAAAAGCGGCGGGATTTCTGCGCGATCAACTCGAAGAGGGAAGGCAAATCTATATCGTGTATCCTTTGATTGAAGAGTCGGAAAAGATCAAATCGGGAGCGGTGACGAAAGAATTCAAAAAGTGGGAGGAACGGCTCAAGGGCTACAAATGCGCGCTGCTCCATGGGAAAATGCCGGCGGAAGAGAAAGATACGGTGATGGAGAAGTTTCGCGCCAATCACACTGATGTGCTGGTTTCGACAACGGTGATCGAAGTCGGTGTCGATGTGCCCAATGCCAATGTGATGTTGATCTACAATGCGGAGCGATTCGGCCTCGCCCAGCTCCATCAGTTGCGGGGGCGAATCGGGCGCGGTGAACACAAGAGCTATTGTGTATTGATGTGTGATCCCGAAGCGGTCGAAGCCATCGACCGCCTGCGGATTATGGAACAAACCAGGGACGGCTTTCTTATCGCGGAAGAGGACCTCAAGCAACGGGGACCCGGCGAAGTGCTCGGTACCCAGCAGAGCGGTTTACCCGGCATGAAGTTTCCGGAATATCTGGGGGACAGCCTGCTGGTGGAGGAGGCCCGGCAAATTGCGTCTGCTCTACTTGATTCATGAACTGGTTGGTTCGGCGTATCACCGGTTTGGCGGAGATTACCGCATTTTGTGCGATGTTAGGATTCTGCGCCGGTTTTCTGGCGAAGTATCACTTTCTTTTTGATATCTGTACGAACTTTCGGATCACGGCGATTCAGGGGCTTTTGGGATGCGGAGTGTTGCTGCTGATTTTTGCGAAGAAAAAATGGTTTGGCACCTTCTCGCTGGCTGCAGGAATTGTTCTGCTTTTTACTCTCTATCCCTACTACACCGGAAAACCTGATCATCCGGATCAAGTAGAGAAAACCCGGCTGCTTGTTTTTAATGTATTAACGGATAATGAAGAGAAAGCAAAGGTAGCGGACTACATATTATCGAAAGATCCCGATGTGATTGTGCTCCTCGAAATCGATGTCCGCTGGAGGCTTGCAATGATGGCGCGGCTGTCGCAAAAATATCCCTGGCACATCGAGAGGACGCGGGCGGATAATTTCGGGATTGCCGCATTCAGTAAAAGACCGTTTACCTCGGCGGAAATTCTCGATCTGGGCGAGGAAATTCCGAGTGTGGATTTGTGTTTTGATAATGTCAGGATCATAGGGACTCATCCGGTTCCGCCGATGAATCGTGACTACCGGGAATCGAGAAACCGGCAGTTTGAGGCTCTGGAGCGGGTCGTGAATCAATCAACGCTGCCGTTGATCGTATGTGGAGACATGAACTCGACGCCGTGGTCTCCGGCGATGAAGAACTTTATGAAATCCACCGGGCTCATCGATTCCGCGCGGGGATTTGGTTACCGGGCTACGTGGTATGGGATGCACGGTCTCGTCGGGTTGTGGATTGATCATGTTTTCCACAGCAAAGAGATCACCACTCTGCACCGGGACGTAGGTCCGGATCTGGGCTCCGATCACCGGGCAATCGTGTTTGATTATCAGGTGAACTGAAGCTCTTTCTCAAAAACAACGGAACTTTTCTGTGGGTCCTTTCTCCGGATGTCGTTTCACGGGCGAACACGTGAACTAACATTTGATGATAGAAAAGAGAAAGGTATCGGGCATTCTAGCAGTAACCATTTTGTCGGCCCTGGTGTTGCCTGTGTCGGGTCAGGAAACCGCTGTTTCTCCGGAGCCGGAGATCCTGGCACCCGGGCCAACCGAAAGTCCGGAACCGGAGATCACCAGCACGCTGGAGCCTACAATTGTCTCCACGGCGACACCCCGTTCCGCCCCGCGGGTGATTGCCCCCGCCGGTGTGACCGATTCCGCCGTGATTTCGACGCTCGATCCGGTAGCCGTGGATGTTGACCCGGGCAAAATTGCCAACCTGGTTCACCTGGCACCCAGCGCATCGAGTGGACGGGCCTCGGGAGAGGAATTGATGAACCGCCCGTTTTTGCGGAGGGGGGAGCTTCTGGAGGTAGTTCCGGGTATGATCATCACGCAACACAGTGGGGGAGGTAAAGCGAATCAGTATTTCCTGCGCGGTTTCAATCTCGATCACGGAACCGACTTTGCGATCTTTGTCGATAACATGCCGGTGAACAATCGCACCCACGGTCACGGTCAGGGCTATGCCGATATCAATTTTCTTATCCCTGAGTTGGTAGAGGAGCTGGAATATGTAAAAGGCCCCTACTTCTCCCGGTTTGGTGACTTCAGCACGGCGGGTGCAGCGAGATTTAAATTGTATCGGGAACTACCGGAAAGCATCGCTTCCTTTTCGATTGGAACAAATAACTACTACCGGGGGCTTGTGGCTGATTCGGTAGAGGTGGGCAACGGAGTGGCGACCTATGCTTTTGAATATAACTACTACGACGGGCCCTGGGTGCAACCGGATGAATTGAATCGATGGAACGGATTTGTGAGATATGTAGTTGGCGATGAGGACGATTTTACCTCATTCTCGCTGATGGGGTATGATTCCTCATGGGATGCTACCGATCAGGTTCCCACCCGGTTGATAGGAAATCAGACGATTGACCGGTTGGGGTTTGTCGATCCGACAGTGGGCGGCTCTTCATCGCGTTACAGTGTGTCGATGGATTTCCGGAGAACCGGTGACAACGGGGTTACGGCGGGATCGGTTTATGGCGGAAAATACAAACTCGACTTATTTTCGAATTTCACCCTGTTCCTCGATGACCCGGTAAACGGTGATCAATTTAATCAGTTTGATGACCGGTATTTTCTGGGAGGTTCTATTCAGCATACCATCGGAGAGCTGGATTATTTCGACCGGGATAATCAGCTGACCTTCGGTATGCAGACTCATCACGATTTCATCAACCGGGTTGGGTTGTATAAGACAAGAGCGAGGCAACGGCTGTCGACAGTGCGCGAAGATGAGGTGGTGGAATCCAGTATAGGTTTATTTACCCAGCTTGATACCGAATGGACAGATGAAATTCGAACCCAGCTGGGTGTTCGTGGCGATCTTTTTCACTTCGATGTGAATGCCCTTTCTCAAAGTATCAATTCCGGATCGGAATGGGATGGGATTATCAGTCCCAAAGCGGGGATCGTTTATGCACCGGTAGAGGATTTGGAGTTCTACCTGAATGGAGGGTTCGGTTTTCACAGTAACGATGCACGGGGTGTGACGATTACGCAGGATCCACTGGCGGGGACACCGCTGGAGAAGGTTCCCGGCCTGGTCCAGACCCGCGGAGCCGAGATCGGGGTGCGTAACAATTTGACCGGGGGGCTGACAACGACGATGGCGCTTTGGTATCTGCACAGTGACTCCGAGTTGGTATACGTAGGTGATGCCGGAAATATCGAAGCCGGGGAAGCAAGCCGGAGATACGGTTTTGAGTGGTCCAACTACTGGGAGCCGATGGATTCTGTATTGATTGATACAGAATTTACCCTGACCGAAAGTCGATTCACGGAGAGCGGGGATAAAATTGAAAATGCAGTCCCGGCGAGTTTTTCAGGTGGTATTTCCTATGGGGAGGAAACCGGTCTATTCGGAGCACTCCGCGGTCGCTACTTTTCCCCTCGTCCATTGAACGGGGACGGCTCTGTAGAATCCCGTGATGCTTTTCAACTCAGCACCCGGGTTGGTCTGCGGACTGTGACGCAGTGGGAGTATGCTCTGGAAGTCACGAATCTTCTCGACTCGGACGACAACGATATCGAGTATTTCTATACCTCCCGTCTGCCCGGTGAACCCGCTGCCGGAGTGGAGGATGTGCATCTCCACCCCTACGAACCCCGGCAGGTTCGATTTACGGTGACAAAAAAATGGTAGCAAGGATCGGGTGGTGCTTTGCCGGACTTCCGGTAGGGTAACCCGATGAATGACTACGACCGGATTGCGAAGGTCATTACCTGGCTGGTGGACAATTATCGGGAGCAACCCGGTCTGGATAACCTTGCGGAGATTTCCGGAATGAGTCGGTTTCATTTCCACCGGACTTTTCGACGGCTGGCTGGAACGACACCGAAGGCTTTTACTCAGCAGATCACCGCACTGGAAGCGGGCCGTTTGCTGCGCAGTGGAGTGAGCGTTTTTGATACATCGTTGGAAGTGGGTTTGTCAGGGCCGGGGCGGCTTCATGATCTTTGTGTAAAAGTCGAGGCGGCTTCGCCCGGTGAGATTCGAAGCGGTGGAAAAAGCTGGACCATTACCTACGGGATTGCTTCGACTCCGTTCGGGGCGGCTTTGATCGCAGAAGGTCCCCGGGGGATCTGCTGGTTTTCCTTTTTCGATGTCACGGAGGGTTTGGCTGTTGAATTGGCCGGGTTGCAGGACTGCTGGCCGAATGCTTCGCTGGTGAGGGATGATGGTAAAGCGGTGGCGACGGCGGGAGGGATCTTTGCCCCGGGCGGTGAGAAATCGCCTGTAAAGGTTGTAGTGAAGGGAAGTGAATTTCAGCTGCGGGTGTGGAGAGCATTAGTAGAGATTCCCTATGGTGCTGTTGTGTCATATAAAGAGGTAGCGGAAAGAACAGGCAACCCCGGTGCTTCCCGGGCTGTGGGCAATGCTGCGGCGCAAAATTGTGTATCTTATCTCATTCCCTGTCACCGGGTCATCGCCGCTACCGGGAAGTGCGGTAATTATCGCTGGAATCCCGAGCGGAAAAAGGCGTTGCTCGCCTGGGAGGCTGCGGTTTCCGGGATGGTAGAAAACGCAACCAGCCCCGTCCAGGGGTGAGAGAGTAGAGCCCAAACGCCTCGACCACCCCTGCCGGGGTGAATGGACTTTTCCTGATTTTTTCCGGGGTTTCACCCCGCGCTACTATCTGGAAGCTCCTCCGGAGCTCTATACCAACCGGCACTTCGAGGTATCATTAAAACCGGGAAACCGATTCCGATTCAACAGGGTACGGTCCGTCACCTAACAGGGTACAGTCCGCTACCTAACAGGGTACAGTCTGAATACAGTTGTCTACTTTTGATCTTTCCACCATTCGGAGAGTATTTGTTTGGCTCTATACAATCGTCCTTCGACGGCCCGGGGCGAGCAGCGCAGAACCTCTGCACATTCTTCGTTGCTGAGTCCCTCTACACCTTTCAGGATTACGGTGCTTTTTAGTTTCTCCGGCAAGAGGTCGATGCCCTGCATCATGAGTTCGATGTCATCCTTGCGGCTGGCGGTTTCGGACGGGGAAGTATCAGTGGCGAGGGCCTCTTTATCGATTGAATCGTCTTCGCGGAAGGAACCGGTCCTTTCACTCTGGCGGTAGGCTTTTGATTTTTTGCGGTCGCGACACAGGTTTAATGTGATCGCAAACAGCCAGGTAGTGAATTTACCTTTTCTCTGATAGCGACGTAGAGCGGGATAGATTTTTACGAAAGTGTCCTGACAGACTTCGCGGGCGTCTTCGACGTTGCCGAGCCATTGAAAGGCAAACCGGTATACCGGATCCTGATATTGTTGAACCAGTTGGCGGAAGGCTTCTTCATCACCGGCTGCAGCGGCGCGGATCAGAGCATCCTCTCTCTGAACCGAATTTCTGTCGCTGTCTCCGCTGCACGGAAGAATGAGATCCCAATCAATCGTCGTATCCATGAAGTATACTGTCGCGGGTCCACTGGATGAGTTTTTGCCCCTGTTCGTCCGTGAGGTGATCTTTCATTTCCAGAAAATGTTGCAGAGTTGCTTTCTGCAGTTCCCCCTGAGCCCGGTGGAGTTTTTGGAGGGCCTGATCGAGAGCTCCCTCGTCAGCCGGCGACTGCCCGATCGCTTCGGCGAGTTCCCGGCCGGCGCGCAGGATTTCGTTACGGTGTGTTTTGCGGTTATTTTCAAAGACGTCTTCGATGGGATGGAGAATCCGGCTTTGTTCTTCGGTGAGATTGAGATTGTCATGAATCCACTGATGAAAATCGGCTTCCTGAGCGTGGCTGTGATGATGGTGGTGATCTACCGGATCAATTTCCCGGTTGACCACAAATACGGAAACTGCCACGGCAATGATGATTGTGGCGAGGTTCCACAGGAGAGCATGGCGCACGCTCATCGATGCGTGTGGACGGAAGTGCCGATACCGTCGCCTGACTGGAACATGGTTAACGCAGGTGGTGTTATTTCGGAGTGCGGTTTATGGGTCAGCAGGGAGCCAATGATTGCGGAGAGAAGTATCGCCGCGAAGCTTCCGAGTTGGAAGGTCCGCAGTGTGACCAGTCTCTTTTTCGCATCGAAAGCTTTCCGGCAAGTTTCAGAAACGAAGTTCCCGGGAAGAGCGAAGGGAGGCTCGGGGAGGCGATTTACGACATCTTCCGGATTGATCAGATCATCTTCCATAAAGACACGTAAAGTCAGGCCGCTCGAATTTCCAACAAAAAAGGGAGCGGTAAGCTCCCTTTTACGTTTCTCAATGAAGTTGGCTTCGGCTTATTTAAAAATGCCGACTTTGCCGCCTTCGGTGCAGGGCTGCTTGGAACAGTCCATGGTTTTAGCTCCACAGCTGGCTTCGACATATTCAACCGGCCCGTCGCGCTGGGTCCGGGTGAAACATTCGCCATAGGCACCGTTGCAAAGAACGTAGCGGTAGGTGATATCGGTGGCACGCCACTGGATGGTGCGTCCGCATTCATCGACGCCCATTCTGGTGTAGCTCTTGCGGCACCATTCGATGGTTCCCACGATCTCATCATAAGGCTGAGCTGCATTGAGGCAGACTGCCAAATTCGGCCAGCGAAGCGCAAACGGCTTCTTCTTCGGGTAGGAACGACAGAACAATGGATCCGGATCGTCCCACGCCACTGCCTTATCGGCTACAAAGACGGAACTGGTGATGAGGATAAGTAAAACCGCAAATTTCTTCATGTTTCGGGAATCGACCCGCCAATCATTGAAAAAAAATGATTCTTTAGCAAGTGGAAAGTCTAAGAAAACACCCGAAACTTCGTTTTTTGGTCAAACTTTTTTAAAAGTTAAGATCTCTTAATAAAATTATCCCTGACCGGTTTCCGCCCCGGACGTTTCGCGAACGAGGTAGAGCGGTGCTCCTTCGTCGATGATTTTCAGCTGGCGACAGAGAGCGGTGAGAATGTATCCGGCGGTCTCATCCATTACCTGCATCATTTCCCGGATTTTCTCTTCGTCTTCCGGTCCTACTTTGGAAAACAGGCGTCTGACACCTTTGGGGCGTCCTTTTTCCAGTTCCATCTCCAGTGAGGCGCGTGAAAGCAGGGCGATCTCGGCACCGGCCAGCAGCCAGGCCTGCCAGGTATTTTCGATGGAATTATCCGACACGGAAAGGCGCATCATGGAAAGCCAGAATCTCGCCCACTGCAAAACGAAACGCTCCGCCGGATCTTTTCCGGGCAGTGCCCGGTCAAAACATTTCAGGCCGAGGGACAGGCAGATCGCTGATTTTTTCGGGTCATCGGCGGAATTGATCCATTCGTGGAAAATCGTTTTGAACCCGGTGAGCTTGTCGAAACCGGCGAAACTCTTTGCCAGAGTCAGCTCCAATTCGTGATTGAGGTCGACCTGGACGTCGGTGAGGCCATCGGGATTGACACCGGGGCTGTCGGATTTTTTCTGCAGCCATCGGTGCAAGGTGCTCTTGAGCGAGCTGAGTTTTTCCCTGGTGAGAAATTCCCGATAATCGACTTCCGGCACTTGATCGAGATCGAGGTCCAGATCGAGAGCCCGGGCCAGAGCGATGGCGCGGGCTTCGTTGAGAATATGATCCAGGGTGAGCGTTAAATCGAGGTCTACGGGAAGAGAGCGGGCCGCGGCGCGGGCGCGGGCGAGAACCGGGCACAGCGCGCGGGCCCGGTCCAGCTCCAGAGTTTTGACGCGGGCGAGACTGCCGAACGAAATACTCCATTGAATCGCCCGGGGACCGGCATCAATAAGGCGCGGGAATTCCTCGCAAAGTTGGGCGGATTCCGGAAATGGAATGCCCAGCTGACGGCGAAATTCCTCTTCCGGAGGGGGCGGAAGGGCCGTGTCCAGAGGGATTTGTGCCTTGCGGGGGGAACCCGCTTCGAGGTCTTTGCCTGTGGCAACGCGGTAGCCGCGACGACCGGATTCGTCATTAAGCCAGGCGGTGTAGGCTACCGCGTCGGACGGGCGGACGCCTAAAACCGGATCTTTTGCGGTTCCCGGTATCAGTCTGTCGCCGATCCAGTGATCCGGGCTTTTGCCTGTCGAATTGATGAACAGTTGGTATTCCGCTTTGCTCACCGGGGATCTCCTCAGGTGAGTGCCCTCTTTGATTTCGAAAAGGTCGTGATTGTTGCGAATTTCGAACCAGGCCTCGGCGGCGATGTTGAATTTCGCGGGGTCGCCGGATTCGAGCCCCTCTTCGAGAACGGCGATAGCCCGGTCCCGGTCGGCGGCGGAGACTTCGCGGGCTTCTTCGAGACAGGCGAAGGCCAGAGCGAGAGCTTTGGGATCCCCCTGCCAGAGACAGGCGGCGACAATCGGGGAAGCGTCGGCCTGGGAACCATACAGGCGCAGAGTTTCGTGCCACCAGCTGTTGGCGACTCGCGAGGTGAAGTCATCGGTCGGCGCACCTTCCCCGCAGGTCGCCCAGCAACGGGCGGCAAGATATTCCTGAAAGGTGAGGTGGGCGAAGGCCCAGAGACCTTCTTCTTTTTCGAGGAGCAGACCACTGTCTTCGGAGAGATGGTGGAGGAATTTCTCCTGCTTTTCCGGGCTCAAGCCGACCCGTTCCAGAGGGCCGGCGATGATTTTCCGGGCTGACTCGGTGTCGATTTCCCGGACGCCCCGTTCCATCATTTCCGCGGCGAGCGGCATAAGAGCGAGCAGTTTCTGGTCACCGCGCAGTTCTTCGATGATTTGTTTGCCCTGGCGCCACTTTTCGAGCAGCACCTTGCAGATTTCCTCATACAAAAGCACCCGGCCACCCGGCAATTCCCCCCGGTAGCGGTGGACCATACAGATCATTGTGAGGAGCAGGGGATTGCAGGTCAATTCCAGCAGAGCGGGCACCTGGCGAAGGCGTTCGAGAAGATCGTTGGATTCTTCGTTGGCTTTTTCCCGGACTTCCTTGTTGTCGAGATTTCCCCGGCTGACGACTTCGTTGGCGTGATACCAGTTGCGAATGAAATTCTGCACCTGGTTGGGGGAAAAGTGGCGCACCTCGAGGACGTTGGCCCGGTCGAGCGGTGCGGTCTGGTAGCCCTGGGGACGGGCCGTGACGATGATGCGACTTTGCTGGTATTGGCCGATTTGGATGTCCAGCCACGAGGAAATTGTCTTGCGTCGTTCCTCGCTGCCCACTTCGTCGAGGCCATCGAGCAGGATCAACATCCGGCCCCGGCTGAGTTGCTTTTCAAACCAACCTTTCGGAATCCGCAGCTTCGGCATCCGGCGGGCGGCTTCGATTTCCAGAATTTCCCCGAGGGAAAGATCCCGGAGATTTTCGGCTGCGCAAACTTCGTGCTGAATATCCCGCAGATAGATCAACGCCGGCAGACAGGATTGCATCCGGAAGCGGCGCTGCTGGTTGTTGGCCATGATCAACAGGATGTGCTGCAAAAGGGTGGTCTTGCCGCAACCCGGCGGTCCGATGATACACAGGGCGACGCCGTCCTCCTTCAGGTTGCGGAGGAAATCCCATATCGAGTGAGTGCCGGGAGAGAGTTGTTCGCCGAAGCGGGTTAAAAGCCGTCCTTCGGCTTCATCGATATTGTGGGCCGAGGCGATGCGCAGGGAGACAAACACCTGATCGAGCTTGAGCCGGTTGGCGTTGATCAGCCCGAGGCCGCGGTTGTTGAACAAACCGAACTGGCTGCGCAGGGCTTTGCGGTAGTTGCGGATCAGGCCGGGGCGGAGATTTTCGAGCGCGCCGCGAATCCAGCTGGCGAGGACGTTTACCGCCTCTTTCTGAAATTCATCCTCCCACAAAATTCGGCAAAATTGAAAAAGCAGGAGCAGGATTTCGTAACAGACGGCGATCCCTGAGAGAATGAAAACACTGGACAGATCTTTCGCGACGAATTGCCACACTGCGGCGGCGAGGAGTATCACCGTCGGTAAATGGTAGAGACTTTTTAATCCGGCAACGTTTGTTCCTGTGGAGGATTTCGGTTCCGCATCGGGATCGCGCCGGAAATCGAGCATTTTTACTCCGTCGAAAATAGGCGCGGCACAGTCTTCGATGCGCAGAGGGATCAGAGTCTTTTTGAGTTTCCTGGCGAGGTCGACTTCTTTCCTGACCCACTGCGACTGCATCGACGCTTCGGAAACGACGACCACGAGGACCTCGCAGTTCTGGATCCCTTTTTTGATCACGGGCCAGAATTTCCTGCCCGCGCGCAGACTGCGGACATCGTTGAAAACATCGCACCCGAGCAGTTCGGCGACGAAGGCTTCCACCTCGGCCACAAACCGGTCATCCCTGGTGCTATGGCTAATGAAGACTCGGGCCATAACGGACTTCTTAAACGGTCTGTTTGAGCGCGTATTAGACCAAAGACCGTGAAGTTTTGAATCGTCAGAAATGGCTCATTTTCAGGGAACTGCACGCAGGAAAAGCCGCCCTCCTGGTGGCAGAAGGCGGCTTGCAGTCTGGTTGGTAGAATGGCAGATTTTGGAACGGGCAGACAGGTGTTTTTGAACCCTCTGTTTAGTGGACCGTGGCAAGTTCCGGGAGGTTTGGCAACAAAAAAACACCACCCAGCCTGTGACGGCTGGATGGTGCTGAACAAATCCTGTTGGCTACGTTACTTCGGTCTGCTGCTAATTTTTCGAAGCGATGTTTTTGATCGCTTCCAGTTTTCTGGAGAATTCCGAGCGATCCGCGTCGTTGGAAAGGATCACATTTTTCTCCAGAAAATCGGCAAGACCCTGGAGGGGACTGGCGGTATTTGGCACTGCCATCATTTGTGGTTCTGCCGGTGCGGCGATTTCAGGAGTGGTTTCTACGAGTGCCGGAGCAGTTGGAGCCGGAGCGGGGGCGATAGTATTTTGAACCGGAATTTGCAGTGCCGGAGCGGCCGGAGCGATGTTCTGTGGAGCAGGGGCTGCTGACGGAGCCGGGGCTTCGATAGCTGCTGGAGCCTGTGGCTGAGGAGCAATCTGCGGAGTGGGAGCGGGAGCGGCAGGCTGGTTCAGGATCTGTGCTTGAGGGGCCGGTGCTTGAGGGGCCGGTGCTTGAGGGGCCGGTGCTTGAGGGGCGGCGAATTGGCGGGAGGGTGCCATTCCCGGCTGGTTGATCACGTGAGGCGCAAGAGCCTGCGGGGCGGCGGAGGTGAAGGTATTCTGTGTAGCGGGCGCAATGTTTTGCGACTGAGCAAACACCTGAGGTGACTGATTGATCACCGTAGTGGCGGTCGGCTGAGCGGGTGCCTGCAGGATGCGAGTCTGGCTGATCGTCTGCGGAGCCGCAATTACCTGAGTGTTTACCGCCGGCTCAACCACCCGGACAACCTGACTGACAGGCTGGGGAAATTCGAGCAGCCAGATTTCTGCGACCCGGTTGTGTCTCAGGCCGTGGTTGCGAAGTTCCACTTCCTCTCCCATTGCGATAGTGGCAGTCTGGAGGTGCAGGCCGTGGGACCAGCCAATGTGGTCGATGTGGCTCTTAACCAGTTCGGCGCGTCGACTGGATAGCCGGTAGTTGGCTTCGGCGCAGCCGGATTTGTCGGCGTATCCCATCACTACGATGAGGGAATTGGGGCTTTGGCAAACTCCGGAATTCAGGATGACGCGCTGGATATCATACTTGGCATCGTGGCCGAGATAGCTGTTGCCGGAGGAGTATTCCACTTTGCCGAGATGGCTGATTTTGTGGGCGGACCAGGCAGCGTTGCGAACCGAAGCAAGGTGGTTGCCGCCGCTGCAGCCGTAGTAGCGGGGAGCGATTGACAATCTCTGGAGAAACAGTCCTTTGGGATCGCGATCATATCCGTAGCCACTTCCGGGGGAGTTGTAGCCGGTGTTGTAGACATGGGACGAGCAGAGGGGGGCGTGGGGGTTGTAGATTTTGAATTGATCCGCTTGGCTGACCGAGAAAGAGAGCGCAAGGGCGGCCGTGGTAGCTAACATTTTTTTCATAGTATTGGATTTGGTTTGAAGTAAAAATTGTGTTCACGGTGTTTTTACCGAAGCACCTTGAAATGGTTACAATTTTTCTGACAAACCTGCCCAAAACCATGGAGAGGAGGGGCGATGGAGCGGTTTCGGCACTGTTCCCCGACTGACCTAACAGGGTACAGTTTCGTACTCAACAGGGTACAGTTCCTGACTCAACAGGGTAGTGTTTCAGATTTCCGGGCGCTCCGGCTTCGGGGTTAAGGTTCGAGTGATCATTTCGCTTTCGACTTGACGCGGGCAGGCAGTTGATCATCCGCGTCTTGTTAGGCTTTTTGTTTTCAGGTGGATGGTGGCTGGTAAGTATCCAGAAATCCGTGAAGCAAACGGTTCAGTTCGTGGCTGCAATTGCTGAATTTGTCTGCGGCATCTTCGAGGTCGGCCACTTCGAAAATCTTCTTAGAACTGAGTCGGGCCTTCCCATCTTCGTTACTGCAGGGTTTGCCATGGAGAATGCAGTTTCGCAACGGAACGAGCTTCGCAAACTCGTCCGCAGCAGCTTGCAGTTCGTCGCGGTCCTTAGACTTAGGCATGTTCCGAACGAGATCGGACAGCTTCTTCGCAATTCGCCCCGCAGTGAGTTCATCCTTCACGAATCTCTGCAGCGAACCAGGTTTGATTAGTTGAGCGCAATAGACCGCATTCCACTCGCAGATGGCGAAGCAGAACGTCGCGACGCCAAGCGCGTGGGCGTAGTCATCTTCGATTGGTTGCCTAAGACGTGCGTCTTTCATCTCGTGCTAGTATCGGCGATCAAATTCTTGAGCCTATACTATATAGCTGCTGCTCAGACCCGAGGTCCAGCTAAATGGTTCATTAACGTTAAATTTAGGGGGATGTTCGTGTTCGGTGTTCATGTTCGGGGATAGACAGAATGTGTTCAAAATAACGCTTGCACAAATATGCATTTCCGAACAGTATTTAGCCAGGCATGAGACAACCGCGACTGCGAGGAGAAGGAACACACTACGTTCACGCGATTTCCAGAGTCATTGAGCGCAGATACATCTTCGCCGATGAGGAAAAAGAATATTTCCATCGGCTCATGCGCAAACTGGAACGATTCACCGGCCTGCGCATCGTCACCTATTGCCTGATGAGTAACCACGTTCACATCCTCATTGAGCAACCCGACCGAAGCGAACTGCCACCTTTGACGATCGGCGAACTGCTGCGACGGATGAAAAGTCTCTACG
>JARGOZ010000146.1:0-6528 GCA_029213025.1 Verrucomicrobiales bacterium
AAGACACCCGTAAGCTCGAAAGTCGATTCGCACGTTTTTGGTTTCGGCGGAAATAACCACGTCGATATTACCGTCCTGCCACTGGCCGTTGAGATTGACGTTGTCTTTAAATACATAATTAAGACTCTTCCCTTGCCAGGGGTTTTCGACCTGATCAAAACTCGTGACCGATGACAGGAAGGAGTTCATGCCGGGAACATTTTCCGGCAATGTGCCACGATATCGATAACGCACCGATAGCTTCCTGACTTCATATGGTGCCGAAAGCGGAAGGTGGCGCGACAGCTGACTACAGATGTTGGGTTGGCTCGGCAATGGGTCCTTAGTATTTTCGGCCCGAAGCTGATGCGCTTCAGGAGAGGTCGTGAGTCGGGCAAAATGGTTGCCATTTTGCTTCACTGTTTTCCGGGTACTGAAAGGTGACAGGATTTTCCCCAGCGATTCGTTTTCTCCGGGAATCAGTGAGAAGACAAGAAAGCTGCCGTCCCACTGATCGGGTAAAGCGGCATTGGATTCGACTGTTTCAAAATCTTCTGCAAAGAGCTTCTTTTTGATCTGACTTTTTGAGGCCGGTATATTCAGAAAATCGATCTCAGGAATTCCTCTGTCGAAAATCACGGGCTTAGCTTCTTCGGCGCAGGTTGACAGGGCAATCAAACATAACAGGAGTGAGAATTGAGGGGATGTAAATTTCATAGGTAATTCAATTTGATAGCGCACCGAACCGTATAGGCGGCGTTTGCATCAGGAGAGCTTTCAATATGTGCGCCAACTCTGGTTGTGGACGGTGTCAGCCTTGGGAACTTGAACCGGAATATGTGCAAAGCCAACGAAATCGCCGCATTCTGTCACGGCGACTCCGTAGCGAAGCGACAATGGGTGTAGTCTTTCCAGTGATGACGTTTAGCCAAACAAACTGACTACCGGCTTGCCTTTATCCGCTACGGTGAAGGGGCGCATGCTGGGGCTGTAGAGGACTTGGTCGAGTGGCAGACCGAGCGCGTAACCAATGGTGGCATTCAGGTCCGGGATGGTTACCGGATCGGCGAGGATTTTGGCGCCGCGTTCGTCGGTCTTGCCGTGGACTGTTCCGCCTTTGACTCCGCCACCTGCTAACAGGCAACTGAAGGCCTGGGGATGGTGATCGCGACCTTCATTGGTGTTGATCTCCGGGGTCCGGCCGAATTCGGTGGCCACAACGACGAGGGTGTCATCGAGCATGCCGCGGCGCTCAAGGTCGCTCAACAGGGCGCTGAGTGCCTGGTCGAGGACTTCGGCCTTTTCGGGCAGAGTTACAAAGTTGGAGCTGTGGGTATCCCAACCGCCGGTGGATACTTCGACAAAACGTACGCCGTGTTCTACGAGACGACGGGCGAGGAGGCAGCCCTGACCGAAGCGGTCTTTGCCGTATTTCTCTTTCAGCGCGGTCGGTTCATCGGCCAGATCGAAGGCTTTGAGGTCGCGGCTGTTCATCAGAGTGATAGCGTCGTCATACATATCGGTGTAGGCGCGCACATTTTTCTGATCGTATTTTTCGATAAAAGGCTGATCGAGTTTTTTGGCGAGATCGAGATGAAATTTGAATTTTTCCTCTTCCATCCGCATCGTGCCGTTGCGAAGTCCGCCTTCGGGATCGGTCAGTGCGACGGGGGAAAGTTTGCTTTCGAGAAAGCCGCTGCCGGGGTGATTGGAATCCCCGCCGATCAATACATTGGCCGGAATTTCGGGATTGTTCTTACCCTGGAATTGCAGGGTCCATGCACCCATAGCCGGATGTTTGATGGAGCTGCGAAGCTCGTAGCTGGTATGCATGTAGTAGTTGCCCTGCTTGTGCGCGCCCTGGGTGGAGGTCATCGAGTTGATGACGCAAAGTTTATCGGCGTGGCGGCGCAGTCTACCCAGGTAGTTGGTGAAAAACATATCGTCCGCTGAAGTAGGGATTCGTTTGTTCGGTCCCATGACTTCGCTACCGGTTTTTTTCGGGTCGAAAGTATCGATATGGGACATACCACCACTCATGTACAGGTAGATGACCTGTTTGGCGGTGGCGAGTTGTTTCAGTGTGGAAGCTCCGGCTCCGGCGGCGGTGAGTCCTTTGGGAAGGCCGGCGATGGCGCTGACACCGAGGAAGGATTTCGCTGCGCGATTGACGAAGTGACGTCTGGAAATTTCGCTTTTGTTCATGATGAAATGAGGATTGTACCCTGTTAGGTCTGAGATTGTACCCTGTTGAATCGTCGAATTTAGTTAATAAACAAAAACTGCCGTGTATTAAGAAGAGTCCAGGCGATACTTGATATAGATGCGGCCTCCGGATCCTCTTTCCACGCTGTTGAAAATATTTTGAATTCTTCAGCTGTTGCGGGGCGGCTGAACATGGTTTGATATACATTATCAAGCCGCTCTTTGAAGTTGGCTCCTTCCCGCATGTTACGTGAAAAAACGGAGAAAGGGTTGGCTACCGAAAACGCGACATTACCATTCAGCATGGTCAGGGCCTGGGTGACGGAGGCCTGATCGTTGGCATTGTCGATTAACTCGCGATCGCTCTGGCCGAATTCACGGAGAAAGTGGCCGACGGGAGCGGGTGAGGGCATCTCGGAGGCGCGGACCATATTTTTGCTGATCGATTTAAATGTGTTGTAGGATTTGCGTTTCGCTTTCTTTACATCCCAGGCTTCGATTTCCTGAAGAGATTTATCTACCCGGGATTTATGTAGTTCATCGCGCTCGTCAGCCATCATGGCGCGAACCAGAGTGCGGACAACTCCGCCTTCTTTGTCGATGAGGGCTTCCATGCCGGACATGACATCGCCATTTCCTTCCTGATTGATTGTTGAAACCAGTTCGGTAAAGAAGGCGGTGGAGTCATCGTTTTGCTTTTTGGAGGAAGCGACTTCGATTCCTTTTTCGATGCCTTCCAAATAAACGCGGCGTTCGATTTGATCAGCCAGCTCGCGGCGGGCTTCGCGCACATCGCTGGAGGCCTCGCGAATTTTGGCGAGGTCGTTGGTTTCTCTGGCTTCGTTGAGTTTGATGACTGCTTCATCGATTTTCACGGAGAGTTCTTTCTGTACTCTCAGGATTTCAAGGCCGTTGCGAACGAACTGGCCGGGTTTTTGGTCGTAGACGGCTTCGCCGATGAGCTGGCGGCGCAGAATCTGTTCTTTACCGTCGAGCACCCATTCTTCATCCGGTGCGTCAGGGTTTTCTTTGATCAGAGAAACGATGGAATCCCATACCTGTTCGGCGCTCATGCGGCGCAGAATCGGGCCGGGAAAGTAGTAGGGCGTTCCCGGGGGCACTTCCTCGAGGCTGGCGGCGCGCTGGTAGGTTTTTGATTTAAAAATCGCAGAGAGATAGGACTTCATATCATAGTCCTTTCTCCGGAATAGTTCCTCCAGGTAGGTCATCAGTTCCGGATTGGAAGCCACGGTGTGATCTTTCAAATTGTCGATCGGTTCGATGAGTCCAATACCGAAAGCTTTTTTCCAGAGGCGGTTTGCCATGACAAGAGTGAAGCGCGGGTTTTGCGGTGAAGTGAGCCACTTCGCAAAAGATTCGGATGGATGCTCCGACGGACTGACGGTGGCCTCCGCTCCCATAATTGATGCCGGCTGGACAACACTTTTCGGTTTGGCATCGTCATACTGGTAGTCGTGGGGCAGGCGGGGCATTTTGTTATTGGAAACAACATTATTGAAACGGACCGGTTTCAAAATCTCGCTAAAAGCACGGCGAAGTTCCTTTTGCTGCTCTTTACTCATCTTTTTCGGCAGCTTTTTGATAGCGGCTTGCACGGCGGAGGCGTTTTCCGGCAAATTATTCGTGCTGGTCATTCCGTAGGTAAATGCGGCGAGATGGTAGTAGTCCATCTGCGACCATTTATCGAAAGGGTGATCGTGGCACTGGGCACAGACGATCTGAGTGCCGAGAAAAACCTGCGCGGTCATCGCGGTGTTATCGAGCGGCATTCCGTAGTCGCGGATGTAGTAACCTACAGCTCCGTTTTCCCAGCTGTGGCCGGTGGCGGTGACCAGCTCGCGGACCATTTCGTCGTAGGGCTTATTTTCCCGTAGTGCCGCTTTGATCCACATCTCGTAGGCACGACCTGTTCCAGCGCTGAGGTTGTTGCCGTTGATAGCGGTTCGGGCGCGGAGCAGATCGGCCCAGAAATGGTAAAAATTGGAAACATAGCCGTCGGAATCGAGGAGTTCGTCGGTGAGGGCATTCCGTTTGTTTTTCTTATCCGAAGTGAGAAACCGCTCTGATTCTGCTTTGGTGGGAATGCGACCGATAATATCGAGGTAAATCCGGCGCACGAAAACTTCGTCGCTGACCAGTTCGTTCGGTTCAATGCCCTGAGCCTTCAGGCCTTTTTCGACGAGGAGATCAATTTGCCGTGCCGGTGGAATTTTTTTCGGTGCCGCTTCAGTAGACAGCGAAAAAGCGATAGTAAAAATAGAGAGGATAAAAAATCTCATAACAAAGGGAATCAAAGTGTTTGGGTTCAAAGGAAATAACCCCTGCTGATGGAGATAGTTACTCGAATTCGCAAGGATTCGCCACCATAATTGCGCCCCCGGGTAGCAGCGAAATTCCGCTTGCCGACACGCTTTCGCCGGGTTGCAAAACGTCAAAACTCAACTATCTAACCGGCATGTTCGCTGTCGTTGTTACTCTGGAAGCCAATCCGGGCCGGGTTGAGGATCTCATCTCCGCTTTGGAGGCCAATGCCAAACACTCCCGCACCGAGGAGACCTGCCTCAAGTGGGAATGGTCCCGCCATGTGAGCGAGCCGAACCAATTCGCGATTTACGAACTGTATACCGATACTGAGGCTTTCGCCGCGCACAAAGCCAGTGAGCATTTTGCCGAGTGGAAAGCTGCGACGGAGGGTGTTCTCGCCTGGAAAAAAGCCGGCCAGTATATCGTCAGCGATCCCGATCCGCAGCGATAGGCTGTAAACACGTTCCGTTCGGGCGATTTTCGTTCCATATCCATATCCGTAGAACAGGTCGCCAACCTGTTAGCGGAGGATGTGGGCTCCTGCAATGTTAACAGGTTGGCAACCTGTTCTACGGCGAATGTGTGCCGGGTGTACCGCCCACGCAGCCCTTGAGCGCTGGCTGCGAGTCGCGAAGGCGACGCATGCCCGTTCGGCGAAGAGTTTTGTGCCAAAGTCTGGTTTTTGTTCATAAAACTAATTCATCAATGTTTTTAAATATTTTATTGGTTTTATAAATATTATGGATTATTTTTATAAAAATGAGCGAAAGGACGATCTTACATCACTGTTTTCCAAAATTTTTGGCCAATTTTGCGGACCAGTGTGTTGCTGTGGTGCCGAAACGGCGATTGAACCGTGTCAGAGTGGCTAAAAGCCATTTTGCGTCTCTCGGTATGGAGGTGAAGGGGAGGATTACTTCGGCTAAGATTCCTTTCTCTGAAGTTCCTGCAGCGAAACTTCCCGCCATTTATTTTACCCGCACCGGCCAGCACCCTGTAGTGATTCAGGAGAGTTCGTCGGCGGGTTATTCGATCCGCCTCTGGGACGGCAGGGAATCGATCTGCCATCGCAGCCGCCTGGAAAAAACGCTCGAACCGGTGGGTTACTTCCTGCCGACGGAGGGTACTTCGGGGCAAAATTCCGCGCTGAGAACGTTATTGTCTGCTCTGGTCGATGAAAAAAAATTCGTCGCGCTCGGCGTTGGAAACGGAGCGGTGAACTGCTCGCTCCTGATTCTTTTTGTCTTCGCCCTTTTTCATATTTTTCAATCCGCATTTCCTGTCGCGGAAATGTCCTCCGTCGGACTTGCTTTTACCGGGGTAACCGCTGCGGTGCTGTCGACTTTTGGATTTCTCCAGGCCCGATTTCTGGTCAACGCCTGGTTTGAGAACCTTTCTGACACGAACAGATCGAGAGAGATAGAGATGCCGCCTCCTTTTCCGATACAAGCTCTGACTTCCGCATCGTCGGGCCGGATCATGACGGAGGCGGCATCTGCTCCCTTTTTTCTCGCTGCCGGCGCGATATTCGTCGGCTACGATGTCACGTCCGTAGCGGCCTGGGGTGCGCTCACCGGGTGTGCCATTCCCGCTTTTTTGTTTTTGTCGAACCTGCCTGATCTGCTGAAACTCTGGAAGCAGGCTCTGTGGTTGTTCGAAGAGAAATTGTCGATCTTCGAAGAAGACACCGACGACGAGGTGGTGGAGGAAACGCCAGGGACGGAGTGGAAGATCACATTCGATGACTCGATGGTGCGGGCGCACAACCTTTTCCTCGCTCATCCGGAGGAAAACCGGTCTCCTTTGGTCGATCATATTTCGCTGAAAGTCGCCAAGGGTGAGAAAGTGGGTTTCATCGGCAAATCCAACGGCGAGGTGCCGGTATTTCTCCGATTAATTTCCGGTATGCTCGAAGCGGATCGCGGAATCGTCTGGCTGGACAACAAAATGGTCGCCGGTGATCAGTCGCACACTATTGGATGGTTCAGCGAGAGAAATTCCCTTATCGACGGCACTTTG
>JARGOZ010000146.1:6548-19049 GCA_029213025.1 Verrucomicrobiales bacterium
AGCTTTCCCGGAAACAAATCGAAAAAGCTGTAGAGCTGACCGGGGTCGATCAGTTCGAGAAATTCGCCACAGAAGGTCTCGATATGTTGATTTCCGAATCGGGTGTCGGTCTTTCCGGCGATGAAAAAATGAGAATTCTGCTGACCCGCAGTCTGATTCACCGGCCTGAGGTACTGATTTTTGATTCACCGAAGGGAATCAAGCATTTTACCGGCTTCCAAAAAATCCTTTCCCGCTATATGGCGGTGAACGAATGCACTTTGCTGCTCGGGGTGAAAGATTCTACGCAGCTCGATTTGACTTCCCGCACGATCATTATCGAGGAAGGCAAAGTCGCTATGGACGCCCCAACGGCTGAGGTCGCCGATTTGATTCGGGTGCCGACAGTGACAAAACCCTGATTTTCCGTTGGCACAAACTGTGGTGAATCCTAAGATGCGGGAGTTATGCCCGTCATCTCCATTCGGGAACTGAAACAGAGTTCCGGATCAGAACCCGCCCAGGCCGTTATCCACGTCCAGCTGGAAAATAATCGCCAGCGCACTACGAAAAACGGTGATCCCTACCACGAATTGCATTTCGCCGATGCGGAGTCGTCTCTCGTCCTGCGGGTATGGAAATCGACCCCGATGTTTGAACAGTGTGCGCAGCTCGAAGATCACAAATTCTACGAGATCACCGGCGAATTCGGCGTTGGCAACGATGGCAAATCGATTGACTCGCGAAACTGGAGTGCCCGGGAACTGGATAGCAGCGAAATAGGTAATCTACTCAGTGGCTCTGCTGAGCTTCGGGAAAAGCAGGAGTATCATTTCGCGTTTATCACTGAGACGGTGGCCCAAATCGCAGACCCGCGGTTAAACTATCTTGCTTCGACATTGCTGAAAAAATGGGGAGCCAGGTTTCAGCGCACCGGTGCGGCGCGGGATTATCACCATGCGCGGCGCGGAGGACTGGTGGAACACGTCGGGCAGATGATGCGCTCTGCGGTAAAGATCTGTGAAGCGTATTCATGGTTGAACCGGGATCTGCTGGTTACCGGAGTTCTGTTTCATGATATAGGGAAACTATGGGAAAATGTCTATTCGGAAAAAGGATTTACTATGCCCTATACCGAGGTGAGTGAATTGATCGGGCATATCCCGATGGGTATGGAAATCGTTAATATGTTGTGGCGGGATGCGATGAATGATCCGGAAATTGCTGAGCAATGGGAGCAGCTGGAGCCTCCGAATGACCGGGTTCGGCTGCATTTGCTGCACCTCATCGTAGCACACCACGGCGAACTGGCCTTTGGTTCCCCGGTCGTGCCGAAGACGCCGGAAGCGCAGGCTCTCCACTACATCGATAATCTGGATGCGAAGATGGAAATGTTTGAGCAGGGGTATCTCGTAGCGGAAGAACTCGGCAAAAATGTATATCAAAGGGTTCGTCCGCTGCCGGGCCGCCTGGTCCGGCCTCTGGAGAAATGGGGGGCGCCGGCAGGTGAAATTCCACCCCCGGAACCGCCAGTCGAAGATGAGCCGTTCTAACTATAGATAAAATCAACTTTGGGAATCCATCCAGCGGATTGCCTGGTAGTTCAACTCCGCGGCATCCCGCAAGCCGAGTTTATTTTTTATGTGAGTCCGGTGCGCGTCGACAGTCCGGATACTTATGCCAAGTAAATCGGCAATTTCCCGGGAGGTTTTGCCGCTTCCAATCGCGCGATACACCTCCAGCTCCCGGTCGGTTAATCCGGCGACTTCCGATCCGGCATTGCCCCCGGCGAGAACTTCCATTAACTTGGCAGTCATGTCCGGACTGAGGAATACGCCGCCTTTCAACACGGTACGAATCGCTACTTCGAGGCAATCGGGTGCTCGGTCTTTCATTACATAGCCACGTCCGCCGGCGCGGAGGACCCGTTCGGCGTAGACATTTTCGTCGTGGGAGGAAATGAACAGGCACTTGATCTCCGGTCGCATCACCCGGAGATCTTTGATCAGGTCGAGGCCACTGCGGTCTGGCAGCGACATATCGAGGATCACCAGATCGATTTGCTCGTGAGATTCGACAAATTCGAGCGCGTCGTTGGCGGTTCCGGCTTCCCCGATCACAGCGAGGTCGTCTTTATCCGAGATCATGGCTCTCAGTCCCATCCTCATGATGGGGTGATCATCTACGATTAGAATTTGTTTCTCAGCAGGCATAGTGGTCTTTTGGCAGTCGAATCGAACAGGTTATCCGGGTTCCTCTACCGGCGAAGGAATGTAGCTCAAAATCCGCATTTATCATTTCCGCCCGTTTGCGCATCGTCATCATTCCCATTCCGTTGGAAACCGTGTCTTCGGTAATACCCTTGCCGTCGTCCGAGACTTCCAGAGTGACTTTACCGTCTTCCCCGGTGAGACGAATGTGAATCAATTCCGCGTCGCTGTGTTTCATCGCATTGGTTGTTGCCTCCTGCGCTATTCGGAGAAGCTGGATCCCTACCATAGAATCAAGCGAATCGATCACCTCATTTCCGAGAACAGTAGCGATACATTCCACGCCGAAAAGTGAGCCGCTCCGGTCGGCCATTTCGTGAACAGCACCGGTAAGTCCCTGGGTTTCGAGGGCCGAGGGAACCAGTCCTCTGGCAATGTGCCGGGCTTTCTGTCCGGCTTCGGCAACCATTCCGGAAATTTCCGCCAGCAATTCCGCTTCTTTTTCGTGGTTTACCCGCAGCTGGTTTTCGAGAACTTTGGTCATCATGCCAATGCCGGAGAGTTGCGAGCACAGATCGTCGTGGATGTCCTGCCCGATCCGCTGTTGCTCGTCTTCACTGACGCGGAGAATCTCCGATTCCAGTCTGCGTTGTTTGGTTATATCACTCGCGCAGACCACGTAGCCGGATTGCCCGTCGATGCTCATTTTGGTGATTTTTGCAAGGATCGTGACCTCTTTGCCCGACTTTAATCGACATTGAATGACGGGTTCCGCACCGGGAATTTCGGCGACAGGTACCAGTCGGTTGAAAAAAGGGTGGGGGGCGTCGTGGGGGCAAACTTCGAGAAGAGATTTGCCCACGGCATCGCTTTCCGGAGTTTCGAAAATTCTCACTGCACCGTCATTCCAGTTCAAAACGATTCCTTCTTCATTCACATAAAAAACGGCGTCGTGCACATTTTTCAAGATCTCGGCCTGGAGGGTCAGTGCGTCTTTTCCTTTCCTGCGTTCGATGGCATAGCGAATTGATCGTATCAACTCTCTGCTGCCAAACTGGCCTTTGACGAGGTAGTCAAAAGCTCCCATCTCCATGGCTTGAATGTCCACGTCATTGTCGGTCAAGCCGGTTAGGACAATGATGGCACGCTCTGCGCCCCGGTCTTTCACTTCCCGGAGCAGATCGATCCCGGTTTTGCCACCGAGTCGGTAATCGATCAGATACACATCGGCTTCGCCGTTGAGAACTTTTGCCAGCCCTTCTTCAAAATTGTCACAGGAGCTGATCTCGAATGGTTGGCCTGCCGCTTCTTCCAGGTAGTCCCTTGCCAGAAGAAGGTCGTCTTCGTCGTCATCGATTAAAAGAACCTTTACCTTTTGCTCCATCATAACTTTATTCCGTCGTCCCGTCGAAGCGGGAGGGGGGCTGTTCGCGGGGTAAAATTATCCTGAAAACCGATCCCTCACCAGGGGAACTTGATACCTCGATAGTTCCGCCGTGGCGCTCGACAATTTTCTTACAGATCGCGAGACCGACGCCGGTGCCTTCGTAGGCATTCCGGCCATGCAATCGTTGGAACAGGGTGAAAATGCGCTCGGCAAACTTTTCGTCGAATCCGATGCCGTTATCCCGAACATGGATCTCTATATGAGTGTCACTGTGATCTCCTCCGGAAATTTCCACCACCGGCGGCGTGTCCGGTTTGGCAAATTTCACGGCATTGCCGATCAAATTCTGAAAAACCTGTCGAAACTGGCTGATGTCCACTTCGACGCTGGGGAGGTCCCGGCTGATGATTGATGCGTTTGCTTCCTCAATCGCGATTTCAAGAGCGGAAAGGGCGTCCTTGAGCGGGGCATCGAGGTTAACCGGCTCGAAAGGCCGGCTCCGGGTGGAGACTTGCGAAAAACTGAGCAGATCGACGATCAACTGATGCATCCGGTCGCTGGCATTGATCATTCGGGCCAGGTAGTCTTTGCCTTTTTCAGACAGGTCGTTCTCGGAAATTTTGGCGAGTCGTTCGCCGATGGTACGGATTTTTCGCAATGGTTCGCGAAGATCGTGGGAAGCGATCGAGGCAAAGCTGTCCAACTCCGAATTGCTTCGTTCGAGCTCCTCCGCGTACGACTTGAGTACCGATTCCGCTTTCTTCCTACCGGTGATATCCGCGATCGAGCTGAGCACATCCCCGCCGGGCAGGGGAGTAAGACCGATCTCAACCGGGAATTCCGAACCATCCTTTCGCAGGGCATAGAGATCCCGCCCCGAGCCCATTTGGCGCATCTCCGGAGCGGCGTGAAATCCTTCCCGGTGCTGCTCGTGAGAGCCCCGGAATCTCATCGGAATCAGATCTTCGATCGATAACGTCACAAATTCTTCAGCGGAATATCCGAATTGCTCTTCCGCCATCCGGTTTGCATGAATGATAGACCCCGCCCGGTCAGCCACGAGAATGCCGTTGGGCGCGGATTCCACAATTAACTGGAAGCGCTCATTTGCCTGCCGCTGCTCGTGGAGTTGTTTTTCCAGAGCTGCCACCTTTTCCCTGAGGTTCCCGACTTCGCTGTCGTCTGCTCCCATGTCGAAAGGTAACGGTGCGCCACGCAATGACAATGCCTTTTCGATGACCGGGTAAATGCGCCATTTTCCGGTGTCGCATCCTGTCAGCACCCGTGTCATTCTGCCCTTTAAATATGGATTTGAATCGACGTCAATTTCTCAGCACCACGGCTGCCGGAGTCGCAGCCACCGGGATGTCCCCTTTGATTATCGGGCAGGATAAATCCGGGAAAAAATATCGCACCGCCCTGATTGGCAGCGGCTGGTGGGGGATGAATATCCTTCGCGTAGCACTGGCGGACGGCAGTTGCGATATCGTGGCTCTGTGCGATGTCGATGCCGATGAGTTGGAGGTTTCCGCTGATGAAGTCGATGGGCTGACCGGCAAATTGCCGAAGACCTACCGGGACTATCGCGAAATGCTGGAAAAGGAGGATCTCGAGATCGTCATCATTTCCTCGCCGGATCACTGGCATGCGCTGCAGGCGATTGCCTGTGTCGAAGCGGGAGCCCATGTGTTTGTCGAAAAACCGACCGGGCATACCATTCAGGAAAGCCGGGCCATGGTCCAGGCATCGCGCGCGGCGGATCGCGTCGTTCAGGTGGGGCTGCACCGGCGGATTGGCCCGCATCACATCAGTGGTATGGACTACTTGAAATCGGGCAAGGTCGGCAATATCGGCATGGTGAGAATGTTTGCTCACGGCGGGGGCGGCCCGGAAACGCCGACTCCGAACCAGCAAGTGCCCGAAAATCTCGACTGGGATCTCTACTGTGGTCCGGCTCCGTTGCGGCCTTTTAATAAGCGGATTCATCCCGGCGGGTTCCGCAACTTTCTCGATTTCGCCAACGGAACACTCGGCGACTGGGGTGTTCACTGGCTCGATCAGGTGCTGTGGTGGACGGATGCAAAACACCCGAAATCTGTGTATTGCGCAGGTGGCCGGCCGGTTCGGGGCGCGGCGGTTCTCAATGAAAAAGAACAAACTACGGACGCACCCGATCACCAGGTGGCGACCTACGAATTTGAAAATTTCACTGCGGTATGGGAGCATCGCCGTTTTGCCGGGAACGGCGCGGAGAAGTCAAAGGTCGGCTGTTATTTCTACGGAACCAAAGGCACTTTTCACATGGGCTGGCGTGACGGCTGGACGATGTACGCGCCGAATGGCGATGTCATCGCTCACGAAGATCCCAAATTTGACCACGAGAAAGACGGTCACAATGTGCCTCCGTTGTGGCGTGATTTTATCGAATCCATCGAGGAAAAGCGAAAGCCGGTCGCGGATGTGGAGATCGGCCATCTATCCACCAATCTCAGCCTGCTCGGGATGTTGAGTTGGAAAGCCGGGCGCAGCATTCAGTGGGACGGGGAGAAAGAGCAAATCCTTAACGATCCTGAAGCAAATAAACTTTTGCGCCGGGAGTACCGCGGCGACTGGGAGTATCCGGAAGCATAGCGAGCCGGCAGTCAACCACAATGAATCGTAGAACAGGTTGCCAACCTGTTAGCATTGCAAGAGCCCACATCCTTCGCTAACAGGTTGGCAACCTGTTCTACGGCAAATACGCCGACTTCCGTCCGAAAGAAAATCGCGTCTCAAACGTCTTTTGGTTAGCGAAAACGGATTGTACCCTGTTTAGTCTGAAATTGTACCCTGTACAGTCCGGCACTGTACCCTGTTAAGTCGCCCACCCTACCCTGTTGAATGAGAAAGTTACCACAACGATTGGCCTGCCTTTTCGCGGTGCTTTCTTTGTCCATCTCTTCACTGGATGTCGTTCACGCTCAGTCCAGTGAGCCATCCGAAGCACCGAAGTGGACGGACACAGATTCCCGCCTCGCCAATCATTACCTGCGACTCATTCAACAAAAACCGGAGTTCGGCAATGTCCTCGATCTGCTTTGGGACCTGTACGAAAAGAAAAATCAAACGCCGCTGCTCATGGATTACATCGGCAAAGCGGCCGAACCGGAGCAGGCCTACATCCCGAAACTTATTTACGCCCACCTGCTGCGCAAAGCGGACCGCACCACGGAAGCCCGCTCTTTTTATGACGATGTCGCGAAAGGTCTCCCCGAAAATATCCCGGCCCTGAAAGCCCTCGCCGAAATTTCGGAACAACAAAACCGCGTTTCCAAAGCCCTCTCCTACTACACCCGGCTGGTAAAACTGATTCCCGCCGAAGAGGATGACGGTGTCGCGATCCGCTTTCGCAAAGCCTCTCTGCACCAGGCCCGGGGCCAAACCAGACCGGCTGTCGCAATTTGGAACCAAATCCTCAAGGCCCGTCCCCACGATCCGAAGATTCGCAGCGAAGTGGTCTCTCTTCTCCTCGAGGTCGGCGAAACTTCCGGCGCGCTCGATGTCCTCGAACAGCAGGCTGCCGATTCCGACGTAAAAATCCGCCTCGCCGCGCTGGAGGAATTGACCCGTGTCTACGAATTGATCAACGACTTTGAAGGCGCGAGCCGGGCCGCCGAAAAAGCGATGCAGGTTCTGCATTTCAAAAATCACCAACACCGCAGCTTTTTCGAAAAATGGGTCAAGCTGCACGAGCGCTTCGACAGACTGGATGAGCTGGAAACCCGACTCAATAATAATGTCGAAGACGAAAACCCCAGCGAATCTTCACTCTACCGGCTGACGGAATTTTACCATCTCATCGCCGAATACAAAAAGGAGGAGGAAGTGCTGGAAACTCTGGTGGAACGCATCCCCAACAGTGTCGACTACCGGGTGCGCCTCGCCGAAATGCAGCTCGCCAATGACCGCTTCGAAACAGCCGCAGAAACGATGGACGAAATTCTGCAGGAGCTCGATTCTGTTCCCTGGCACCTGCTGCTGGTGCGGGTGAAAATCGATCTGAATGCCGAGGAGGAATTGGCAGCGGAAAAGCGGCTCGAAGACTATCTCAAAAATCATCCCGGCGACCCGGACGTGAGGGAAAAGATCGTCGAATTCGCCCGCACCAACTACCTCGACGGCCTCGTCGAAAAACTGCTCCGCCAATCTGTCGATGGCGGGATCACCGGCTCCGACGGCGACTCCGCCCCGCTGGATCTGGCCCGCTTCCTCCATGAGCGCGGCCGCTACACCCAGGCCCGTGAAGTGATTGAAAAATACATCGACGGCAGCGGCGGCTCAGCCACCGAGCGAACCCGCCGTCTCCACTACGCCGCGCTTGCCTACCGCGATCTCGACATGGGCCCGGAATCGGAAGGTGCCGTCGACGAGGCGCTCGAAAGCCAGCCGGATAATATTGAGTTTCTTACTACCAAAGCCGGTCTTCTCGTCGACCGCGGCGATGCGGATGGCGCTATCCAGCTGTTCGAAAAAATCCGCGAACTCCATCAGGATACCGAAAGCAAAACCGAGATTGATCAGCGCATTTTCAGTCTGCTCCGGGCCAATATTTCCTCTCCGATTCCCGCTCCGGAGGAAGTCCCGGTTCCGTCCGGGCCGATCCGCAGTGTCTCACAATTCCGCAAACTCGCCGAGCAGCTCTCCACCGCCCGGCGCGATGTCGACAATGAAACGCCCCAGGTACTGCACGATTATTTTGCCGAAATCAAAAGCCAGGCCAACCGCCTGAGTACCGTCGAAGCCCGCTACCGCGCTGCGTGGTGGGCCCTGAAGATGCAGGACAACCACGAAGTGTATTTCCAACTGCTCGCCGCGAAAAAAGATGCCGAAAGAGACAAGTTACCGCCGCCGGTCGAGGTAGAGGAAATGCTGCTCGAACTCGCCATCCAGAACGAGCGCCCGGAAAATATCGTCCGGCATCTCGATACCCTCTGCAAAATCGATCCCGCCAACTACGAAGAGTACCGCCACCGCTGGGCGGAAGCGAAATTCAATCTCGGAGCCGAGGACACCGCCGTGCGCGAACTGCGTAAGCTAGCCTCCAGCCCGGAAGCCTCGCTCGATACCCTGCGCACCCTCGCGAAAGTGTACGCCGCCCAGGGCAGCACGAAAAAAGAGATCTCCGTCTGGGAGAATGCCTACCGGAAAGCCAACCTTTTCGAAAAACGCCGCATCGTCCGTCTGCTCGTCGCCGCCCTGCTGGAACAGAAAAAACCGCAGGAGGCTCTCAAAGCCCAGATGGACCTCGTCTACCGTGAGACCGACCAGCTGCAGCGCCGCAAGCAGTTTGAGTCCCAGGTCACGGTGGCCAGCCGCAACTATCTCCTCGACTGGTTGAAAGACCGCTATCTCGAAGCCGCCCAGAAACATCCTTTTGATAAATTTTTCCCCGAAGCGCTCGGGCGAATCCATCTCGCCATGGGGCATCACCGCGAGGCCTTCGACGCGATGAAAAAGGCCTACTACATGTCCGGGGAAAACGACGAACTGCTCGACGAACTCGGTGATCTCGCCGGGAAACTGGGCGACCTCAAGTCCGCGAGTGACTACAGCCGCCAAATGATCGCCCGGGGCGAAGGCGCCGCCAATATTGATAACTGGGAAAACCTGATCCGGATGCTGGAGAAAGATTTCCGCTCCGGCGAAGCCGATCTGATGCGCAGCCGCCTCGAAGTGAAATTCGGGCAGGATCCCGATTTCCTCGAACGCCTCGCCGGATTTTATCTGAAAAACGACCGCCTCGAAGACGCCCACCGCGTCTACCGGAAGCGGGCCAAACTGCGCGACTGGGATGTACGGGCACTGTTCGACCTCGCCCTGATTAAGATGGAGTTCGGAGACCGCGCCGCCGCCCGGCCCATCCTGGAATCGATCCTCGAAAAAACCGCCAACGAACCTCTTCCGACCTGGGCGCAGGGAAATCTCTGGCCGGTCATCGATGCCTCAGCCGACCCGGCCACCGCCTTCGAAATGCTCAATTCCGAAGTGCAGACATTTCCCATGATCCCAACTGAAGTGGAGGACGAATTTTTTGAATGGAGCAACGAAAAGCGCCCCTTCACCCTGCGCCCGCGCGACACCTACGCGGTCCGGTTGCGGGCTTATGAAGAGTTCGGCAAATGCATTCGGGACTTGCCGGACAAAGACCGGCTGGTTTTCGAACGACTCTGGCAACCTCTGCCCGATCACGAAAAAATGTGGCTCGCATTCCACTCCCGCTCCGCTGCGGCCCTGGAGTCGCTGATCCCGATCGAATCGACTTCTTCATTGGAGAATTTCGCGATCGCCAAAGGAATCATTCTGGCGGGCGATTTCGCTCTCGTTTCCACCTGGGAAGACAATCTACTCAGCGGCGGCCTGTCGCTGCCCGCCGCCGCGGCCTTTTCCTCCTATCTGGCGGTGAAGGAAGCCAGCGCCGATCACCCGGAGCTGGTCGTCGAATATCTCGCCGACCGGAACCTTCACGAATCGATTGTGAACTACATCTTTACCGAGTGGAAAAATTACCGCCGGTTTTCCGAAGCCGTGCAGTTCGGTGAGGCAAACATGGCCGACGACCCGAATCTGGCTTTCCTCGTCGCACAGGTCATCGACTGGATTGGCGACACGCGCAAACAGGCGGATATCCTCGACACCGCTTTGGAGAAAATGACGGCACTGGAATACGGTGGCCATCTACCCCACCTCACTCAAATCGCTATGACCGAGCGGTTTCGAATTGCCGATTCCAGTGAAGAACGGATCTCGCTGCTGGAGAAATTTCGCGGAAAATTCTATGACAACCCATTGCGTTCAAAACTGACGGAAAGCCAGCTTGATGTGCTAACCGGTTACCTCTCCGCCGACTACGAGAATGCATTTGCTTCACTTAGCGGAGTCACCACCGGCCTGCTGGATCTCAAACCACAGCAATCATTCTTCCGCCCCCCCGCTCTGACCGCCGACAACTTCGGCTGGGAACGACTCAAGCGGGAAATGCGCTTTTACACCGAGCTGTTTCCCCGCAAAGCGCGGCAGTCCGATGCATTTGCCTCTGCTTTCGGCGGGCAGCCCTTCGCCTACAGCGAGAGCGTGGAGACATTCCGCATCTACGAACACCTCGAAGGCTTTCGCTTTGCCCACTGGTTAAACGGCAAAAGCACCGTTGACCGGGCCAACTTTCTCGACCGGGTGCTTCCGGAATTTCGCAGCCTCGACGGGCGACTCGATTTCGCACGGGAGCTGGAGACATTCGGCTACCATCGTGAAGCGGCTCAAATATACCATCGCGAGGTCGTGGCTGGAACTCAGGACTACGCGCCCATTCGCGGTCTGTTCAAAAACGCGGCCCGAGCCCACTACCCGGAGCCCGGGCTGGATATCCTCGCCAAACTGAAGACCGGGGAAGTCGACTACCCGCCCGGGCTTACCGACGAATACCTCAACGAGCAACACGCCCGCCTGCTGCGGTTGTCGGGAAATATCGAGCTGCTCACCCAGCTCGCTCAGCCACCCGCTACCGGAGACGGCGAACCACCGGTGAAGACCACCTCTCACCTCCCCTATCAGGATGAATTGATTATTGCCTACCGCGAGGCCGGTGAAAAAGAATCACTCCTCCGCCTGCTCACCCACCAGCGAAAACGCAACGAATCCTCCGGGCGCGATCTGCTGCTCGGCGCGGAACTGCTCATCGAACAGGGAGCCTGGACCGAGGCTCTCGCCTGGCTGGATCAAATCACCTATTCTCAAATCGACAGAACTACCGAATTGGCGGCTCTCGGAAAATACCTCGAAATCTTTCGCAGCAAGTCCGGCACCACCAAACAGGAACTGGAGTGGCTCTCCCGGGTATCCCTCCCCTATCGCTCACTCGAATTGACCCGCAACCTCGCCGACTTTTTTATCCAGCGAGGGGAAATTGAAGAGGCCCTCAGCCTGCTCCGGATCTACCATCGAAATGAGCGCAACGATGTATTTCGCAGCCACATCCAATTTGTCATTCTCAACATCTATTCCCAGCTGCTGCCCGGTGAAACTGAAGCTCTTTCCCGGGAGCTCGGCATCTATCTTACCGGACTGGGCGAGGGTGTGAAAAACCTGTCAGAAACCGCACTGCCACTGGCCGAATGGACCGTAAAAAACCGCGACCTGCTCACCGGTCACATCCCTCTATTGGAGTCCTACAGCAACCATCCACGAGCCGGACTTCTCACCCGCCTGCTGCTCGCATCGCTGCGCGAATCGCTTGCGGAGGAATTTGCATTGCTCAGGGAAACCTCTACTACCAACCAACTCGAAATCGCGCTCCTTATTCTGTCCCGCCTCGGAGAGCAAGGCAAAGCACTCGCCGAAGCCGAGGTCCAGTCCTCCCGCCGTCCCGGCCCCACCTTTTTTGAAGGTCGCCCGGATATCCAGATTCGTTTTTTCTCCGACATCGACGACCGCACCCGCCTGCTCGAAACCCATGCCTCGCTCATGCGCATGGCCGACTCCTGGTTCTTTTCCGGTCGCTCCGGTCTGCCCGCCTACCCGACTCTCCAGCGTCACTGGCAGATCCCCGAACTACTCAACAACCTGGGGCACAAAAACCTCGCCGGCTCCCTGTATCGTTCCAGCTACGAAAGTATCCGCCAATACCGCGAAGGCGAAATGCCGTTCCTCGAGAACTACGTCAATTACCTGATAGCGGAACAACACATCGACGAAGCCGAGCGCGTGCTTCAGGACATAGCAAACTACTCACTGGGATTTGATCGCGACAAACTGGCTTCTTTACCCGGCGAATAGCACTATTTATCGATTCGAAAATTCCCCTGCAAAATGAGCCCCGCCGGGTTTTTCGGGAATTAAGAATAGCGCAAACAAAGGCCGAAGCGTACGTAGCCTGGATTGCTAATCCGGGCT
>JARGOZ010000147.1:0-8378 GCA_029213025.1 Verrucomicrobiales bacterium
CGGAAGATTGCGGATTTCCTGACGGCGGTGGATGAGCGGATTGGGCAACTGATCCGCAAACGCGACCTGCTGGAAGAATACAAAAAAGGCGTGATGCAACAGCTCTTCTCCCAAACCATCCGCTTCAAAGACGACAACGGCAACGACTTCCCCGAATGGGAGGAGAAGAAGTTGGGGGAGGTTGGCGAAATCACAACTGGCAAAACGCCACCCACTTCAAAACCGGAATTATGGAACGGGGAAACCATGTTTGTCACACCATCTGACATCAATGACCGTGCCAAATTTCAAGTTCGTTCAGAGCGTAGAGTACAAGGAAATTCGGTGCGCTTAATTCCCACAAACAGCGTAATGTTCACATGCATAGGATCGATTGGGAAAATAAGTATTTCAACAGAATCTTGTCTAACTAATCAGCAGATAAATTCGATTTCAGTATTCTCAGCGATTAATTTCGAATTTATATATTACGTTTTACTTAAACGGACCCCGAAGATTAGAGCAACTCAAGCAAATACAACATTGCCAATCATAAACAAAACGGAATTTTCAAAATTCACTATTCCGTTCCCATCTCTCCCAGAACAAACTAAAATCGCCAATTTCCTCTCCGCCATCGACCGCAGGATCGAGCAAGTCTCCGCGCAAATCAGCGAAACCCAAACCTTCAAACGCGGATTGTTACAGCAGATGTTTGTGTAGATCTGGCCATTAAAATTTCAAATAGTTAATTTTACGTCTAAACCATGTCTACCGACCAATTTTCGCAAGGATCTGAAAGTGAACAATTTACAAAACCATTTAAATCCGATTTCGTCTAAAAACACGTCTAATCATGTCTAACTTTTCGGGATTAGACGTGAATTTTGCGGTCCAAAAATCTCGAAGAGCAGAGCGTTAAGAGTAAATGGGAAAAAATAAGAATACATCCACAACTAATTCACAATGAATGCGTTCCTTTTATTTTGAGTATCTTTTTGGAAATTAGGCCAAAATTTCGGGAAATAAGAATAATCACACCATTTTAAGCCAAATTGAAGCGGCAAGCCATTTTCCAACATGCCTGAATCCGAACAAATTCTCGAAAACAATCTCATCGCGCAATTGCTCGGTCAGGGCTACCAGCAGGCGGCGGTAACGGATGAGGCATCGATGCTGGCAAACCTCAAAGCCCAGCTCGAAGCCTTTAACAACGTCTCGCTGACGGCAGGCGAATTTCGCAAGGTGCTGCACCACCTCAACCGCAACGCCGGGGTGTTCAACAAAGCGAAAACGCTGCGGGACCGGATGAAGCTGGAAAAAGAAGACGGCGAGACGGTTTACCTGGAATTTCTCGACTCGACCTATCCCGTGCGTAACCGCTATCAGGTCACCCAGCAGGTGGCGATGGAGGGCAGTTACAAAAACCGCTATGATGTAACCATCCTCGTCAACGGGTTGCCGTTGGTCCAAATCGAGCTGAAGCGGCGCGGGCTGGAAATGAAGGAGGCCTTCCACCAGGTGCAGCGCTATCAGAAACACAGCTTCTGGAGCGGGCAGGGTCTGTTCCACTTCGTTCAGCTTTTTGTGATCAGCAACGGGGTGAATACCAAATACTATGCCAACGCCCGGAAACAGAGTTTCAAACAAACCTTTTACTGGGCGCAGGAGGACAACACCACCATCCGCGAGCTGACCGCTTTTGCCCGGAGCTTCCTCAATCGCGAACATCTCGGCACGATGATCGGCAAATACATCGTGCTGAATGAGACGGAAAAAATCCTGATGGTGCTGCGCCCCTACCAATACTATGCCACCGAGGCGATCATCAAAAAGGTAACCCATCCGCCCAAAGAAGAAGTCAATGGCTACATCTGGCACACCACCGGATCGGGCAAAACACTGACCTCCTTCAAAGCGGCCCAGATCATGACCGGTCTGCCGGAGGTCGATAAAGTCGTTTTCTGTGTCGATCGGAAGGATCTCGATTACCAGACGATCAAAGAATTCAACGGCTTCAGCAAAGGCAGCGTCGACAGCACCAACAACACAAAAAAACTGGTCCAACAGTTCACAGATGACACCAAACTGATCGTCACCACCCTGCAAAAGCTGAATACGGCGATCAGCAACAAGACCTATCTCGCCGAAATGGAACCGCTGCGGGACCAGCGCATCATTTTTATATTCGATGAATGTCACCGCAGCCAGTTTGGTGAAACCCATCACCGGATCTGCGAATTTTTCCGCAACCACCAGATGTTCGGATTCACCGGCACACCAATCTTTGCCGACAATGCCGCGACTGTGTCCCGGCAATCACAAGTAATGCGGGAAGAAGGCGGCACCGGTAGTGGCATTTATCAAACGCCTCGCGGCGGACTCAAACGAACCACCAAAGATCTATTCCACGAGCAACTGCATTCCTACGTCATCACCGATGCGATCAAGGATGAGAATGTGCTGAAATTCTCGGTCGAATATGTCGGCCGCTACCAGCAAAAAGCGGACAGTCCGAACAATGTCGATATCGATGTGGAAGCGATCGATACCAAAGAAGTGCTGGAGTCACCGCAGCGACTGGAGAAAATCACCGACTACATTATTGATCATCATGCGGTGAAAACCCGAAGCAGAGAATTCACCGCGATGTTTTGCGTCAGTTCGGTGGATATGTTGATCCGTTACTATGAACTTTTCGCGGCAAAAAAGGCAGCCGGTCGGCACAATCTGAAAGTGGCCACCATTTTCACCTACACCGCCAACGAAGCCGATCCCGACGCCGACGGCAATCTCGATGGAGACACCGAGATCATCGGTGGAGACTGCGGCAATCCCCATACCCGCGACAAGCTGGAAGGGTTTATCGCGGATTACAATGCGATGTTCGGAACAAACTATTCCACCCGGGACACCCAGTCTTTCTACAACTACTACCAGGATATCGCCAAAAAGGTAAAGGAACGGAAAGTGGATATTCTGCTGGTGGTAAATATGTTTTTGACCGGCTTCGACAGCAAACATCTCAACACGCTTTACGTGGATAAAAACCTGCGCTACCACGGCCTGATTCAGGCCTACTCCCGCACCAATCGAATCATCAACGAAGCCAAGAGTCAGGGAAATATCGTGGTGTTCCGCAATTTAAAAAAAGCCACCGACGAAGCCGTGGCCCTGTTTTCCAATAAAGAAGCGAAGGAAACGATCTTTGTCGCGCCTTATGATGAATACGTAAAGCGCTTCAACGAAATCGTAGTGAAAGAGCTGCTGCCTCTCACTCCGACGCCCCGCGAGGTCAAGAACCTGCCCGATGAAGAGGCGGAGTTACAGTTCGTAAAGGTCTTCCGTGAACTGATGCGCCTTCGTAACATCCTCGAATCCTTCTCTGATTTTGACGAAGGAGATCTTGCCTTGACCGCCCAGCAGTTTGCCGACTTCCGCAGTGCCTATCTCGATCTTTTCGACAAGGTGAAATCCGACACCCAACTCGAAACGGTATCAATCCTCGAAGACGTCGATTTCGAACTGGAGTTGATCCATCGCGATGTGATCAACGTGCAATACATCCTGACACTGCTCGCCCAGCTCTATGATGCAGAAGAAGGGGAGCAACCGACCATCCGCAAACTGATCCTCGATTCCGTGGCGGGCGAAGTGGAGCTGCGCAGCAAGCGGGAATTGATCGAAAAATTCATATCCCGCAATCTGCCCGATCTTTCCAGTGCTGCTGAAATCCCCGATTCCTTCGAAGATTTCTGGGAACAGGAACGCCGGGCGGCCTTTGACGAACTGGTAAAAGAAGAACAGCTCGACGCCGACAAACTGCAGAAAGTCATCGACCGGTATGTTTACACCGGCCAGGAACCCTTGCCGGACCCGGATATCATAAGCATCATCGAACGTCCATTATCGATAACCGAAAGGAAGCCGACCCGCGTGCGGGTGCTCGATAAAGTGAAGGATTTTGTGGATACGTTTATCCGGGGGATCGCGGCATGACAGCTGGACCCAAAAAAAATTACTCACTTAACAGGGTACAGTCGCGCATCGTACCCTGTTGAATCACCGTTTTTCGACTCAGCGACGGGTCACCAGCATGAAACGCCCGCCGGTTCCATCGGCGATTTTTTTCAGCGATCTTGTCGAACGGGCACTCGCTGACATCAGGGCGATGGTGTGAACTTTCGTCTCCGGACCTTTTTCGTCGACCAGCTTTTTGATTTCCTCCGCCAGAGCGGCGTGTTGCTTTTTTTCCCCGTCGGTATGGAAGAAAATGGCATCGGGAACGGTCTCCATATTCATGGCGAGGCGAACCGGCAGAACCCAGGTCGTGCCCCGGGATTTCCGCACCTGAGCAATCGCTTTGATCGTCTTGTTTTTATTCCTCGTTGAAGCTTTGATCCACTTTCCTACCGGAAGCTGATCCGCCTGGTGAGCGAATCTCGCACCACCCGAGAAGAAAATGACCTGATAAAAAGAGTCCTCGTTCAGTTCCTTGATCGCCTTTTTCAACTCCTCTTTGCTGAGCGCGAATTGTGCGGGAGTCATCGAAAATGAGATGTCCATAATGTACACGATTCTCCGGGGATCTCCGGTTGCGGCACTGTCATCAGCGAACATGGGTCCGGAGGATTCGGTGATGACAACTTCATCCACCGGCTCTTGCACAGGCTCCGGGGCCGGCTTTGGCTCCGGAACGGCTAACGGCAGCGGTATCGTCTCGTACCAAAGCCCTTTCGCCACAAAAACCCCGAACGCCACGCCGCCCAGAGCAATGAAAATGCAGTCTACTGTAAAAAACTCGCTGAGAAGCAGCGGGTCGAGCAGACTTCGATGATTAAGAATCGATTCCATACACAGGTCCCTATCGATACTTAACCCATCGTGACTTTCAAGAAATATCTATGATTGCCGAAAGAGAGGGCTGGAGATGCTGCTGTTTTTTTACCGGATTCCGCAGTCGCCGTTTACCGGAACAACCGGATGGAGATCAGCAACATTGAAAGAAAACCATGACGTTTTCTGAAAATTTGCGATTATAACCCTGCCAATTGTTCCTCCTGCCACGTAGGATAAACAGGGCAATTGCATGGAACAGTTCAGGAATCAAAGAAAAGTGATCATTGTGGGTGCGGGACCGGGAGGACTCGCCTCGGCGATGTTACTGGCTTCGAAAGGCGTTTATGTGGAAGTTTTCGAACGGCTTCCCAAAGTCGGAGGACGGACCTCTCATATCAAAAAAGACGGTTTCACTTTCGACACCGGCCCCACCTTTTTTCTTTACCCCCAGTTACTTGAGGAGATTTTTCGGGATTGCGGAGCGAGCCTGGAAGACGAGGTAAAAATGGTCCGTCTCGATCCGCAATACCGGCTCTTTTTCGAAGGCGGTCCGTCGCTCGATGCGACTCCCAATCTGGATCAGATGGAAAAGGAAGTCGCCAAAATCTCGGTGGAGGATGCGGCGCAGGTCAAAGCATTCATGAAAGAGAACGAGTGGAAGTTTGAAAAGCTCCGCCCAGTTTTGCAAAAACCCTTCAACAGCCTGAAAGATTTTGTCAGTCCCTCGATGTTCAGTGCCCTTCCCGCCGTTCGGCCATGGGCGTCCCTGGATGACGATTTGAAGCGCTTTTTCAAAGATCCCCGCACCCGGCTCGCGTTTTCCTTTCAGTCGAAATACCTCGGGATGTCGCCGTATCGCTGTCCGAGTCTTTTCTCGATTCTGAGCGGTCTGGAGTATCAACATGGCGTATTCCATCCCATCGGGGGCTGTGCTGCGGTCAGCGAAGCTATGGCCAGAGTGGCGAAGAGAATGGGCGTAAAGTTTCACCTCGAGGAGCCGGTGGAAGAACTGGTTTTCGATGGTCGCCGGGTCACAGGAATCAAAACAAAATCGGGCCAGCACAACGCCGATGCCCTGTTTATCAATGCTGACTTCGCCCGGGCGATGAGTCGCCTCGTTCCCGATCATCTGCTGAGTCGCTGGACGAAGAAGGAGGTCAAAGATAAGCAGTTTTCGTGTTCCACTTTTATGCTCTATCTCGGTATCGATGGCATTTACAAAGACCTGCCTCATCATACGATCGTGATGGCGGAGGACTACAAAACCAACCTCGACGATATAGAGAATAACCACCAGCTGTCCGGGTCACCCTCCTACTATGTGCAGAATGCCTGTGTGACCGATCCGAGCCTCGCTCCGGAAGGACAAAGCACTCTCTACATTCTATTGCCGGTGACTCATCAGCATGAAAATGTGGACTGGAATAAAGAGGCAAAACGCTACCGCGAAGTGGCTCTTGACCGCTTGTCCCTGATCGGGCTCGGCGATATCAGAGAGAGGATCGTATCGGAAACAATGCTTACTCCCGACGACTGGGATTCGAAATATGAAATCCACCGCGGCGCGGTCTTTAATCTGGCTCACAACATCGGCCAACTGCTCCACAATCGTCCGAGAAATCGCTTCGAGGAGTTGGATGGAGTGTACCTCACCGGAGGCGGCACTCATCCAGGAAGCGGCTTGCCGGTCATCTATGAATCTGCGAGAATCAGCTCAAATTTAGCGTTGCGGGACCTGGCGGTTCTGTAAGCTGAATTTACAGCCAAACTTATGGATTCGCGTAACCAGTCAGTTGTCGTCGTCGGGGCGGGCCTCGGTGGGCTTTCCGCCGCCATTTCTCTCCGGGCCGAAGGGTTCGATGTCCGCATCGTCGAAAAGAACGACAAAATCGGCGGCAAATTGAACTACCTCGAGAAAGAGGGTTTCGGCTTCGATCTGGGGCCGTCGATTTTTACTCTGCCGCAAATTTTCCGCGACCTTTTCGAACGGGCTGGGAAGGACATGGATGATTACGTGACGCTGGAAAAGGTGAAGCCCCACTGGCGGAATTTCTTCGAAGACGGAACGGAAATCGATCTCTATGAAGAAGAGGATCTCATGAAGGCCGAGCTGGGGCGCCTGACCGGGCCTCCGGAAGAGAACTGGAAACAGTTCCAGGATTTTCTCGACTACGCCCGGGCGCAGTATCAAATGATTGACGAAGGCTATTTTTCCAAAGGTCTCGATACCCTCTGGGAATTCCTCCGCCACTACAATATCCAGCTCAACAACGGAGTGATGGACTATCGTAATTCGATGTCCAGCTCGATCAAAGAGCGACTCGATGATCCGCATCTCCGGATGATATTTGAATACTTCATCAAATACGTCGGTTCATCCGCCCACGATGCGCCAGGCTACATGAACCTAATGCCGATCATTCAGTTCGACTATGGATTGTGGTATGTAAAAGGCGGCATGTACAATCTGGCCAGAGGTCTGGGTAAATTGTGCCAGGACATGGAAATCCCTATCGACCTGAACTGTGAAGTTTCAGAAATAACGAAAAAAGGTTTCCGCAAAGTTTCCGGAGTAAAGCTCGCTTCAGGCGAAGAAATCAAGGCGGACTATGTGGTCTGCAATATGGAAGTCATTCCCGCCTACGGGAAGCTGCTGCGGATCCCCGAACAAAAACTCGCCCGCGTATCGAAAAAATTCGCTCCGGCTTGTTCCGGACTGGTAATTCACCTCGGCACCGACCGGCAGTATCCACAGCTGGCTCATCACAACTTCTTTTACTCCAAAAATCAGGATAAGCATTTTGATACGGTTTTCAAAAAAGGCGAACTTCCTGAAGACCCAACGATTTACCTCGTAGCCCCTACGAGGACGGATGTGTCAAAAGCACCGAAAGACTGTGACAACATTAAGATCCTCCCTCACATTCCACCCATCGACCCTGACAATCCCCTGCCGGAAAGCGCCTACATGAACTTAAAAGACCGGGTAATCGACAAACTGGAACGAATGGGACTAACCGGTCTGCGCGAGCACACGATTGTTGAGGACATACTGACACCGACTGACCTGCAGAGAATGTATAACTCCAACCGGGGTTCCATCTACGGAGTGGTTTCTGATTGGAAAAGGAACTACGGCTTTAAGTTCCCCAAGCAAAGTTCAAAGTTCAGCAATCTCTACTTCACCGGAGGCAGCGTGAATCCCGGTGGAGGTATGCCTATGGTCGTGCTCTGCGGCCAGAAGGTGGCTGACCGAATCTTGAAACGAAAGTAGTCTTTCCGTCGTGCGATTTGCATGATCGTCATGCTTTACGCCCTGATTTTGCTGGTTGGCAACAGACCAAAACCGGCGTGAAGGCCCGTAAACACACACTTTCAGGCCCGTGGCACATCTTGTGCAACTTCTGATCTTAACAATCGACCGGACAATCCGGTCTACTAAAAATATCAGAAAGGAAAATATATAATGATTCGCTGGGCAATTATACTTTTAATCATCGCTATTATCGCAGGGGCTCTCGGGCTCGGTGGTGTAGCCGCAGTCGCGACCAAAATCGCAT